>NZ_JAROCA010000082.1 GCF_030732005.1 Tigheibacillus jepli | reverse complement strand
TTGATAAATCAACGCTTTTGAACATCAAAAGGCAGTTTTTGAGGTGTTTTTCTCAAAAACTGCCGAAACTTGGGCTAAAAAATTTTCGGATAAAAAGCGGAAAGAACTGGAGGATATCATTAATCAAGCAAAACCAAAGGAGGCGAAAAAAATGATTTCACCACTTGGTGAGAGTATCGAAAGGCATTTACGGATGGCAGAAGAGGAAGGGATAGAAAAAGGGATGGAAAAAGGGATAGAAGAAGGTGCAAAAGAAAAAGCAGTAGAAGTTGCCAAGAAACTTTTACAAATGGGAATGCCAACTGATGAAGTGGCCGAAATCACAGAACTAAACAAAGATGACATTATGAAATTAGCTGAACAAAAATAAAATGATTTCTTGTTGTCTGTGAAAATGGCAAAAGCGCGCAATCATTTTCCTGTATCAAGAGCCCTATTGGGAAAAACCGCGCGGCAGCCGGCATGATGTTCATATTATGCTGCAGCGGCCAGCCATCCCAAGGAAGTTAGAAAACCGGGCAACCCGTTTTTTGCACGATCACAGAGCTAGCGGCAACCGTTAATTTCCCGGTCAATTTTGACCAAAAGTTCTATGGAAAAAAATGCATCCCCAAGTGCGGAAATCAATGATAAAAATCATTTCACACGCAAGCCTTCACATCCGCTACCATCCAATCAACCAATGCCTCCTGATAAGCTGCTTTTTTCACCTCAATCATTTCCGAAGCAATCCCAAGTAAATTTTCATTTGTAATTCCGTGCAGCTTTTCCAGTCTTTCCACACGAAGCTGCTTGGACGGTCTGCTTTGCCGATAATTTTCCACATCCATGCGCCAAAGTTGCACATTCTGAGGATATCTGTCCAACAGCCGCTGGGCCATGTGCAGTCCTTCCGGGTCGAAATCTCCTGCGTAGTGCAATGTACAGCCTTCCTTGACCATTAAATCCATCATTAACAAAGCCGCCAGTTTGAATTGCCCATTCGTCGAAATGATTGGAATGGAAGGCACTTGATCAAGAATACTGGCACAAACACCCGAATTTTCCACCAGCCAGACATGTTTCCCTTGCCAGGGATAGATTCTGGCCAGTGTAGTGATTTCACGAAGCGGCATGTTCAAGACAGTGTGCGTCTTTGTTGCCGCCTGCCACACCGGGTGTACAGAACCATCTGCGTTCTCGGCCAAAAATCCTGCGCAAGTTACGAAATTCAATAAATCATCGCGGTAAATATGATATTCTTGCAACAATTCATTGACATCTTCCGTGCTTGTTGGCATGACAATTGCGCCATCTTCCATTTTGGAAGAATGGACAGCCAAGACATGCAGCAGCAATTTGCCAAGGTTTTCATTCAAATCGAATGCATGCGGGTCGGCCGTGATGCGTTGGGCAAACATGGGCAAGCGCTCGGCCACCACAGGTAACGCAGATATTGCAAGTGCAAGCTTGCATGTCCAGTCCTCAAACACCTTTTTGTCGGTTTCTGCCAAACGCAAAATCCATCTGCTGTCAGCATTTCTCTTCGCTAGATAATCGAACCAGAACTTGAGTATAGTGTGTTTTTCTTTTAGCTCGTTAATAAATTCCTGTATTTCCGCTTGTCTATTAAGCTTGATTTGTTTTTTGGAAATAAGCTCCTCACCAAAATATGCCTCAAGCAATTCTTTTAAACTGATACCGTCAAATCTGGTTGCCTGCAGTTGCTGCTCAAATGCCTTGATGGAAATGGAAGATTTGGCAGCCAATTTTTCAACAGGCATGCCAAAAAAAGCGCTGATCACCCGAAGTTCTTCCATCGAAAACAATTTTGTGGACACAGTCCCACCAATGCGTCCGATTGATTCATATTTTTTTCGCATTTGCCAAAACAGTTGCTGATACACCCGCTCACTTTTGAAGTATGCCAATGCTTCACGTACATGTCCCATTCGTAATCCCTCACTATGTCATACCAGCAGCGGACATGGCCACTACCGGTATGATTGTTCACTCCAAGCAGGCACAATAATGCTTTCATTCTATGCGCCTGGCCAGCATTATATTTTCATCGGTTCTTCTACCGATTTTTCAGCCGGATCTTCCATATCCTCCACCACCAATGATCGTTTGCTGCCATCCCAATAATACCTGATGACTGTAACAAAATCCTGGTTTTTGGGGCGCACAAGTTCACACACGGACAAGGAAGACACGGTATCATAATCACCCCATAATACTTGCGAGTTCATCATATAATCAAATCCAAGTTGTTCTACGACGCGGAACATGACACTGATATTGTCTTCGTCAACACCCGCAAAAGCCTCGTCCAAAGATATGATATATGGTGCTGTCTGAGCCGCTTCCGAATACCGTGAATAACATGCTGTGAACAACGGAATATACATGGCCATCGCTTTCTCACCGCCACTGAATTGGAAGAAGGCGTGATCGGTTAATTCTCGTTTTGGCTCACCTTCCCGTTTAAACGACAGTACAAATGAAAACCAGTAACGATAGTCAAGCACTTCTTTCAATACTTGCAGCAGCGTGCTGCCCTCTCCTTTTAGTTCTACCAATTCCTTGGCACGTTCAATCTTGGAACGGAAATGGTCGATCACCTGATTGATATCTTCTTCTTTCAGCAAACGTGGATCGCGCCGGAGCAAATCAACCAATTCTTTCGTATCCATTTCCGCTTCGGTCTCCGCTGTCCGCGGCTTCCATTTGATCGAAAACGATAGGCCGGACGATGAATCACTTTCTGCCATCAGTTTGTCCATTTTTTCCGTCCATTTTTGCGCACGGGCAATACGGCTGCGCAATTTTTTGCCGACAGAGTCGAATAAAATTTCCTCATATAGCTTGCGGTCCTGGTCATCGAGAAGATTTTGCTGTCGAAGCTGATCTTTTTCCACCATTTCCAATACATAATACGGACTGACCCGCTGCCCCTGAAAATCGAGCTGGACGATTCGTCGTTTCGCTTTCTGTTTCCAATCGTTTATTTCAATACGCTGTTCTTCCGAAAAATCAGCATCCATCCAATCTAAAGGAGTAACTGCTGTCTGCGTATCATCCATACGGTATTCCATTAAATTGGACTGCTGTTCGTAAAACGTTTTTGTCAATTGTTCGTTTACTTTGGAAGGATCCTTTTCCTGCAATACTTCTTTGTACGTTTTCTCTACCCATGATGCGCGCTGCTCATTTGTTTGCAATTCATCCGGAAGACGGGTGAATCCATAATCGACCTCTGTTATAAAGACCTGCAGCCATGCATTAGCCATTTTTTTCAAAAAGTCCGCCTTTTGCTGCTGCCGATCGATTTCCTGCAGCAAAACCGACCTGGCTGATTTCTTTTCCGGAACGGTTTCCTTGTTCAAATCCAATTCCTCTTTGGAAGCCTGCAAATCTTGCTGTACTTCTTGAATTTGCTTGCGAATGTCTTCTACACCATGCGCGGCAAGCTGTTTTTCCATTTCCTCCATATTTCTGGCAACTCGAATCTTTTTATCTTCAAGCATGTTTAATTCGCCCTGCAGATCATCAACCTCTGCCATCAACTCTTCCATACGGTTATTCTCATGCACTAGCCGTTCCCGCAAATGGCAAAAACTTGTATGCTTTGTGATTAACGTACTCAGCTTTTTCTCGTAGCTGTGCATGATATGTTTTGCCTGCATATAAGCCTCGTAAGTAAGGGCAATATTGAGATCACGCGTCAAGTCGTCCAGATTGCGCTTAACCTGTGCAAATGCATGATTTTTCGTCTGAAGTTCCGCGTCCAAACGCTGTAATTCCTTGCCAAGGCGTACAATTTCGAAGCGTTTCTCTTTGATTTGATGAAAACCTTCCTGCAAATCCTTCTCATCCGGAAACTGATTCATAGCATCCTTGGCAGATGCAATTTTTCTTGTCAGCAAATTGATTTTATCGCTAATTTCTTTTTGATTCGCTTCGAGCACGTCAATTTCTTGTTCGATGGCAGCAATCTGTTGCTGGCGATAACGTTTCCGGGCATTTTTACCGATAAAACGAACTGCCTCTACTTCAACCGCATGACCTTGCAACAATCCGATGCGATAGGTTCCGTTTTCCTGGATGACTAATCCCGCATCCATCTCATCGTCTTCTACACGTACACTGCGCAATACATCATCAATCATGGCAGGTGAAATTCCGGAATCGGCAGATACGTCCGGAACAAGGTAATCGGCCAATGTATGTGCCATCATATTCGGATTTGGCTGAATGACGCGGTCATGGACAATTGGCGTGTCGCCTGTTGCGATCAAGGCATCGAGCATGCCTGCATCCAGCAACGCCGCTTCAATGCGTTTTCTAATATCCTCAGGTACGAATTCCTGGAACTCAACCGCCTCATAAAATGGGATAAAAGCAGCATCATTTTCAAGCAGCATTTGCCGCGCTTGACGCGTTTGCTCTTGTTGAAAAGGCGGCTCGGGATCACGTTTTTCCTGCCATATGGCCAATTCCGCTTTTTTTACTGCCAATTCGTCTTCCAGTCTATTCAGCTCACCTTTTTTGTTGGCAATCGATTCATTGACTCGCATTTGAAAATCCTGGTTGATTTGAATGAAAGGTCCGCGAATATCCTCATATGAATTTTTTTCATAAAGTACATCCATCTTGCGTGCGGTACCTTGCAATATTGCCTCTTCTACTCGGAAAAAGTCAAATTGCTTCGTCCATTGATAGATCTCGGACAGCTTTTCCTGCTTATCATTTTCAAAAATCTGCAGCCAATCCTTTTCCTCTTGCCTTGACTTGTCCATTTCCTGATTGACATCGGCGATGCGCTTTTGAAAATCAATTACCTGATTTTTCAATTGTTCATATGTGCGCAGTTGTTCGCCAGCCTTTTCCAGTTTTTCATAATGTTTTTCCGTTTCCTGTTTCCATACCGTGAAATCAAACAGTTCCTTCCTGTTGCGATTAAAATCATGCTCATTCAGTGCATGGTCGGAAAAATCCGCGTCTTGGGCATCTGCCTGCAAATCTTCCAACATATCATTCATTGCTTGTTCATGGACATCCAAATCATTTTCCAATGTCGCAAGTGTTTCTTTTGTGTGCAATTCCTGGCGTTTTTTCTCTGTTAACTGATCGTCTTTTCTGGAAATGTCCGTCTCAAGCTCAGCGTACTTTTTTTCTTCCTCCATACGCAGCTTTTCCATATCCCAGACTTCATGATTCTTCAACCGTTCTTGCTTTTGTTCCAGCACGTCAATTGTTTGCTCAAGTTCACGGCTTCTTGTTTGCAATTTTTCAATGACTTCTCCCAGTTGCTTTTCCTTGGTTCGCTTTTCTTGTATAAGTTGCTCTTCTTTTACAAAGCGTTTTTTCGTTTTAAGGTATTCATGGGCCTTCTCGGCAATTTGATAAGCATTATACATATCGTAGCGTTTGATTAATTTATCCAGTGCCTGTCGTTCTCGCTGGAGCTGTTCAATCTGCTGTTTTGTCTGGTCCATGTGTTCGATCGTATCGGAAAGATGGCGCAAATCGTCATCTGTAAGTGGAGGCAAGGCTGCTTCCAGAATTTCATAAATGACAGTCGGTTTAAAATCCTTGGACAGCTTTGGGCTGCGCAGCTGAATCAGAAGTTTGATCAAATCATCGTATGCTTCGATTGTTTCAAAACCAAAAATATATTTATTGACCAGTTCCTTATAGTCATTTGCCGTACGCACAACTTGTCCTCCTGTGGCAATACGGTTTTCCAGCTGCACGCGAGACAGCGGTATTTGTTGTTTTTCACCGGCATGTGTTTCTGTTTCGTACAACAAGAAATCGATACCGATACGGCGATTATCCGTGATAACAAAATACCAGGAATTGATTCCCTTGTTGCGTCTTGCCTGCATGCCAATACCAGTTGTTATATACTGGTTTGTGTCCTCACGCTTGTATTCAAGAAATAGGTATCCTGTTCGTTCATCACGATCAACAATACCTTTTTCGCCAAGCAAATAGTCCTCCATCTTTCTTGCTTTGGAACCAAATGGATCGAGTCGGTCCGGTGTTTTGCGACCATCCAGAAGTACCGGCAAAATACTTTGCATCGTAACCGATTTACCGGATCCATTGCTGCCGCGCAATAGCAGTTTGCCATCTGCAAAATCAAAAATCTCGTTGTCGTAGTACCAGAAATTGAACAAACCTGCGCGATTCATTTGCCATTTTTGCGCTTTATTCATTAGACGCAGCCTCCTTGTTCAAAAAATCCTTTGGGTAAACCCCGGCGAACCTGCCAACCAAAGGCATGATGACGTAATTGTTTGTAAACATATCCCGCTTGAGCATCTCCCATTCTTTCAACAACGCAATCAGCTCTTGCGTCGTTGATTTGATGGAGCCTTCCCGATATTGCTTGCTCCACCCCTTGGCATATTGCTGATGCAGCTCTTGCATGAGATTTGCCAGTGTCACTTCAGACAGCTGGATTCTTCCAAATGCATCCGGCGGGTACGTCTCCTGATGCTTGCGTAAAAAGGCGGCAAAGTGCAGTGCCACATCCATGATTGCCTTTTGATCCGGAAAGAGCGTCAATTCCTGCTTTTTCTCCTCGGAAACAAGCATCGCAGCATTTTTAAAAATTTCCAACCGATACCCGGAATGTTCTTCCAGATCGTCCCGCAAGCGATGGCGATATTTGCGAATGTAATCAAAATCTGCGTCTTCTTCATTTTCACGATAAACGACAGGGGATGTAAACAACCTGCGATAAACCCGTTTCCTCCGTGCATCATCTGTTTGCCGCTCCCACTCGCTGGCCAAAATTGCTTCTATTGTGTCATATTCAAACAAATCTTTCGGATAAGATCGCATAAAATAACGTGCATAGATGGTTACTTCATACAGTACTTCCTGTTGTTCATCCATTGAAAATTGTTCAATTTCACCTTCTACAACGTGCAAGATGGACAGCTTTTCCAATTGTTTGATCACACGAACAAGGGATCTTCGCTGATTGTAATTCGTCCAGTCGATCGGAAATTCTCCCGGGTACATATCTTTGATATCCTCGCAAATCTCCGAGAGCAAAAACTGTTCATCGACCGTACGGCTTTCTGTAAACGCAAGCGCGCAGCAAAATAGCGCATAGTCCAGCGGTTCCGTAAATTCCTTCATACCCATCCAACTTTTGGCTTTCACCGGCAGTTTTTCCAGTTTGATAAAGTGCTGATGTACGATTAAGTCAAAGCCAAATTTTTCTGTTATATATCGCTTGAGCACCTTCTCTCGTTCACGGATTAACTGATAAAGTTGCGGCTCATCGGCTCTAAGCACCCAAAATTTTTCCATCAAAGCCCGAAATGCGATACGTGCTTTTTCATCAAATTGATTCGTCTCCACTTGGGATTCACCTCAAAATCTATAAGTATTTGGCAGGCTTAAATAGCTATCCCACTGGCAATTCGTCAAGAAATTGAAAGACCATCGCAGGCATTTCCATATCCCCATCAGTTGCATGAAGTACCACTCTTTTATCCCTGGAAACAATAACTTTGACGGTACGACCATGTTCCGTTTTAAATGTCCGGTCCTTTTTTGCCATGGCTTTGCCAACCCAACCCAGTAACATTTTGCGAATATGCGGTTGGACTTCTGTCAGCCCATCCAAACGTATCTCATTGCCCTGCATATATTTTTCCAATGCCTCTTGTTCAGCAAATTTTTCCTGTAGATATGCCTGTTTCATCGCTTCTTTTTTCTGTTTTTGGTTGACTACCGCACCCGGGCGTGTTTTCTCCCGGTAATTACGGATTCGCGGTTTCGTCTCATGCGTAATGGGGGTTTCCTCCCAAACATCTGTGTAAATGTCATCGGTTGGGACCTGGTCGCTGTATAGATGCCTTGTATGAGAGAGGCCAAAGGCAACTGCCGCCAATCGGTGTGCCTCATCGACATTCTCCATGGAATCAAACCATTTGGCCAAATGCAGATAATCTTTCTTTCTGCTTCGGAAATATTGATGCCGTTCCCCAAGCCGCTGTACAGCTCTTGTGATTCGTCGAATTTCTTCATTTGTGCGTTCCTGCAAACTGTCCAGTTCACTCACACGAAATTCATTTCCCAAGAACCATGTTTTTAATGTAATCCATTTTTCCAGCTGCTCGCTTAACAATTCCTTTTCATCCAAACCAAGATCCTCAAAACGCGGTACGTTTTGCTGATGGGCGACCACCTGTTCAACAAAGGGAAACAGTTTTGCTTTGTCCACCGACCGGAGCAATTGCTGAATTTTTAACGCCGTGTGCTGCAATCCGATAATAAAATCGCGCAAATAGGTCGTGAACTGATCTTTAAAAACAAGGAAAGCCTCCGTTTGCATGCGCTCCTCCGCTTCCTCGCTGTTGATATGTGCAATATAATCAGATGTGTTTTTGGAAATGGAACTAAAATAGGTAAACACGTCATTCCAAATTTGCGCGCATTCGTCCACGGCCGGCATAGCGCCGTTTTTTACAATACTCTCGATTTCCTGCAGCGACTGGTAAAGCCGTTCGAATTCTTTTTTCTCCAACGAACCGCCGAAAACCTCTCCGCCTTTTTCCATTTGCACCAGCATTCGCTCAAATTCGATGGTATATGGTGTCGATTGGTAACGAAATCGTTTCTTCTTGAACTCTTCAATCGTATGGGCCCGACCCGTTTCCTGTCGGGCGATCAAGTTGTTCCATTGTACAAGCTGTGCAAGGTCCAAGTGCAACTGTTCCATCGTATAATCGGCAAACGCTTCCTGTTCTTTCAAATGGGCGAAAATTTCTTCTGGAAATAGAAATTCCCGCATCCGTTCATGCTGTATATAAAAATAACGTAAAATAGCCCGGTAGCTCCAAGCTTTTTCTGCTGTCAGATAGCCTGCTTCGGTTATTTTTTTAAAAACTTGTGTATTCATGGATTCACCTGCAAATTTCGACTTATTTCTATTGTAAATTGCGGGATTGGTTCTGTCTACGGATTCGGATGGTTTTGTCGCGAAATGGAAGTGGTAGGTTTTAGGATTTTTAGTAAAAAAGTGCAAGCGCCTGCTTAAAGTGTTTATTGGGTGTGTCGATTGTAACTGGAAAGGCTGGTCTGTATATAGTATAAGACCGTCTTTAAGTCTGGGTGGCTCGGCTACGCGAAATTGATGCAATTCGTTTGAGGGGGAATTGCTCCTAGTGGCGGGAAAGTCACTGTTAAGCTGGTGCAAGCCGCTCGAGACAAGAGAAAGTTGCTCCGAGAAAGGCAAAGTCGCTCGAAATGGGGTGTAACCCGCTCGAGACTGGAAAAAGTCGCTCGAAGCTGGTGCAAGTCGCTCGAGACAAGAGAAAGTCGCTCCAGATCCAAGAAAGTCGCTCACAAAACAGGCAAAGTCGCTCCATTTGCAGCAAAAGTCGCTCGCGAAAGCCAAAAGTCGCTCCAAATGGGTGCAAGCCGCTCGAGAAAAGGGAAAGTCGCTCCAAAAGCGAGAAAGTCGCTCCAGATCCAAGAAAGTCGCCCACGAAAGCTAAAAAGTCGCTCCAAGTGAGTGCAAGCCGCTCGAGAAAAGGGAAAGTCGCTCCAAAAGCGAGAAAGTCGCTCCAGATCCAAGAAAGTCGCTCACAAAACAGGCAAAGTCGCTCCAAATGGGTGCAAGCCGCTCGAGAAAAGGAAAAGTCGCTCCAAAAGCGAGAAAGTCGCTCCAGATCCTAATAAACCTTGTCAGTGATCGTATTCGATGCCAGCACTTATATTGTGTGGTTTCTCATTTATTTCCTTACCATTTCTCTCCCAATTTTTAAAGCAGCTGCGCGCTTAATGATTCGTCTTTTCCCTGATAGTAACATTCGCTAAGGCTGTCGGTTTCAAATACTTGCAGCATCTTCTCAAAATCGCCGGCTAACGTATAATTGTTTAATTCCTCCCTGGCAATCCAGAACACGTTTCCCTCTTTGGAAGGTCGCAGTTCACCTTCGAATTGACCTGTTTTGTAAAGCAAGACGACATAACGCTCATTTTGTAATGTTTGGAATTGCTTGATCCCGCAAAGTTGCGGCGTTTTAATCGTCAGCCCCGTTTCTTCGTACACTTCCCGAATAACCGAGTCTAAAAAAGATTCTCCCTTTTCCACATGACCCCCAGGAAAAGTAACGCCCGGCCAATCCGGGTTCAATCTATCCTGGACTAGCACTCTTCCATATGCATCTTGAATCATGCACATATTGGTGAATATTGCTTGTTCAACTCTACTCATTATTCATCACCCTGCTTCTTCCATTTACTTTATTGGATTTAAATCTCATTCTCTTCCCTCAATATACTTTTGTTTTCTCAAAATATCGCTGTTTTTCTCCGGTTTTCATTACATTATGCTGAAGTGTATTG
>NZ_JAROCA010000081.1 GCF_030732005.1 Tigheibacillus jepli | reverse complement strand
TTGGGGGAAAATTAATTTTGCGTAATCCTCAATCCTATGTCCTGCTTGAAGTTTGAGACATCGCAATTACCTCTTTATATGATAAATCAATGTCCAAATTGGTAACAAGTGAATATACAGCAGGGAAATCGGATGCAGATCGTAGGAATCATTTTCATTTTAGTGCTTTTTGTTTATTTATCGTTAGCAAAAAAGAAATGATAAAAAATTGTCCAATATACAAAATAGCTTTTTTGCAATACTATATGATTTTCTTTATCCCAAAAATGTTGTTTCCTTCGCTTCAAGATACTTCAAACTATTGATAAACATCCTAAAGGCTAGTGTTGTACCGAATACAATCGTAAAGCCTAATACAATTACAGTTACTAAAGACCATCAAGTGTTTCAACTTCCCATATAGGATGATGAATGACATTCATGCATAATCCAGTAATTAGCATAGCCCAGCCAACAACGGATGAATAAAAATCGAGCAACTTGCGTGCATAGCGTGTATAAAAAGCCAATGATATACCGGAGATACCCCCCCGAAGAGCGCATTCAACTATACATGTATGAAGTATTTGCTTTCCTGTTGGGGGAGGTATTTACACGTTTGAATAACGTTATGACACAAAAGAAACAGGAACTGGGCTGGACAGTGGAAAGGAATGACCGCAAGCGTATTCAATTTATCTTTGGCCTTGTCGAATTTACGCATACCCTTATGCATGATACGGAGGGAAAACCGCATTATTGCTTTGATG
This sequence comes from Tigheibacillus jepli, assembly GCF_030732005.1. Classification (GTDB taxonomy): domain Bacteria; phylum Bacillota; class Bacilli; order Bacillales; family Amphibacillaceae; genus Tigheibacillus; species Tigheibacillus jepli. Next base: position 9,950 of record NZ_JAROCA010000081.1, on the reverse strand, counting down.
AATGGATTGGACTAAGGAAATATCAACGGCAAAGTTCATTAGTGGAATTGAAAGTAGCCGAGTTGGCAAGCGAATGTACTTATCGGGAAACCGCACGAGTCTTAAAAGAATGGACAGCCGTAAATATCAGTCATACAACAGTTGGAACTATTGTAAAACAAGTTGGAAAAGCACAGGCGAAAGCAGATGAAGAATCGTAAATGATCTGGAAGAAGCAGCGTCTTTGCCTGAAGGGAAAAAAGGGGAATTTTTATACGCAGAAGCGGACGGTGTTTTGTGGAGGAATTCAGGAAAGAACCTTTTTACCAATATGCACTGGATATCGATTCAATCTAGGTCTCCCTTGACATCAGCGCCGATGAAGTCGTTTCGCTTTATCATGACCACGGCACGATGGAACAATTACCAAACAGCAGCAAGATTTTCCTGTTGTTTGGCAACTTTTGTTATTTAATCAAAAAACAAATTTTTAGTTTCAATTTCAAAGTTTTCAAAGAGTCTTGAAGTCGCTTTCTCGTTCTCGTTGACTAAATCAAATTGCACCTCTTCATTTTCATCAAGTGTATAAATCATTATGCGTTTTTCCATTGGATCAACAATCCAATATTCCTTAACTCCATATTCCATATAAAGATTTAACTTTCTTACTAAGTCGTGAGATTTATTTGATGGACTTAATATTTCAATGATAAATTCTGGTGCTCCGACATATTCATTTTCAGTGAAGTTTTCAGGATTACATGTCACAAATAAGTCCGGAACCACCATTTTATTTTTATTACTATTATTCTCGTTTTGTTCAAACATTACATCCGTTGGTGCTGAAAACACTTCACAACCACTATTTTTTAATAAATGATGGAGTTCTCCGTGAAGAAAAGACGATATCCTTTGATGTTTTATGCTTGGAGACGGGGACATGTAAATAATTCCGTCAATATATTCCAATATTTTATCTGTTTGTTGTTGTTTCTTTTTGAATTCTTCATAGGTGTTGAAATTTTTATCTGTTAAACTCAATTCAATCACCGTCCTTATTTAAATTATATGCGAATTGTTATCAAAAATAAAATATATGCACATATTATTTTTGCCATCCTCGAACTAAAGAATCCATTTTGATCCATCTTTCTTGAAATGGATTCTTTTATGTGCACCCGGCATGGGCTATAACTTGGTGATGAAAGGATCCTCATTCAAGCATTACGACTTTTGTGGATATGAAAGGAAATAAGAAACACCAATTCTATAATATTTGAGCATCCTATTGTTGGATGTTTGTTTTACTTAATAGTTTAGGTAATAGGGAAATTTTAGAAAATAGTCGGTACCATCCCCCCATCCATACGGATTGGAGAACCTTTAAATGCGGATGCATAAGGACTGCACACAACCGAATTGAATGGTCGCATGTACGGTCTTCATTGTGGCGAGTGCTTTGAATTAATCATTGGGGAGGCTACAATTCCGTGCAGGATTGAGTTGGATTGTAATTGGTACATCATCGTGGATGAAGCAATTCGCCTCAATCTGCGGGAAAGAGACATTTACAAGGTAGTTATCCAAAATAAAATAAGCATCAGGGAAAGGGATGGAGAGGATTCTCCATCCCTTTCCTTCAAAAATGAAAAAATACGCATTCTAATTGTATGGGTAAGAAAGAAGGGAAAATATGAATTCAAATAAAAACGCAATAACTCCTGAAATAAAGGAAAAGATCAGGTAAGAAAACGAGAAGTTATGCAGGGAAAACGACGCATTACGAATCATGAATCAAGAAATGAGAAGAATATTAGCCAGGCATGGCATATTGGAAGAGGATTATTTGGAATAACTGGTTGATGATAAACGACAGCTTATTGTCCATATAAACAGCCAGTGGCGTTGTGCGCGACTATCAATGCGCAGTCATGTCATTGCCACTGGCATTTAAACCGACATTGGGCCAGACTGCAGACATTTCAACTCTTCTGCCCGTTAAGCACTAGAAGATTGAGCCGGTATCCAGCCTTTTATCAGTGCACCACCTTCTGAATGGTTATCTACGACAAGGCCACCCCCGTGTTGTCTAACGATCCTTCTTGAAATAGTCAACCCTAACCCGGCCCCTCCTGTTGAACGGTTTCGCGATGCTTCACCACGATATAGTGGGTCAAAAACACGATGAATCACTTCTGAAGAAAAACCTTTCCCCGTATCCCTAACAGTAAAAACCACTCTGTTGCCATCCTTATAGCATTGTATGAAAATCTTACCAGCGTGTGGTGTATGTCTGACAGCATTATCCAATAAATTATTGATGGCACGCTCTAATAAATACGAATCGCCCATGATCATACAATCATCTTCAAAATAGTTTGCGATAATAGAGATGTTGTTTTGCTTTGCTAGTGGATTAAGGCTGTCAATCGATTTCTTTAATAAATTAGGAAGATTAACCGTGTTTTTCTCTAGATCCATCTCCAAGAATTCCGTCTTTGTAAATGTAAAAAGATCCTCTACAAGACGGGCCAATTGTGATGACTTTTCCTTACAAACGGACAGATACCTTGCTCGTTTATCTGGAGCGTTAGCAATTCCTTCCTCCAGACCATCCAAATAACCTCGCAAGGCGAATAATGGTGTCCGTAAATCGTGGGCGACTGCAGCAATGATGAATCGGCGCTCTTCCTCCAATTCCAGTTGTTTCTGCATGGATTCCTGAAGACCTTCTGTCATTATTTGAATTCCGCCATATACTTCCGTGATTTCTTTGATCGGGGACTCAGGTAGTTGGACGTCCAAATCTCCTTCTGCGACTTGCCGGACTGCCAAGCTCATTTTCTCAAGTGGGTTGAGAATAAACCTTCTCATGACATAACCGATGATAAAAAAAGCGAACAATAATCCTGTAAATGCTACAATCATCTGAACCCCTCTTGGATTTGGCTGAAAAATCATTACCCTTCCAACTATGCGACCATCTTGCATAATTGAAAACACTTCTGCTCGCGTAAAGGAGCGAACATTCTCAGGGGAAAATTGAAAAATCTTTTGATTTGATTCGGTTAAAATTTTTACACCCATATCCTCTGCTTGTAACTTTCCTCTTAAACTTTCTTGCCATTGGGGGTCAGACCATTTTTCTGTATTTGTTTCAATGAGGTGGCTTATTTTATTTAAATCTTCCTTCTCAGCTTCATTCGTATCGAAACTAAGTGATTTTGTAGTTAATAAGTGGGCCGTTACGTAAAATACCCATGGTAACATCAAGATTAAAAGCAAACTAAGTATAGATAATGTACGAATACGAATTGATCTCATTTTATTCTCCTTTAAAACGGTAACCTATACCCCAAACATTAAATATATATTTTGGTTTGTCTGGATCGGGCTCAACTTTCTCACGTAGGCGGCTAATATGGACACGGACAGTATGTTTATCGCCAATCCCATCCCAAAATTTATCAAGCAATTGATCATACGTAAAAACAATTTGCGGATGCTCGGCAAACAGTCGCAATAATTCATATTCTTTTGGTGTAAGTGAGATATATCTTCTCTCTACGAATACTTCTCTTGTGGATAAATTCAAAGAGAGACCACCGTAATCCAAGATTTTCCCGGTAAATTCCTTCTGGGCACTAGCGCGTCGCAATACAGCTTTCACTCGGGCAATAACCTCACCCGGTGATGCGGTTTTAACGATATAATCATCCCCTCCAATTGCCAACCCACGAATTTTATCTGCATCATCACTGAGGGCGCTTAGGAAGAGGATAGGAATGTTACTTTGCTCCCGTACCTGCCGGCAGAACTCGAAACCATTTAGTCCCGGCATCATGATGTCAAGAATGATGCAATCAATTGTAACCTGCTTAATTACAGACAGTGCTTGATCGCCGTTATAGGCAGTTTTTACATAGAAACCATCATTTTCCAAGAAGTCTCTTAACAGTTCAACAATGCTTTTATCATCATCTACAACCATAATTGTCTGTTTTTCCTTCACAAAATCCCGCCTTCCCTTCGATGCTAGTTTAAGAAACGAACCTTCCATCGAAATCTACTTTCAGTATATCACTGCTGTTTCAACAATGAGTTAAATCCCTTATTTTGTGATGGATTGTGATTGTTTTGTGACCTTTTTGTACAATCATTTGAGACATTTAAAGGTTATTCTTTAATTGTGAAGTTGATAGGCGAATATTCCCTATAAATAAAGTATTTCGCCTCATTTACTATTCGAAGGGAGAGGAGATGATATTGTTACGCTGGACAACGCTGTACTGGAAGAGAATCAATTAAAATGGTCCATGAAATTGACAAAGCCCATGCGCCTTACATTAAAATTTATCGTTTTTGTAGATGAAAACAATATAAATGGTGAAGCAAAGGCTCGTATACTTCCCTCATCCCAATTAATGGGACATCGTATTTCCTAAGGATGGAGTTGCAGTTATGTATTCATTTATTGTATTTGCTCATGTATTAGGTGCTTTATTGATTGGCAGTTTTCTAGCTTTTCCATTTGCGTTTAAATCTCTCTTGTCACAATCAGGTAATGAAGTGAAAGTAGCTGTTAAAACATTAGTAGGCTTTACCCGCTTTGCCCATTATGCGTTAATTTTGTTAATCGTTACAGGAGGATGGATGGCAATGGGATATGCCACTTATCCTTCTTTGTTATGGGTGATGCTATCATTAATCCTGTTTATGCTGATTGGTGCCTTGATAGGTGTGATACAACATAACTTGAAACGAGTTATTTTTGCTGAGGATCCTGACAACGCGTTACAACGAAATAAAGCCAAACTTAATACACTCGGTTGGTTTACATTTGTGCTTATTTTTACTGTTGTTTTTGTTATGACAAATCGCGGTTTATTTTCCTAAATATCAGAGGAAAGGATAACGATAAAAATGAAAAAGAACATTTGGATCATTTTATTAATCGTATCGCTCATGTGGGTCATGCATACATTTTCAAAAAATTTCATGGTCGATCCCACCTTTCAAAACTTTCTTGCTAGAAAAGATGAAGTTCTAACCAACGAATCATTGTGGATACTTATGATCAGATTGCATATCATTTTTGCTATTATCTCACTAATCACTGGCCCCTTAGGTGTGATCAAGAAATTACGAATTAAATCTATCCCATTTCATCGTTGGAATGGCCGAGTCTATGTACTGTCTATTTTGTTAAACTATATCCCTGGTGTTTACGTTTCTTTTTTTGCAACAGGAGGATGGTTGAGCACCATGGGATTTCTCGTTTTAAATACACTATGGTTGGGTACAACAATTCTAGGCTTTATCAATATTAGAAGAAAAAACGTGATAAAGCATAGTTCATGGATGTCAAGAAGCTTCTTTCTAGCCTTTGCCAATATGTTCATCTACATCATTGTGGTCATTTCACACAATGCCTTGCAATTTTCGTATGGTACTTCCTACACAATTGCTGTATGGCTATGTTGGGTGATCAGTTTATGCATTGCAGAAATCATGATAAGAAAAAAAGTATTTATATAAATGGATATTAACCAATGCCTCCATTCCATGGCCTTTTCTTCGTATACCTCTTGTTCATTTAAAGATATCATGCACATTTCTCCTTTCGACGCTTTTAACCAATAAAAAAGCACGTTAGTTCCTCCAAAATCTGCCATGGGGAAGATACGTCTTCTTCTTTGAGGAAGTGTGAGCTTTCCCCAATATCGGGCATCCAACGATCTTCAGCACACATCAACGTTACTCCCCCGGACCATTCCAGCGTTTGTCCAGAGTCCAGAAACAGGCATTAGAATACTGGTTTTTGTGAACGACTCCAGTACGTGATATCCCCGAGATGGAGCATGTTAGGTAAATGGCGTTTTGTAATGGATACAGGTGCTTTCTCTATCTCACTTGCCCATGTTGGTGTAATTCCGTAACAAGAACCAGCTAGAGGAAATACCCCAATTCCATCAAATAAACTTCCCAATGTTAGTGCAGCCATATTTCACCTCTACTCTTCATTTTAGACATAAAAAAGACGTTCAGTTTATTTGAACGTCTAAAAGTATCACATCAATTTAAGATGGAATATTTAATTTCACATGTTTCCTCGCACCAGATCAATTCCTACTGAAACTTTAATGTGGTTTTTCATCACTTTTTTTCCTGCCATTTTCACCATTTGTCCCAAAGTAGAAATGCTGTAAAACGCCTTGAAACTAGGGATTTCTACATAGTTTGGCGACATAGTAACGTTATAGTCTCCACATGTGTCGTCACTACTATGTGAACACAATTTATTATCCTCGTTGTCTGTATGTGAACACAATTCGTTAGATGTTTTTGTATTATCTTTTTTCGCATTTCTTCGGGCAGGTTTAAATTTTTCGCCATCTAGACAATTACTTAAACCTGTTTTATAAACAAATGTAATCATGGCAGGATCTTTGTTTCCATTTTCATCTACTCCACCTACAATTACCTTGTCAACGACACTTTCAAATACATACCGATCAAACGTATCAATCACTTCATTTTGTTCCAATACTTTTTTGAAAGCTAACAAGCGTTTTTTAATATCCTTTTCTTCTTCTAAATTCGATAAGGACTTTTCTCTTGTTTGTACTTTCTCATTAATCTCTTGCATAAGTGAATTATATTTATCTTCATACGTATCTTTATCGATAATATTCTCCAGTCTCATATCCACTAATTTATTCTTTTTGTTTTCTAATCCTTGAATTTCTTTTTCTATTTTAGCTATTTCTTTATGAATCGTATTGGAACTTAATGCTTCTTCCATTCGTTGCAAAAATTCTTCCAATACGTCTTTGTTATTATTACACATAATTCGGTAACTTTCTAGAAAAGCTTTTTCAATAGCTTCTTCGGGTATTCCTTTACTGTGTGGACAGAACTTTTTTCCCTTCTTTGTACTTGTAACGCACTGCCAAATCGTTTTGCTATATTTCGTTGAACTATGCCATCTACGTCTTGTTAGTGTACCTCCACAATAGGCACAATCAATCATACAACTAAACGCATATTTACGACTATACTTCTCTCGCTTCCCGCCGTAATTTTCTACTGTATTTCGTCCCCGATTTCTTCTCATTCTGATTTCCTGTGCTTTATCAAATATTTCAGCACTGACAATTGGTTCATGGTGATTTCGTAAATAATACTGATCTTCCTCACCCAAGTTTTCTAATCGACGTTTTGAAATGGGATCTAATGTAAAAGTTTTTCCCATTAAAATATCGCCTTTATATTTTTCATTCTTGATAATTCCGAGTACAGTTGTTTCAGCCCATGTTGGAGTACCTCTCTTTGTTTTGTAGCCTAAATTCTCTAGCTCCCTTGAGATAATACTCCCTCCGGCTCCCTCAATATATCTTTGAAAAATATAACGAACAATTTCCGCTTCTTTTTCATTAATTGAAATACTTTTATCTTCTGGATGATAGTCATAACCAAGGCATCCTTGAAAACCAACTAACTCTCCACGTTGCATTTTCATCTTTAAACCTTTTTTAACATTAGCGGATATATTCTCAACTTCCTGTTGTGCGACTGAACTTAATACGACAAGCAACAATTCTCCATCCATTGTCAATGTATTGATTTTTTCATCTTCAAAATAAACGGCTATATCTCTTTCTTTTAACATCCGAACATATTTCAGCGTATCTAATGTATTCCTTGCAAATCTAGATATTGATTTCGTAATCACCATATCAATATCTCCATTCATACAATCATTGATCATTCGTTGAAAGTCTTCACGTTTCGTTACTTGTGTGCCTGTAATGGCTTCATCTGCATAGATATCAACTAACACCCATTCAACATTTTTCTGAATTAAATCAGAATAATAAGAGACTTGTGATTTATAGCTATTTAACTGATCTTCCGAATCTGTACTTACCCTACAATAGGCTGCTACCCTAAGCTGTTTTATTTCTTTTCCACGCTTCCGGCTGGCTAAGTCACTATTGGCACGAATCACTTCTACTTTTGACATAACAGTTCCTCCTTTTGTGTTCCCTATTTACTTTCTATTGTATCGCCAATAGAAACACAATTCAGCCTGTAATATCAGAAATGATGCCATATTCTTTCATTAATTTATTTTTAACCATGTAATATTCTTTCTCAGTAATCAATTTACGAGTTAGCAGTTGTTTTAACATAGCAATTTGCATACTATAAAGAATCAAATTCTGTTTCAAAAAACACGCCCCCTTATAATTAATCAATTAAAAATCAGACGGCTGTTGGTACAGCTCCACGGGAATTTCACCCCTGCAAGTATTCCTTCCAGCCCTACTCATAGCTTGCGACGCTTTGAACGTTCGAACCATGACGGTAGAGGAGTATCATTATCCATACTGATGGGTTATCGCCAGCAATCCACCACGATTGCATTAGACTCATAGATAATCGCTCGTTTCTATCGAAAGTCATGGCGTATGAATCAAGTGGCTCATCATCAGTAGAACGTATCTGATTTTCGGTCTATACTGCACGGCGTTATCTTCCGTGCTTTCTTTGTCAAAGAACAATATATGTGAAAGGGAAAACTTAACCATGTAATTAAATCTTGAAAGCTAAAATGCCCTGCATAAGCTTCGAACGTAAACGATCATGTATGTTTACATCAATGCCCCAATACGTATTACCACGCTCATTGTTTTCCATAATAGTATTAATCATCCCATTCATCTGCATGCTTCTCAAAAAAGCGTCTTAACGGTTTAAAAGAACTCGTTCGCCTATACTGTACAGTACTACGTGAAATGTTGAACAATTGACCGATTTTTACATCAGAAAGATTAAAAAAGTAGTATAGTAGGATGATAATACGCTTCTAAACTGGCAAGCTATGCATCGCTTTTGCAAGAAGTGTAGGAGTAGTTCTCTTACCAGCCACTTGATTGTTCTTCTATTCCTTCTCCCGCGTAGTGTATGTCTAAGGTATAGAGCTGATTTTCTTCTTGCAGTGTTAAAATTGAAAATGTTATCCCCTTAGATAGCTGTTTCTGCCGTTCAGTACGAGAAGGCTCCATACACTCATCTCCCTTCGAAACTGTAAAGATGTGTGATGATTTCCCCTTTCATTATCTTCAACAATTTTTTTGTAAAATGCCAAAAATCAGAGAAAAAGGTTTAAAAAAATAACCCAACTGAATATTAACAGTTAGGTAGAATCATTTTTATTATTAAGAACCAAAACAAGAAATACTTTAAATGTCAAACTCTATTTTATTACAATTCACATAAAAACTAGTCAACATAATAATGAATAATACAAAAATAAAGTTTTTTTAAAATCATTTCTTATCTGTTAAACGTAATGAAACTTGAAAGCTCCAGCTAAATAAAATAGTAAGAACATAAAAATATAACCAAATAAAAATCTTAAATAAAGTATTTGAGCCTCAGTCGATTTTCAAAAGTCATTTCATATGCATGTTGAAACCATGGATAATATTTCCCATACTTGGAACTGGAGATAAAAAGAGGAAATATAACTTTGATTTATCGTGGTATTAATAGAACCATTTTTGAAAAGTTCGATCAAAAAATAATAAAAACCTGTTATAGCTATTTTCAATTACTCATTTTTTTATCAATTAGTAATAATACTGTCAACATAACCACACTAAATACCACTATAAACAGAAATAACAAGTATAACGTCATCAATCCTTCAAATGTCTTATCAAACTCCAAAAGAGTAAAATCCGGATCATACATCGCACCCATGGAAATATATCTAGCAACTTCAAGATAAATAATATGAAAGATAATACTCATCCATAGTGTTCCTGCATACTTTCTATATAGCTGTAAAGCAATTCAAAAAGTGAAGAGCAATATAAAATAAACCGGATTAACCCCCGTATTTTGGACAATAACACTCTTAAACTAGCTTTTTCTTAAAATTACGCTGTTTTTCTTTCGTT
>NZ_JAROCA010000080.1 GCF_030732005.1 Tigheibacillus jepli | reverse complement strand
ATATTTTGTGGTGAAACATTGTATATAGGGTTTGATGATTGACCCTTTTCTATTTACACAATTATACGGACTCAATGGTTTGCGTTGTATTACATACGGAAAAAGTCGGCATCGAATGTTAAATTATATGGTTTTTTATTATGTGGTACATGAAAATGATGAAGATATTGATGTAATTAACATTTTGCCATCGCGTTCAGAGCGAAAACGAATAAAATAATTCATCAATCGGGCCAGATTGTTGAAGATCAGATAAATTAAGCAATTGAATAAAATTAGCCGTTATAAGTGGAAATATGGGAGGTTTGGCCAATGTACAAAGCAGTTGTAAGTCCTGATATTTATCTTTCAATTTTGGAATATAGACATGCAGATGAATTATACAAATTAGTAGATGGAAGTCGTGATAGCATAGGCCAGTGGTTATCCTTTCCAAGTAAGACACATAAAGTAGAGGATTCCAAAATATTTATTGAAAAGTCTTTAAAAAGATTTGCGGAGGGCAATGGTTACTGGGCAGGGATTTGGTATCGGGAAAAACTTGCTGGTTCTGTAGGCTATTTATATATAGACTGGAAGGACAAAAAAACGGAAATAGGGTACTGGCTTGGGAAAAACTTTGAAGGAATTGGATTGGCAACCCAAGCCTGTAAGCTTCTTATCGATCATGCTTTTAGTGAATTAAAATTGAATAAGGTGGAAATCAACGTTGCGTCTAATAATGAAAAAAGCAAAGCAATTCCCAAACGCTTAGGATTTAAAAATGAAGGATGTATAAGAAGTTATGAATTTTTAAATGGCGAATATCTTGATAGGGTTGTATTTGGTCAGTTAAAGGATGAATGGGCAATTAAAAAAGCATAAAGTAACAGTGGCCTTTCTATATGATCTTCCGCAAAAGAGCGCGATTGTGGCATAAAACTTAGATTTTTAAACGACTTTATTACTACATCTATGAAGTGTTATTCAGCAATTGCACCAAAAATGAAACAGCTTTATTTTTACACCGTCCATATTTGTGAACGGTGTAATGCGTATTGAAGCTTCAAAATTAAATACTTTGTTGTCACGTAACACAAATTATTAGTATTGTATCCGGAGTAGAATGTGTTTACCATATTTTCAATTTATTGATGAAAAGAACATTCGTGAGAAAGTAGTCTCCTAGGAGAAAGGGAGACATGTGACAGCTGCCAATGTATTTAGAGTGTAAGCCGAGCGAGAGCGGTTTTCTCGGGTGAACATAAGGAGAGGAAAGGGTGGTCAGAAGATGAAGCCAAAGGTAATCTTATATTCGCAGATAGCTTACGCGGATGTAATCGAAAAACTGGAAAACCAATGTGACCTGCATAGGATTCCAAAAGAGAGCCCAAATTTTTTTAAGGAACTGGCGACAGCTGAAGGTATTATCGGCTCCGGACTGAAAGTAAATCAAGAAATGTTGGACCGGGCTCCAAAATTGCGAATCGTGTCGAATATATCTGCAGGCTATGACAATTTGGATATAAAGGAATTAACAAGTCGCGGCATCATGGCAACAAATACACCCGACGTTTTAACGGACACAACTGCGGATGCCATTTTCGGGTTACTGTTGGCGACAGCAAGAAGAATACCGGAACTGGACGCGTATGTAAAGGCTGGACAATGGACAGCCAAGCTGCCGGATGAACGATTTGGCGTCGACGTTCACCATAAAACGCTTGGAATAATTGGAATGGGCCGTATAGGCAAGGCTATTGCCGAAAGAGCGCATTTTGGTTTTAAAATGAATGTTCTTTACCATAATCGTACGCGAAATAGTGATACTGAGAAAGAACTAGAGGCTACATACGTTAGCCTGGATGACTTACTTCAGCAATCCGATTTTGTTTGCTTGATGGCTCCATTAACTGATGAGACAATCGGTTTAATGGGAAAGCGGGAATTTGATCTCATGAAAGAAACAGCAGTCTTTATTAACGGTGCCCGCGGGTCGATGGTAGTTGAAGCTGACTTGATCCATGCTTTGCAAAATAAAACGATCCGGGCTGCCGGTTTGGACGTTTACCAGAACGAGCCGCTCCCGCTGGATAGTCCATTATTACAACTGGAAAATGTTGTCACGATGCCTCATTATGGATCTGCGACACAAGAAACAAGGTATAAAATGGCTGAGCTTGCTGTAGATAACTTAATCAAAGGAATTCATCGGCAAGCACCACCAAGTTTGATTGACAAGGCAGTTCTAGCACATATTTGAATGATTTTACAAAAACTGGATTTTTATTCATTGAAATCCAGTTTTGTATGGTCTGTACAAAAACGAAAGGGGAACTTAGACAGGCACGGAGACTTACATATATGTGTTTCGTACGAAAATTAATTCCTCCGCCATACGGAAATACTATGAATACATGTAAGGGGGGCAAGAACATGCAAATTGAAATTATTTTTACCTATCAAACACCTGGTGGAATCCAAGCCGAATTTCGGTCCCAGCTTATGGATGTGACGCATGCCATCGCGACCGCAGAGGATTTGGAAAAAACCGGGCGCAGCATTCGGTTTACCTTTTTGGATAGTGATGGGAACACATGGACACTAAAAGAACTGAAAAAACTCACCGAAGAAATCCAAAGCGAACCGCATCATATCACTGTTTACTTTGACGGCGGCTATTATCCGGAAACGGAAAAATCGGGTCTTGGCTGTGTAATCTATTTTCAACAGGATGGGAAATCTTTTCGATTGCGTAAAAATTTGCCGTTGGAAGGATTGCAATCCAATAATGAAGCGGAATATGCGGCCCTTTATTTGGGCTTGCAGCAGTTGGAGCAAATGGGCGTCCATCATTTAGCAATTAAAATCGTTGGGGATTCCCGTGTTGTTGTCCATCAGATGAACGATGAGTGGCCGTGTTACGAGGAAAATCTCTTACGTTGGATCAAGCGATCGGAGCGTATCATTGAAGCATTGGGATTACGGCCGCAATATCAGCTCGTTTCCAGAAAAGAAAATCAGGAAGCGGATCACCTTGCGACACAAGCATTAAACGGTGTGGTAATTGATGCGACCAAAGAAATTGCACGACGATGATACGGTGAAGGAGAGGGGCCCAATATGGATGGATTGGGTGATAGCTAAAGCTTCCTTTTTTCCGCCATAAAAACCCTGACGTATACATTTAGCAGATGGACATGAAACCAAAAAGCGGCACCTGCAAACAACAATGCAAGTGCCGGTGATCTTACAAATTACCAATGGATAAATATTTGGTCTCAAGGTACGGCTCAATTCCTTCCAGTCCACCTTCACGTCCCAGTCCACTTTCTTTCATTCCGCCGAACGGTGCATGTGCTGCGGACGGTCCACCATCGTTCCAGCCAATAATACCGTAATCAAGATTTTCAGTTAAGTATGTTCCTGTGCGATAATCATTCGTAAAGAAATAAGCGGCAAGACCGAATGGTGTGTTGTTGGCAATGGCGACCGCTTCCTTGATATTTTGAAAACCGATGATTGGAGCGACCGGTCCAAATGTTTCTTCATGCATAATCATCATGGAATCATCCACATTTTTCAAAACGGTTGGATAGACAAAATAGCAGCCCTTGTCCTCATCTGCCTCATATTTATTTCCAACTAGTGCCTCCGCACCTTTATCAATAGCATCCTTTATTTGTTTGACAATTTTATCATAGCCTTTTTTATTGATGATCGGGCCGATATTTGTCCCTTCTTCGAGCCCGTTGCCGACTTTTAGTTTGGCCACTTCCTCTGCCAATTTTTTCGAGAAGGTGTCGACAATGTCCTCCTGAACAATTATACGGTTGGCGCATACACAAGTTTGACCGGCATTGCGGAATTTCGATGCAATCGTCTGCTGCACAGCAAAATCGATATCGGCATCTTTGGCGACAATCAATGGCGCATGTCCACCCAATTCCATGGTGACATGCTTGATCGTATCAGCACTATCTTTAATCAATGATTTTCCAACCGGCGTGGAACCGGTGAATGTAATTTTACGAACGAATTTGCTGCCGGTAAAAATTTCACCTGCCACACTGCCACGCTGGTTGACGCATTGCACGACATCTTCAGGTATGCCTGCTTCATGCGCAAGTTCAATAAAACGAATCGTCGTCAGCGGCGTCTCTACAGCGGGCTTTACTACAAATGTACAACCGGCGGCTAATGCCGGGGCAGCTTTTCTTGTCATCATGGCTGCAGGGAAATTCCATGGTGTAATTGCTGCGACAAGTCCAACCGGCTGGCGCGTGATGATAATGCGTTTTGACTCGGTATTTGCCGGGATCGTCCGGCCATAGATTCGTTTGGCTTCTTCAGCGTACCAATCGATATAATCTGTTGCATAATCGACCTCGCCTAGTGATTCGTGAAGCGGTTTTCCGTTTTCGCGGGTCATCACTTTCGCAATATCTTGTTTGTTTTCCTGGATTTTTTGCGACCACTTTTTTAACAATCTGGAACGTTCATGGGCATCCACCTGTGACCATTTTTTAAAAGCTTTATGTCCGCGTTCCAATGCCCGGTTGATGTCCTCTTCTGAATCGTATTTGACTTCTTGAACGAGTTCTCCCGTCGCCGGATCCATTACTTTAAAAGTATCAGCCATCATTTGCTTCCTCCTTCTTTTATTTTGCATCACTTAGTTGTCTGCAGGGAAAAATAAATGATACACATCTATTTTCCTTTGAAGACCAATCATTTCAGCTATATTATTTCATAATTGGGATTTCATTTTAAATAATTGAAACGCCACAATTGTATATTACCCTTTCTTCCAGGCTGCTAAGCATATAACCGGAAAACATAGTTCTTGCAAAACTGGTTACATTATCGGTAGGAGGTGGATATGTTGGAAAAGAAGAAAAAGGTAGAAGAAAACATTAACGTAGAATTAGGTGGCATGGGCTTTTATGGAACAACTTCGAACGAGGAAGTTGCCGGGTATCGTGCTTCCGGTGATATTGAAAATGCCGGCAGATTGGATAAAGGATTCAAGCGGCCGGAAGATGAAGCGGGTGCAGAAGCCTCTGTAAAAAATCATAAAGATTAAAGAGTAAAACACGGGCTGACGCCTATTGGGAGTCAGCCCGTGTTGACGGGTATTTGGATCTGCCAGGGGGGGGTGACCGGAAAATTTCTGATTTCATCTTTTTAATATCGATTAAACAAAACTGTAATGTAAATATAACACGAAATTGGTATATTGTATGTTAAGATTTTTGAAACAAAACCGGGCTTTGATACGTAATAGTACCAAAGAAAGCAAATATCATGCAGCTATGGGAGTATCAAGTGTACCAGGGAAATACAATTTTGAATGCGGATTGTTGCGAAGAATGGAAAAGTTTGTCATCTTAATGGTTAAGCGGGATGGGGACTTGCTAATAACGTGACTGCATTTTTGGTGGAAATGACAGTTAATTTCAATTGTTTGATTTTCAAAGATTGATATACAATGCATCTCAGTTTGAGATATGCAAAATAAAGTGAAACTTTATGCAGTGGGGGTTCCCTTTCTCCCCCACTGTTCAAGTAATGAACTCGGGTTAAAGCCGCCACATCCTGGGGCTGCGATTACTCGCCCCATCGAAAACCATTGGGACTGCGGTTCCTCGTCCCACCGAAAACCATTGTGGCAACACCCGAGTGACCAACGTCCTGTTGGCCCGAACCAATCGGGCGTTTGACTTTCTGTTGACCCCCATATATCATTTTTCATTTAATCCAAATGATTGGAATGGGGTCCTATAGCCAGTTAATACTGCGATAATTCGCGATGGGGAGCGTCAGAAAAGTGATGAGAAAAGCAGTGTGGCTTATTGTGGCAGTGATTCTTGCCGGAGGGCTGTATTTCTATTATCATACATATTTTTCATATGAAACACTGAAAGAATTGCACCATTTTCCGGTACCAAAGCATGCGGATTTGGTCGACAAAGGGGATGGGATTTACGGTTTCAATTGGCCTAAAGCGCGGGAAGAGGACGGCATACCGTTTGGCTACCAATTTATGCTGGAAAGACAAGGGTGGAAGGAAATTCTGCAAGAAGGTGCGCTTACCGAATATGAAAAAGACGACTTCCATATTTCCGTCATTTGTACAAACAAGTACTTAAAAATACTGATTGACACGTGACAGAGCTATGGCGCAATCTTGAAAAATGTGATATAATTGTTTTTGCGATGAGCTGATTGCATAAGTCGGGCACTGCAATATGTGATGTGAACACATGGTGACCCGCCGCAATTTTCGATTGGGCGCTTGTACAGCCGGTACAGGCGCCTTTAATATTTTTACATAAAACCCGGGAAAACGATGATGAAGTTTTTATCCGGGTTTTCGTTCCACTGTTGGGGGATTATTTTTTTACCAGCCGCGTTCTGACATCCGTTGTTCTACCGGCATTGTTTGGACATCCAAGCCTTTCATCGGTGTGCCGAGTTCCTTGGAAAGGTCCGCAATCAAGCCGTAATCTTGATAACGGGCTGTTGCTTTTACAATAGCCTTCGCAAATTTTTCCGGTGTACTTGATTTAAATATGCCAGATCCAACAAACACGCCGTCAGCACCTAATTCCATCATTAACGCTGCATCAGCAGGTGTAGCGACACCGCCGGCTGCAAAATTAAGAACAGGGAGTCTGCCGGCTTCTTTGATTTGTTTTAAGATTTCATAAGGCGCACCCAAATTTTTCGCTTCTGTCATCAATTCATCGTCATTCATTTGTGTTACTTTGCGAATTTGCGCGTTGACCTTGCGAATATGGCGAACAGCTTCGACAATATTTCCTGTCCCCGCCTCACCCTTTGTCCGCATCATGGATGCGCCTTCACCGATACGGCGGGCTGCTTCACCGAGATCGCGGCAACCGCAGACAAATGGTACATTGAATTCACTTTTTAAAATATGAAATTCTTCATCTGCCGGAGTCAGCACTTCACTTTCATCAATATAGTCAATTCCCATTGCTTCCAGCACACGCGCTTCAACGATATGACCAATACGTGCCTTTGCCATTACTGGAATGGACACCGCATTCATTACTTCCTCCATTACTTTTGGAGTTGCCATCCGTGCCACACCGCCTTGTGCCCGAATTTCGGATGGTACTCTTTCAAGCCCCATGACTGCAACGGCACCGGAAGCCTCCGCGATTTTGGCTTGCTCCGCATTGACAACGTCCATAATAACGCCACTTTTTGGAATATGAACACCTTTTGCTACAGGCATTTCTTTTACTTGTTCCACATTTACCACTCCCGAATTGATATTTAATTTGTAAAATTAATTTTATTATAAAGAGATTGTGATACTATTGAAAGTGTCAGTTTTTATAAATATAATGAGGTCAGATGGTGGTGAGTTAGGAATGGAAATGTTGTCATGTGTGCTGGTTCGCGATGGAGATCAGCCCTTGTATGAGCAATTGTACAGGTTTATAAAAGATGAAATTATCGCGGGAAGGCTAAAACATGGTGAAAAACTACCTTCCAAGCGGAAATTATCCGATTTTTTAAAGGTCAGTCAAAATACGGTTGAAGCGGCATATGAACAATTGGTAGCGGAGGGGTATTTAGAATCTCGGGAAAGGCGTGGTTTTTTTGTGGCTGCTTATGAAGATTTCGTATATACCAATACAACAAAACCTTTACCAAAGCAGGAAAAAAGCGCCAAAAATTGGAAGTACGATTTTCATCCCGGAAAAATTGATACAAAAAATTTCCCGTTTGCGAAATGGCGAAAATATGCAAAAGAACTAATGGACCGGGGACATCATGACTTGCTTTTGCATGGTTGTCGACAAGGTGAATATGCATTGCGAAAAGAAATTGCTGCCTATTTATATCATGCAAGGGGAATCATATGCTCGCCGGATGAGATTATTGTAGGCGCGGGAAGTGAAATTTTACTGCAGCAACTTGTTCATTTGTTGGGAAAACAGGCAGTTTATGGCGTAGAGGATCCAGGTTATCATGTGATATCACGTATTTTGGAAGACTATGAAAATGCTGTATGTCCGCTGCAAGTCGATGAAGATGGCGTAATAGTAAAAAAAATGGATCACACGACTATCAATGTCATATATACCACACCTTCCAATCATTTTCCGTATGGGTATGTACTGCCAGTCAATCGACGGGTTAAATTGTTGAAGTGGGCAATGGAAAGGCAGGGACGTTATATTATTGAAGACGACTATGACAGTGAATTTCGGTATACTGGCAAAGCGATCCCAGCGTTAAAAGGTATGGACAAATCCGGAAAAGTGATTTACTTTGGGTCTTTTTCCAAGTCATTGATTCCATCACTGCGGATCAGTTATATGCTATTACCCGGCGAGCTTTTAAGTCGGTATTATGAGCACTATTCATACTACCATTGCACGGTTTCAAGGATTGATCAGCACATTTTATCCAGATTTATGGAAGCTGGCGATTTTGAAAAACACCTAAATCGCATGCGTAAAATCTATCGTCACAAGCTGGAGAAAACAATGAATCTCTTAAATCGCTATTCCGAGAAGCTGCAGGTGAGGGGCGAACAAAATGGATTGCATATATTGCTTGAGATCAATAATGGGATGGACGAAAAGGAACTTGTTCGGCATGCAGCGGAATGGGGCATGAAAGTATATCCGCTGTCAACTTATTTGTTGCAACAAAAGGAGATGAAACCTCCAAAAATCGTCTTCGGTTTTGCGGGGATTGCGGAGGAAGCGTTGGAGGGGGCGGTGAGGGAACTGTTGAGGTGCTGGGGGATGGGGTGATTTCTTTCCGCCACCGAATACGCGATTTGAAGCTTGTGAAACATGATAAGCGTCCAATTGATTCAAGACCGGATAACTGGACTGTGAGAATGCTTCTTGAAACTTCTAAGCGGTATAACCAGTGCCCCCATCGCTATTAGTAACCACATGGGTACTTTCAAGAGAATATTTATTGGCCGTGAGAGCTTGGACTTCCTTCCAAAAATCCGGCGTAGGCTGTGTTGTCATAACAACCTTCGGGTTCCGCAGAGAGACACGTTTACCGTTTTTATCCCAACCTTCGTAAGTAATGGCATGGTGAACCTCATGGCTTTTTTTCTTTTCTGTACCCTGTACAAAAACACCGTCCGCTTCTGTGTATAAATATTCCCCTTTTTCCCTTCAGGCAAAGACGCTGCTTCTTCCAGATCATTTACGATTGCCGGCCCGATGGGTAAGCCATTCTTTCAAATGTTTTTTTACTTTTTGATGGATTGTGTAGTGATGAATCCTCGCCCGTCCAGCTTGTTGTATATGCGATTTTTTCAGAAGAATAGCCGGCGTGCGTACAGACGATACCTGCGCATAGGGCAGGGAAGGATTTTGACTAATTTTTCATGCTTATTGTCTTTTTGGTCATTGATATGATTGGAAATAGAAAGTTTACAGGGAGTGCATAATATTGTATAGGGTGAATGTTATGATAAAATACACAAGCCTGTATTTCTTAATGTTTTTGTTCAGCCTTGCAGGAATTTGTAAAAAAGTATCGAATTAAATATATATAGGCTATTTTGCCTATTTTAGGAGGTGTTATTTTGGAATCTATTGCGCATATCCGATTGACTGATAATAAAATTCAAACTGTAGAAGAACATTTAATTGCAGTAAAACAGTTGGCCGAAATTTATGGGGACAAAATGGGGGTTAAACACATTGCTGGTCTGGCAGGAATGTTGCATGATATGGGGAAATATAGTCAGGAATTTCTATCTTATATAACTGCAGCCGCTGAAAATCCAGACTCGCCTCCTAAAAGGGGAAGTGTGAACCATTCCTCTGCAGGAGGAAAAATTTTGTACGATTTTTTCCATATTGGTCAACATGTTGATATACATAAGGCATTAGTAGCAGAAATTGTAGGTAATGCCATAATTTCACATCACGGTTATTTGTATGATTTTTTATCTCCCGATTTGAAGTCAGACTACCTGAGAAGGGTTCAAGATAATAATTTTACCGGGAACTTTGAACGTGTAAAGATATCATTTTTTGATAAAGTTATCGGAGAAAAAGAGTTTATGAATTATGTTGACAAGGCTACAGAAGAGTTAAACTTTTATCTTGAAAAAGAAGGATATGAAAATTTAGAGAGAAATTTAATGTTTTTAACGAAATTTATTTTCAGTGCATTGATTGACGCGGATCGAACAAATACAAGGATGTTCGAAGAAAACGAGGTTACTGAAACTCAAACTACGGATTACCAACAATTATTTGAAACATATTATGAAAGGTTGATGGAAAAATTAAATAGTTTTTATCGTCATCCGGATTCCGAAAGTCCAATTAATATTTTAAGAAGAAAAATGTCCGAACAGTGTGAACAGCATGCATTGAAACCGTCCGGAATCTATACATTATCTATTCCTACAGGTGGAGGAAAAACACTGGCCAGTTTGCGTTACGCTTTAAAACATGCACGATTATATAATAAAACCCGTATTATTTATGTGGTTCCGTTCACGACGATCATTGAACAAAATGCAAATGAAGTGAGGAAGATAATAAACGACAATTCCATGATATTGGAACATCATTCTAATGTTGTTATTGAGGATCATCCAGACGATGAAGCGGAAGTAGTATTGACGGAACAGAAAAAATTAAAGTTGGCCAAAGATAATTGGGACGTTCCGCTCGTTTTTACAACCATGGTACAATTTCTTGATATTTTCTATGCAAAATCCAGCAGGGACATAAGAAGATTACATAATTTATGTAATTCAATCATTATATTTGATGAAGTACAAAAGGTTCCAACCAAATGTATTTCACTATTTAATCAGGCTTTAAACTTTTTGAAACTGCATGGTAATGCAAGCATACTCCTTTGTACAGCAACACAACCTGCGTTGGACTTTGTCGAGCATAAACTGGAAATCGATTCGGACGCGGAGATAATTGAAGATTTGAAAACGGTTTCAAAGTCTTTTAAGCGCGTAGAAATAATTGATAAAGTTGGGAATGGAAGTTTTAACAGTGAAGATTTAGTTCAATTTATAGAATCCTCCCTTAGCGCAGTGCAAAATATCTTGGTAATTTTAAATACTAAGTCAGTTGTCCGGGGTTTATATAATCGCTTAAAAGAAAAAAAACTGGGTATACCGATTTATCATTTGAGTACCTCAATGTGTGCTGCACATCGAAAGGATATTTTAGAAAAGATTAAAAGAGACTTGAAAAACCAAAAGAAATTTGTTTGCATTAGTACGCAATTAATAGAAGCGGGTGTGGATGTCAGTTTTGATTGCGTTATTCGATCTTTGGCTGGTCTGGATTCTATAGCGCAGG
Source organism: Tigheibacillus jepli (assembly GCF_030732005.1). Taxonomy (GTDB): domain Bacteria; phylum Bacillota; class Bacilli; order Bacillales; family Amphibacillaceae; genus Tigheibacillus; species Tigheibacillus jepli. The sequence continues at coordinate 170 of NZ_JAROCA010000080.1, read as the reverse complement.
CCGCAGGAAGATGTAACCGACATGGAGAAAAGGATCTTGGTTCGGTATTTATTGTTGATCATCAGGAGGAAAATCTGGATAAATTAAAAGAAAGGCTCCTCGCTATTTAATGTTGAAAAATCAGTTTGCTAGTACACATGGTAACCTATCATTCCTTGTTTGCCCCCTGT
>NZ_JAROCA010000007.1:52759-87448 GCF_030732005.1 Tigheibacillus jepli | reverse complement strand
TGTAATTTTGGCTGTATTTTCTGCCACCATACGTGGTTAACATTGTAACTATTTACACAGGATTTGGGACTTGACTCGACTTTTGGTCTATCTCGAGCGGGTTTTGCCATATTTGGAGCGGGAATTGCGATTTTATGAGCGACTTTCAAGATTCTGGAGCGACTTTTCCCCGTCTGGAGTGACTTTTTGCGATTTGGAGTAGGTTTATCCGTTTTCGAGCGACTTTCAGTGAGTTGGAGCGGGATTGATAGCTTTGGAGCGCCTTTACACCGTTTCGAGCGACTTCCCCCCCGCCTCGAGATACTCCCTCCGCCCCGAGCGGCTTTAGTAGCTTCTGAACAACTCTAGTAAACCCGCAGTATCTTCCTAAAACCCAAAGCTACATTCCCCATTTGAAGTGACTTACCATAACATGGGACGGTGCCCCCAACCCCTCCCATGACTTGAAGCGATTTTTGTACATATTAATCAAGAAACCAAGAAACGCTTTTTACGCAAACCTGGATGGAATATAAGCTGCCAAGGCCGACCATGCCGGAATAACGATGTCAAAAACATACATAATCCCCTTAATGTCCCCAACTTTTCGAAAAAAACACAAAAAATCAAGAAATTTTTTCAAATGAATGTATAGATATTTCTTTTTCTGAACAGAATGGTTGCTGAGGTGATGTTCATGAAAGAGGAAAACACTCCAAAAAATAAGTGGAGTCGTATCTATCGCAAGAAATGGTTTTTCCCTGCCGTTTATCTCGTAGTCGCAGCATTGTTGGTTTCAGGCGTCGTATGGTACCAAAACCTGGACAAGTCTCCTGAGGCAACAAAAGAGCCGGGGGACGCAGCTACAAAAGGATTGCATGATCAGGATGCCAAGCCAGTCCTGGATCAGGAAGAAAATATCCAAATGCCGGTTGCCAAAGATGCGAATGCCGAAATCGTAACTAAATTTTTTGATTATGACGCAGACGAAGAAAGTCAAGCAGCAGCACTAGTACTATACAACAGTCGTTATTACCAAAGCAAAGGTATCGATTTGGCGGCAAAAGACAAAAAGTCATTTGATGTCGTCGCATCACTGAGCGGAACAGTACAAGAGGTCAAAGAGGATCCGCTGTTGGGCAATGTGGTTGTAATGGAACATGGCAACGACGTAAAAACATATTATGCAAGTTTGCAAGACGTTGCTGTAAAAACCGGCGATAATGTCAAGCAAGGCGATAAATTAGGTACAGCTGGCAGCAGCTTGTTCGGAAAAGAAAATGGGACGCATGTTCACTTTGAACTAAGCAAGTCCGAGCAAAAAGTCAATCCGGAAAGCTACTTCAACCAGCCGGTCAGCAAGCTGCTTGCCAATGAAGCTGAGGGTGTATCCGAACAAGGCGATACGGATGACAAGGCGGCAAAGGATGATCAGCAGGGCAATGCTGATGATCAGGGAAAAACAGAGGAAAACAGTCCGGATTCTTCCGATGATCAAGCAAATGACCAATCGGATGATCAGGTAGATGAAAATTCCTCCGACACGGAAGATGGCAATGCGAAAGACAAGGACAAAGAAACGTCCAAATCTGACAAAGAAGCTTCCAAACATGCAGAATAAGCAAATGCATAAGCAGATAAGTTAAGGGTTCTACGTAACTATTAAGAAAAAAGTCCTAGTAATGCATGAAATTACTAGGATTTTTTGCGTTGGTTGAAAAATTTGTCGAACGAAAGCGCTTGAAATTGCTAGATTTCATGGTATTATAACATTAAATCAACAAATTTTTACAAAAGTTATTATATTTAGATGTTGTTCTACATGAAACGTAGTAAGGTGCATCTGCAACTGCAGATAATACAAAAACCATTGGAAAGGGTCGCTTTTACGTGGAATCACGGCATACGCAAAACGAGCTATCGTATGAAATGGATAATTTTGGTCTTGTGTTTTCTACGTTAAACAACCAGTATGATCAACAGACTGCATTGGATATGATGCGCAAATACTGTCTGCAGACCACAAATGAAAATATGCAGCGCATTGGACTGGAATTTTTATATCTCAATGGCTATTTTGCCGATCTGAAGCGGTTGATCAATATCAACCTTTCGCTGTCAAACCCGCGAAACCGGGCATGGGCAAGCGTATATCAATTAAATGTTCATCGCCGTGAGTATGGTTGGAATGTGGAAATACTAAAACGGTTGCGGCAAATAAAAATCGACGATCCCGATTTAAAATGTGTGATTGAATTTACGCGGGCATCCGTACATTTTGATATGAAACAGTTTGGCAAAGTGGGCAACTTTTTGGAAATGCAGCCGCGTCTGTTCAACAATGTGCAGGACAGTTTTATGCTAGCCTGTTTTCAAATCCGGTTTAGCCAGTACTTGTTCATGTATCATTGGTCGAGAAACGAGTTGATTATGGCGAGAAAATATGCTTTTCGTGCGTTGACACAAACATTCAGCGAGCCGACCAAAGCCGCTATCCATACCAATCTTGGTCTTACCTATACATTCGACACATATCAGCAAGGGATGTATCATTTTCAAGAAGCGCTAAAGCTGGCAAGAAAACATCGTGCCCAGCAAACCATCGATGCAATTAAAACGTACAACATTCCGTTTTTATCTGCACATTTTGGAAAGCCAGAAGGGATCACGACAACAGATAGCAGTGAACAAGCCCATTTGGAAATTGCCAAAGGAAATGTTGCACAGGCGATCGCAATTCTGGAAAATTTGTCGATGGACAGTCCCTATAACCTGTATTATATGGGATTGGCCAAACAAGACAAAGACTTGCTAATGCAATCGTACAACTACTTTATTGAAAAGCAGCGGGATTTATTCTTCGCCCGTCTACCATTACGTGCGATGCAACGACTTTTTAACGATTTCGTTTAAAACTTGTTTCAATCTTGGGTTCAGCCATATTAAAAAAATGAGGAGGAATTTAAAATGAAAAAAATCGTTTATGCTATGATTGTAACAGCCGTACTTTTGGTGTCAGCAGGTCCAATCGGAGATACGATTCAACTGGACCCTAGAACAGGGATGATGGATTAAATCAAAAACACGTTTTACGCTCTTGCTTCAAATTTATTTGATCCAAATGGCTGAACGCAATTATTGATAAAAACAGGGCAATCCGCAGTAAGCGGGTTGCCCTGTTATTTTTGTTTGATCGCCTTTACAAACATTATTTCAAAAATTTTTAGAAAAATAGTGTTTGTCCATGCGTGAAACACTGGAAAAATAATCATAATCTTTGCGAATCCGTAATAAAATGATTACAAATCAGTATTCCATAGCTTCTGAGGTGAGAGCTTATGTGGCTCTTTTACACGAATTCGGACTCTTTTAGTAATGTATAGTCTCTAAAGAAACATTGTAGCATGTTTTGCGGATTGCGCTCCTTTTTTAAGGGTGTTGAATGATGAAATGTTCCATCAAAAAAACTAATAGGAAGACTTGCTCCCATTGTTGAATGACAGCCACATTGTTTACTCTTCTGAAATCGTTATGAGCGTATCCAAAACGAATCGGTTTTGGAATACCTTGTCTCAACTTGCACCTCGGAAATATTCATCATAGGGAGGAGAACGATGTGCACGATTACATCAAAGAAAGAACGATCAGGATAGGGGAACATGTCGTAGAGACAAGGAAAACTGTCCGCATGATTGCAAAAGAATTTGGTGTGTCCAAAAGCACGGTTCACAAAGACTTAACGGAACGGCTGCCGGAAATCAATCCGGAGCTGGCTAACAAAGTAAAGGGTATTTTGGAATATCACAAATCAATTCGGCACCTGCGCGGTGGGGAAGCGACGAGAAAAAAATACCAATCGGATTCAAACGGTAAACAAGCTGAACCTGTATAAGACCGGTCCATTTCAAAAAATCCAGCGTATATGACTATCCAACCTTTTAAGGGGGTGATAGGAAAGCAGCGGAAATGACAGCAAACAGCAAAGGTGGTGTAGCATACTTAACCAAAATGATATTCGCACGTGACTTAAAAAAGGGGCAGCCGATTTATTTTGGGGCGGCCTCTTTTTTTATGGGTGCGCTGTTATGAATAATTGCTTTTTTGCAAATGGACAACCGCACGCTGCAAATAGCCCGCGTAATCACGAAAAAAAGATGTTGACGTGAAACATTTTCTGTAAATAAAATGCTATGTTGTGCAAAATAATAACCTCCAAGCAAAGTGCCCATGAGCAGCTTCATCAGCTCACAAGCACCATTCCAAGAAACGCAAGCATTATCCCGCCGATGTAGCTGACTGCCAGATAGACTAGCATTCCCCGCCACTTTTTTTCCAGAAGCATTTGTATGTTTTCCATCTTAAACGTGGAAAACGTCGTGAACGCTCCCATAAAACCAGTTCCAAGGCATAATGTCCAGTACCGGTCAAGCTGGCTTGCGATAATGACTCCAAGCAAAAACGAGCCAAGCAGATTGACAATGAGCGTCCCAACTGGCAAAGGTACGTTTTCCGGGCGATTGAAATGTTTGTTTAGTCCAAAACGTGCCATTGCGCCAAAGAAACCGCCAATTCCTACCAACAGACTGTTGATGATCATATGGATTTACTCCTCGCTATATGGATGAATGTACCTGCCCGATAGCCCCATAAGGAAAAAAGCAATCCAAAAACGGCACTGGTGCCTACATAGACCGCTGCCAGTCCAGCATGACCTTGCACAACCAATGTCACTGTTTCGGTACTGAACGTGGAAAATGTCGTAAATGAACCAATCAATCCTGTCCCAATAGCCGTTGCAATAGGTGGATGAAGCCACGCGATTTTGGCAATGCGTGATGTGAAATACCCGAGCAAAAAGCATCCGATTAAGTTTGTAACAAGCGTTGCCCAGGGAAAAACCCCACTGGCATCTCCCAGCCAAACGCTCATATAATAACGAAGCAATGAGCCGACAATTCCTGCCAGCCCAACTGCAATATAGCCCATTGAACGATCTCCTTTTAAAGTGAAAATCAATCAGTAGTTTTTCCCACTGGATAAGAATGGGGCAAAGGTTTACAACGTTTTTGGAATCGGGTTTACCTGCCCCGCCAAAGGATTGTTCCATATCTCGACCTGCGTCTTGCAGGACCGAACCAACCCAGTTTACCTGCCTGTCATTTGTGAGCTCGACCCAATAGTCCAGTGGTAAAACAAACCAATCCGTTTGTTTACCCGCCCTTATCTTCCCAATTGCCCATCAGACCTAAAGTGAAAGGAAGTACTGACCATTCATACATGATAAAAATTACATATACCTTTCATAAGCATAAAAAAACTACGCAAAAACTTCAAATTCTTTGGCGTTTATTGCAGTTTAATGTTGAAATTTGTGGTAAAATATTATAATAGGTATATTGTGTACATGACATAATGTAAAAGTAAATTGTAGGAGGACCTTGAGCATGTTTTCTCGGGATATTGGAATTGACCTTGGTACAGCCAATGTGTTGATTCACGTAAAAGGAAAAGGAATCGTTTTAAACGAACCATCCGTCGTTGCAATGGACCGTACAACCGGGCGTGTGCTGGAAGTTGGTGAAGCGGCGCGCAGGATGGTTGGCAGAACGCCAGGAAACATCGAAGCCATTCGCCCATTAAAAGATGGCGTCATTGCGGATTTCGATGTAACAGAAGCAATGTTGAAACACTTTATAAATAAAATCAATGTGCGCGGTTTTTTATCGAAGCCTAGAATGCTCATTTGCTGCCCAACCAACATAACAAAGGTGGAACAAAAAGCTATCAAGGAAGCTGCTGAAAAATCCGGTGGCAAAAAGGTATATTTGGAAGAAGAACCGAAAGTTGCTGCTATTGGGGCGGGAATGGAGATTTTTCAGCCAAGCGGCAATATGGTCGTGGATATCGGCGGAGGCACGACGGATGTTGCTGTGCTTTCCATGGGCGACATCGTTACAGCCGAATCAATTAAAATGGCGGGCGACAATTTTGATGCCGAGATTTTGGCGTACATCAAGAAAAAATACAAACTGCTTGTCGGTGAACGCACGGCAGAAAGTATCAAAATCAATGTTGCAACGGTATTCCCGGATGGACGCAACGAAGAAATGGAAATTCGCGGACGTGATATGGTCACTGGTTTGCCACGGACAATTTCCGTTAAATCCGCAGAAATTCAGGAAGCGTTAAAAGAATCTGTAGCATTGATTATTCAAGCTGCAAAATCTGTTTTGGAGCATACACCACCGGAATTATCCGCCGATATAATAGATAGAGGCGTAATTCTGACAGGCGGTGGCGCATTGATCCACGGTATTGATGAACTGCTTGCAGAAGAGCTAAAGGTTCCGGTTTTCATTGCTGACGAACCAATGAGCTGTGTTGCAAAAGGCACGGGCGTGATGCTGGAAAATATCGACAAAATTGAACGCAGAGGCGTTATTTAAAAATACTGCCCGAGAAAGTAAATTTTTTTGCTAATTTGACCATACGTAGCAATATTTGCATGGTGTGCATCCATGTGAATCATTATGGAACGCGGCGCGACAAATTTGATGCAGTGGAATGTACCCATCCCAGATAAGTTATTATAAATGAAATACCCTGATTTTCACATGACAAAACATGTATGACAAAAAGATCCACCGTGAAATAGCAAAGGGAGTGATCACTTGCTAAGAGGTTTTTATACGGCAGCCAGCGGCATGCTCGCACAGCAGCGCAGACAAGAGGCTTTATCCAATAATATTGCCAATGCGAATACTCCGGGGTATAAAGCAGACCAATCAGCCGTCAGGGCTTTTCCGGAAATGCTGCTCAATGAAATGACAACAAGCAAAACACTATTAGAAAATGGGACAAAGGCGCCTGTCCAGCGTCCAGTAGGCGGTTTGAATACCGGGGTATATGTACAGGAAATGGTACCTGATTTTGCCCAAGGTGATATCAAACAAACCGGACAGCCAACAGATTTGGCATTGGTCAATGGCGATTTTCCGGATGAAAACGGCGGTGTTTTTTTTGCAGTGACAAACGCCGCAGGGGAAAACCGGCTTACCCGTAATGGGAATTTCACAATAGACGCTGCCGGGTATTTGGTAACGAGTGAGGGCGGCTATGTATTGGACCAGGCAGGAAATCGCATCCAGACAAACGGTATGGATTTCAGAGTGGACCAAGATGGCACGCTATCCGTGGACGGACGCAGTGTTCAGCTTGGAATTCGCTACGTTGCCGATACCAATCAGCTTGAAAAAGTAGGCAATGACCTCTATCAAGGGCAGGCAGAGGCTTTGCCTGCAGGTGTAAATGTTGAGGTGCAACAAGGTGCGCTCGAGAGGTCAAATGTTGACGCACTGCAGGCAATGACCGAGATGATGCAAGCCTACCGGACATTTGAAATGAACCAGCGTGTTTTAAAGGCTTATGATGACAGTATGGGCAAGGCCGTAAATGAGGTAGGCCGCATCAACGGCTAAGGCTTAAAAAGGAGTGATGACGATGACATCGCGACCCATGATACAGGCAGCGGTCACAATGAACCAGCTCCAGCAAAAAATGGACCTGATTGGCAATAATCTGGCAAACAGCCAAACGACTGGCTACAAAAATCGTCAATCGGAGTTTTCATCGCTTTTGTTTCAGCAAATAAACAATATGACCGCTCCGGAAAATGCAACTGGCAGGGTGACACCTGATGGCATTCGCGTCGGATCAGGTGCAAAGCTGGGCAGTATTGCAGCAGATTTTTCCGCCGGATCTATTCAGCAAACAGATCGCACCCTGGACACTGCATTGCTAAAAGATAATTATTTTTACCAGGTGCAAGTAATGCAAAATGGACAAGCAGAAACACAGTTCACCCGGGACGGTGCATTCTATCTGCAGCCGAGAGCAGCAGGTGATGCGGTGATGCTGACAACTAGTGAAGGTTATCCGGTGCTCGGGAAAAATGGTGCAATAACAATTGCGGCTGGATTTGACAGCATCGTTATCCGTGAAAACGGTGATGTCGCTGTGCGACGAAATGGTCGCTACGAAATTGCCGGCACACTTGCCATCAAAGAAGTGGTTCGTCCGCGCAGTTTAGAGGCCGTGGGGGAAAATCGTTTCCGCATAGCAGATGCACATGTGCAACAGTCTGCTGGCATCATGAGGGATGTCGCAGCAAATGAAGACCTGCTCCAGGCAAAGGCGCTGGAGACATCGAATGTGGATATAGCCCAGGAAATGGCAGAGCTGCTGATGGCACAACGTTCGTATCAATTTAATTCGCGGACGATTTCCATGGCTGATCAAATGTCCGGCTTAATCAATCAGCTGCGATCTTAATCAGCAGTAAAGGTATCAGCTGCATGGTGAATACGGATGCTATTGACGATACAGGTCGTATCCATTATAGTAATCTAGTAAACCAGCAATAGCGAATCAGGAATGGGGAGAACCGGGCAATGGCAACAAAGCAAATGGAACGCAAACAGAGCCGGACCGATACGCAAACAAGAAAACAGCATAAGGAACAACAGCAGGAGAAGCAAAGGCGGACCACAGATACTGCAGACCAAGAACAGGTTGGCAAAAAAAGGAAGAGAAAGAAACGGAAAGAGAAAAAAGTTCGTTTGCGCATCTTTCCGATTTGGGCCCGCATTATCATTGTGTTGTTGCTGGCCGCAGCTGCATTGGTTGTTGGCTTGATGGTCGGTTACGGCGTCATTGGAGACGGCAAACCATTTGACGCGTTGCATAAGGAAACCTGGCAGCATATTATCGACATCGTCGTAAAAGAAAAATAGATATGGACATCCGAAAGAACAAAGGCGCAAGCGCCCGTTTAGCAACGTACAAACTGGAGCACTTTGGGGCTGCGGTTACTCGCCCCATCAAAAAGCCCTGCTAGTTGCTGGGCGCTGGAACCGGACGTGGCTGTCATAGCAAATGACATTCATACAGCCCAATTTTATATTTTCTTTACCTAAGATAAAGCATCCTTTTAGCAATTTTTGTGGGAAGGATGCTTTTTTGCAAACCAAATAGGTTATGTATAATGAATTTTTTGCTTGCATATCCTGAAAAAGTGCCTTTAAATAAAAACAGTTACGCATGCATACATAGAAAAACCTACCTGAAGAGGCAGGTCTTTTAAAGACTGATAGTAGCCTGTCAGATAACCATTTCGTTCGAATTTTTATGGTTTTCGTCCGGTAACCAAGCGTACAATTAAAACAATCAACGCGATGACGAGCAAAATATGAACAAAGCCGCCCGCGATATGAAATGAAAATCCAAGAACCCATAAAATCAGCAAAATGATAAATATTGTCCACAACAAATCGTTTCACTCCTAAATTTCATTTTTAATGTCGTATGCTATATGCATAAGATTCCTTGTTTTGGGCGATTTTAAACATGTTTTGCTATAATGAAGGCAAATTGGAAAAAGTGAGGAGTGCTAGAGATATGGATATTGATCAAATAAAGGAAATAATACCGCATCGCTACCCATTTTTATTAGTGGATAAGGTTTTGGAAGTTGATGAAGAAGCAAAACGCATTGTCGCGTTGAAAAACGTTACCATCAATGAACCGTTTTTCCAAGGTCATTTTCCGCAATATCCCGTCATGCCCGGCGTATTAATTGTTGAGGCAATGGCGCAGACCGGTGCAATTATGATGCTAGGCAAGGAAGAAAACAAAGGGAAAATCGGTTTTTTGGCAGGAATCGACAAATGCCGTTTTAAAAAACAGGTCAAACCCGGGGACCAGCTGCAACTGGAAGTGGAAATCACCCGTGTGAAAGGTCCTATCGGGAAAGGAAAAGGAACAGCTACGGTAGATGGGAAATTGGCATGTGAAGCAGAGATCACGTTCGCTATAAATTGAAATTCCATTCAGCGGGATTTTTCCCGCTGACCAGGGTTATATTGCCGCGGTTCCGCTGGAATAATCGCATGGTTACTACATCTTAGATTGGGGAGTCTAACAAGAAGGTTTCCACTAAAAAAAGGAATGTGCCTAGCTGGTATTTTCTCAAATACAATTTTTTGAAAAGCGTGACGAGTATTGCCGTTTATGACTTACTGATGGGAACGGGGTCTATTTGGCTAGCTTAGAAAATACAGCGTGCAAGTGAGCATCCAAAATTTTTTCCGAATCAAAAATATGAGCGGCATTATATAGGAGTTAGATTTATGCAAAAACTGTATATTGGAACGAAAAGGCAGACGCTTTTTAGCGGGGCATGGTCACCGCCTCCTTGCCGCGGAGAGGGGATACGCAAGGGCGCAAAGCCCGCTTTTAGTCGGCCCTCCATTTGCGGCGGTTGAAGTGAATATTCTTGCTCACATTCTCCAAGAACACAGTTTATTTGCAAGGTTTTAGAAACGATTTTGAAACGCACCACTCATCTGATCATTGTTTGCCGGATGGAACAAACCGAACATTTTGAGCATGGTACTGACCAGCGGAAATTTTTTTGCTTCAAATTATGCATGACAAGGAGAAAAGATATGAGGAATGGCTTTGTTGTTATCTTATTTGTGATGATAATTGCATTGCTTGCAGCGTGCAGTGAATCAGATGATACCGCATCCCAAAAACAAAAAAATCAGGAGACACCGGTAGAAACAGTCCAGGCAAAAACCGGTGATTTTGTCGTGGAAAAAACGGTTTACGGCCGCATGGAGCCACTATCCATGACACCTGTAACACTGCCAGTGCCGGGAGAAGTAGATGACATAGAAGTTGTCGAGGGAGATCACGTTTCCAAAAACGATACATTGTTCACATTAAAAACAGCAGCGGGTAAGCAGACAATCAAAACCCCAAAGGATGGAAAGGTCCTGCAGCTAAAAGCCGAAAAGGGAGCAACAATTTCTAACGAAAATCCGGCGGCAATGATTGCAGATGGGGACAAGATGAAAATGGAATTGTCTGTAACAAGTGCGTTGCGCAAGCATTTCAAACAGGATGATACATACGATGTACAGTTCAACAGCAAGAAATATAAAGCTGTTGTCACTTATATCGGTGCGATGCCGGAAGAAAACGGACTGTACACCGTCAAAGCGGAAGTCGACAATAAAAAAGACGTGTTTATTGCCGGTGATATCGCAGCATTGATGTTGCCGGTAAAAGCGGTGAAGGACACTGTCATTTTGCCAACAGCAGCTATTGTAGAAAAGGATAATCAGTCCTATGTCTATCTTGTCAAAGACGGTGAAGCCCGTGAAGAAAAGGTAGAAATAACAGAAATGCAATCTGATGAAAGTGCCGTTGAAGGAAATGTCAAAAAGGGCGATCAAGTTGTGGTGAACGGACAGCAAACACTTTCAAATCACAGCAAAGTCAACGCAACGGAAAGGCAGGAATAACATTGAAACTGGTGAACCTATCTGTTAAACGGCCTGTTGGCCTGATTATGATTGTATTGGCCATTGTTGCACTCGGCGTTGTTTCTGTCCGTAATCTGGTCATCGATCTTTTTCCAAAAATTGACCTGCCTGTTGCTGTGGTGGCCACGACATATCAGGATGCAGCTCCCCAGGAAGTTGAAAATATGGTTAGTAGACCGGTTGAATCGGCAGTCAGTACCGTGGAGGGCATTGAAACGGTGCAATCCCAATCTCAATTGGGGTCATCATTAGTATTGATGGAATTTGCCAACGGTGTGGATTTGGACCAGGCACTGCTGGATGTCCGTGAAAAAATCGATCAGGTAAAAGGAATGCTGCCCGATAGTGCCGGGGATCCGAGAATCATGCGCTTTAGCCCGGAACAAATGCCGGTCATGTGGATCAGTATCACCGGAAAAGATGCAGCAAGCCTGACGCAATTGGCTGATGATCAGCTTGTACCGTTTTTTGAAAGACAGCAGGGTGTTGCTTCGGTAAGTGTTGAAGGTGCCAAGCAGCGGGAAATTGCCGTGTTGCTTGATTCGACAAAAATGAAACAGTACCAGATGAGCGCTCAAACGATTACGCAGGCATTAAACAGTCATAACAAGACAGCCTCCGTGGGAACAGTTGAAAAAGGAACGCAGGATTTGCAGCTTCGAGTAGTGGGGGAATACGATTCACTTCAAGATATTGCCAATACACAGCTGCAAACTCCGGCTGGTGCAGTCATTCATTTGGATGATGTAGCAAAAATAAAGGATACGTATAAGGAATCCGGTTCAGTCACATTAGTCAATGGCAAGCCTGCCGTGGTTTTGTCGCTGATGAAAAAAACCGATGCCAACACGGTGGCGGTTGCTGATCAAATTCGTAGTGGCGTGGACAAGATTGCAAAAAACATTCCGGATGATGTCCATTTGAAAGTTGTTATCGATACATCTGATTTTATTAAACTATCGATTCAGTCTGTTGTACAGAATATTTTGCTTGGCGGGATTATCTCCATTTTTGTACTCCTGTTGTTTTTGAAAAGTTTTCGGGCAACACTTGTGATTGCATTGTCGATTCCGATTGCGATCATTTCCACGTTTGCCTTAATGTATTTTACCGGTGAAACATTAAATGTCCTGACACTTGGCGGTTTGGCGTTGGGTATTGGTATGATGGTCGACAGTTCCATCGTGATTTTGGAAAATATATACGCGTATCGTCAACGCGGTTACAGTCTGTTTGAGTCGGCAACAAAGGGGGCAGCCGAACTGGCTCCAGCCGTGATTGCCTCTACAACGACCACGCTCGTTGTCTTTTTGCCGATTGTCTATGTAAAAGGAATTGCATCCGATTTGTTTACACCACTTGCATTGACCGTTTCGTTCTCCTTGATTGCATCTTTGGTTGTTGCGGTTACGCTTGTGCCGATGCTGTCATCCAAGCTGCTGGCTGCGGCAATGGAAGATCATGGACGGCGTTATTGGTTTGCACGCTTGATGGATCGTGTCAACAATGGCTATGCTCGCGGGCTAAAGGGCGTGTTGAAATACCGCAAGACAACGATATTTGTAACAGTCCTTGCTATAGCAGGCAGTTTGGCACTTATTCCATTCATTGGCGCGGAATTCATACCTGCATCCGACCAGGGGCAACTGCAGGTAAAAGTGGAAACAGCACGGGGCAGTTCCCTGAAACATACAGAATCAGTAGTTTCGCACGTAACAGATAAAATGAATAAATATCGAAAGGAAATTGAAACCGATTATGTTTCTATCGGTGGTGGGGACTTTGGATTCGGAGGAAGTGGCACGAACCAGGCGACCTACACGATTCAGCTAGTGCCTGCAAGTGAACGTGCCAAGTCCACAACGGCGATCATGCAGGACCTAGATAAGGAGCTGCAAACCATTCCAGGCGCTGAAATCAGTGTCAGCGAAATGGGCGCAAATATAAATATGGGGGACCCGATTCAAATTCAACTGAATGGACCGGAACATGAAGTACTGAATCAGCTAGCCAAGCGGGTGATGGATGAAGTTGCTTCTGTAAAAGGGGTTCATAATGTAGAATCGTCAGCTACAGAAGGGGTTCCGCAAATGGATATTGCAATTGATAAGGAAAAGGCGGCGATGTACGGTCTGTCCCAAGAACAAGTGCTAAGCCAGATCCAGACGCAGTTTACCGGGCAAGTTGCTGGAAAATACCGTGAGGCCGGGCATGAAATGGATATCACGTTAATGTATCCAAAGGACCAGCATCAGACAATCGGGGACCTGGAGGATATGCAAATCCAAACACAAAGTGGTACATCGATTCCATTGGAGGAAGTCGCCGTATTTAAAGAAAAGGAAGGCCCATCCGCATTGTTCAGGCAAAATCAGCAGCCGCAACTAAATATCACATCAGGCATTGTCGGACGTGATTTGGCAGGTGTTGTCAGTGATGTGGAAGACAAACTGAACCGGCTGAATTTTCCTGAAGGGTATAGCTACACCATGGGCGGCCAGGCAGAAGACATGGTAGACTCTTTTTCCGATTTGGCAAAGGCGCTCGTCTTTTCCATTTTCCTGGTTTATGCTGTCATGGCAGTTCAATTTGAAAATTTCCTTTTCCCGTTCATTATCATGTTTTCCATGCCGGCAACCGTTGTCGGGGTGCTGCTTGGTTTATTTGTAACGGGGCTTGCGCTTAGCATCCCGGCATTTATCGGGATTATTATGCTGGCGGGTATTGTTGTCAACAACGCTATTGTGCTCGTTGATTACATCAATATTTTGCGCAGGCGCGGCATCGACCGATACGAAGCGATAGTCGAAGCCGGCAGGAGTAGATTGCGGCCCATTTTAATGACAACTTTAACAACGATACTCGGCATGGTTCCGCTTGCGTTAGCACTTGGTGAAGGTGCCGAAACACAGCAGCCTCTGGCAGTTACGATTATATTCGGCTTGGGTATTTCCAGCATTTTTACGCTTTTCCTCGTTCCGGTCGTCTATACGTATTTTGATGACCTGACCGCGAAAATTGTACGAAAACGAAAGTAGGATGATGCCTGCTGCTCTTTGGATGTTGACATCGTTGTCAAATGAAGGAGGGTGGCAGGTATTTTTCGCGTGACGGAATTGCCTTGGTAAGTAAAATGCCTTTTCGTGAAGTGTTTTGCGGATGCGTGAAGTATTCGACGTGAAATGAAAAGTAATGCCTGCTTGCTCGATAGTGTAGATCAAAGGCGCAAGCGGCCATACAGGCTAAAAGTGCGATGTTCTGGGGCTGCGTTTTCTCACCCCATCAAAAAGCTCTGGGACTGCGATTACTCGATCCATCAAAACATCTGGCGCTGCGTTTACTCGCCCCACCCAAAACCCTTGCTAGTTGCCGGGTGCTGGAGCTGATGTAAGCCTTTCAGCGCCCAATTGCACCTGAATCGCAGAGAAAAGGTCACTGATGGAGCCTCTCAGAGCCCAATTGCACCTGAATCGCAGAGAAAAGGTCACTGATGGAGCCTCTCAGAGCCCAATTGCACCTAAATCGCAGAGAAAAGGTCACTGATAGAGCTTCTCAGCGCCCAATTGCACCTAAATTTCAGACAAAAGGTCACTGATAAAGCCTATCAGTGCCCAATAACAACTAAATTTCAGAGAAAAGGTCACTGATAAGGCTGTTGATGAAAGTAACATTAACACAGCTTGAATTTTATCATTTCTTATAGCATAAAAAACGGTGCTCTGTAACAGCCCCGCTATTCTTGCCCGAAGAAGCCACGTTCATGCGATGTATTTCACATTGGCGAGTCCACATGGTATAGTTATCTTGGTAGCAATACGCAATATTTGTCGGTTTTTGCATTCGCCAAAAACCGATGTGAATAGAAGGGAAGATAAGCATGGCAAAACAGCAAATTGGTGTTGTAGGTTTGGCCGTAATGGGCAAGAATCTCGCTTTCAATATTGAATCCAGAGGCTATTCGGTTGCTGTCTACAACCGTTCACCAGAGAAAACGGATGATCTGATGAAGGAAGCGGAAGGAAAAAACATCGTTCCTGCATACAGTATCGAAGAATTTGTAAATTCCCTGGAAAAGCCACGCAAAATTTTGCTGATGGTCAAAGCAGGCAGACCAACAGATGCAACGATTGATCAATTGTTGCCACATTTGGATAAAAATGACATCCTCATCGATGGCGGGAATGCATATTTTAAAGATACACAGCAACGCAATGAATTTTTGAGCAACCACGGCATCCATTTTATCGGAACAGGTGTATCGGGCGGTGAGGAAGGTGCATTGCACGGTCCTTCCATTATGCCTGGTGGTCAAAAAGAAGCACATGAACTGGTGCGCCCGATTCTGGAGGCGATTTCCGCCAAAGTGGACGGTGATCCATGTACGACATACATTGGCCCGGATGGTGCGGGGCATTACGTGAAAATGGTGCATAATGGCATCGAATACGGTGATATGCAGCTCATTAGTGAAGCATATTTTATCATGAAAAATGTGCTTGGTTTAGATGCGCAGGAACTTCACGAGGTATTTGCGGAATGGAATAAAGGGGAGCTTGACAGCTACCTGATTGAAATCACTGCAGATATTTTCACAAAAATCGATGAGGAAACGGGCAAGCCGCTCGTTGATATGATTTTGGATACTGCTGGCCAAAAGGGAACCGGGAAATGGACAAGCCAAAGTGCGCTTGATCTTGGCATCCCGCTGCCGATCATTACGGAATCCGTGTTTGCACGGTTTATCTCTGCGATGAAGGAAGAGCGTGTTCACGCCAGCAAAGTGCTCTCCGGTCCTGAAACCAAAAGCTATTCCGGAGATAAAAAGGAATTGATTGAAGCGGTCCGTAAAGCATTGTATATGAGCAAAATCTGTTCTTATGCACAAGGTTTTGCGCAAATGCGCGCTGCTTCCAATGAATACAACTGGAACTTGAACTACGGTGAAATCGCCATGATTTTCCGCGGCGGCTGTATCATTCGTGCAGCATTTTTGCAAAAAATCAAAGACGCGTACGACCGCGACAAAGATTTGGCAAACCTTCTGCTTGATCCTTACTTTAAAGAAATCGCAGAAGGCTATCAGGATGCATTGCGCAAGGTTATCGTTACTGCAGTTGAAAATGGCATTGCTGTACCGGGATTTTCCGCAGCACTTGCTTATTATGACAGCTATCGCAGCGAACGTCTGCCTGCAAATCTGCTGCAAGCACAGCGTGACTACTTTGGTGCACATACGTATCAGCGTGTGGACAAAGAAGGAATTTTCCATACGGAATGGATGGATAAATAACCGCAAGTAAATCAAATAAACGCAAGTAAAGCAAAATCGCATGGACGAGGGCGCTGTCTTCGTATTCATGCGATTTTTTATATGGTTTTCTAATTGCTTACATAAACGGCAGCTTTTTTCAAGATTTGGTCTTCAACCACCTGCTTATGGACTGCTGTTTTATAGGATTTTCACACAAAAAATCATAATAAAACTTCACTCCAGTTTCTTTCCCCAGTCAAATCCAACAAAAAAACACTGGATTCTAAAAGTGTTCGAATCCAGTGTTTGATATAACCGCAGATTAATCTCCGATCGGCCACCAATGATGTCCATCCTTTTTAAGCAATGCATCCGAAGCGTCCGGTCCCATTTTACCTGCAGCGTAGTTTGGAAAATCAGGCTGCTTCTTGCGCCAGCCCGCCAAAATAGCGTCAATGAACGACCAAGATAGTGCAACTTCATCCCAATGGGTAAAGTTCGTCGCATCACCGAGCAAACAGTCGTATAACAACTTTTCATATGCTTCAGGTGTGTTGATGCCATGGTCTGTAAAATTATTATTGTAAGCAAGTTTGATCGGCTCGGCATGGCCGACTTGATCTTTTTTCGCATTCAAATAAAGTGTGACGCCTTCCTCCGGCGAAATGTTGATCACAAGTAAATTTGGATGCTGATCTTCTTTCTTTTCATAGTATAAATTCATTGGGATGTTGCGGAATTCAACGACAATCTTTGTTGATTTTTCCGTCATACGTTTGCCGGTGCGAATGTAGAACGGTACGCCAGCCCAACGGTAATTGTCAATCATGATTTTACCAGCGACAAATGTTTCCGTATCCGAATGTTGTAGTTCATCTGTTTCTTCGCGATAGCCTTTTACGGAAACACCATCTATTTCTCCCGGGCCGTATTGTCCGCGGACAAAATAGTCGTCAACTTCATCCGGCTTGATATGACGCATGGCGCGAAGCACTTTGATTTTTTCCGAACGGACTTCTTCTGTCGTCAAGTTGATTGGCGGCTCCATCGCAAGCAATGCAACCATTTGCATCATGTGGTTTTGCGCCATGTCCCTTGTCGCACCAGAATGATCATAATAGCGTGCCCGCTCTTCTACACCAAGCGATTCGCTGGATGTAATTTGGATATTGGAAATGAAGCGGTTGTTCCATAAATGCTCAAACAAGCCATTTGCAAAACGAATCACTTCGATATTTTGCACCATTTCCTTGCCGAGGTAGTGGTCGATCCGGTAAATTTGCTCTTCTTCAAACGCCGAGCGAATTTCTTTGTTTAACTGTTTAGCCGATGGTAAATCGTGCCCAAACGGTTTTTCAATGACCAGCCTCGTCCATCCGGCGCCTTCTTTTAGTCCGTGTGCCTTGAGGTTCTTGGCAATGAGACCGAAAAATTCCGGTGCCATTGCCAGGTAGAATACCCTGTTGCCATCTGTTTGGTAGGCTCCTTCCAGTTCCTGGATTAAATGATTCAAATCCTGGTAGGAGGATGATTGTGTGACGTCAACAGGCTGGTAATAAAAATGGGAGGAGAAAGCCTGTAAGTCTTGATCGTTCATATCTAAATCCTTAACGGATGCTTCTACGTTTTCACGTAATGTTTCGTTCGTCCAAGGTCTGCGTGCAGCACCGATGACAGCAAAATCTGCAATTTTGCCATTGCGATACATACGGTAGATAGAAGGGTAAAGTTTACGCTTGGCTAAATCTCCAGTAGCCCCGAATATCACGATTACCGCTTTTGGTTTTATTTGTTTTTCCACGATAGACCCTCAATTCTTCACTAAATTTCTTGGCAGTAAGGAAAGTATAAAAATACATCCTTCTGCATAAATGCAACCAAGGCATTCGCTGAGCTAAAAGCGAATGTAATTTCCAAGATATCGTATCTAATTGTATAGTTACTGAAAATGAAAATCAAATTTCATAACTGGAGGAGGGGGAAAAGGAGTTTGCTGTGGCTTTTGCAGGTGCTTTTTCAGAATGAATTGTGCTCCTTCTTCACTGGGACGTGCGTGGGGTTGCAGGGTCGGGTAATGCACAGCATGCAGGATGATATGGGGTGTCAACTTGAGAATGGAGGTCCAAATGGTGACTGGACGTACGAAACGGTGTATTCATCATAAATCTGGGGTAGGGATGAGGCTTGATGTACGAGACAAAACGCCCCACGTGAATTCCTTCATCGAACAGTAAGCCACAACCTGTCCCCCATTTATTTCCAAGACCTTTTTATTATCTGATTGATAATTTCCGAAAACATCAGTCCGAATCCGATTCCACCGGAAAGCAGCATTACTTTTACCGAGTATTCAATCGCGATATTATAGTCATTTTCCACAAAATGGCGCATGGCGTTGTAGGCCATCCCGCCGGGTACGAGTGGGATGATCCCACCCACAATAAAAATAATAATCGGTGTTTTGTATACTTTGGCACAGATTTGCGTCAGCACCGCAACAAGTATTGCAGCCAGAACTGTTGCCGGAACAATGTCTATGCCATGTTCAGCAAGCACATAATACAAAACCCAGCCAAACATGCCGATCAATCCGCATGGGATAAGCGTCCTTTTTGGTGCATTGAAAAGCAGGGCGAAACCGGCTGCGCCCAAGAAGCTGGTAATCATTTGGGCGGCTAATTCAACAGTTGACATTGCACATCCTCCTCTGCGATAAAAATGCTTCCTTGTTTCGTTACATTTGCCAATTGAAAAGTGTTGCAGGTCCGAGCATTACCACCTTTACAAAAAGGTCAGCACAGTTGCCACTCCCGCACCGATTGCACAGGCAGTCAGCAACGCTTCAACTCCTTTGGAAACACCAGCAACAAGGTGGCCAGCCATCAAATCGCGCACCGCATTGGTTATCGGTAATCCCGGAACAAGCGGCATGACCGCACCGATAATAATTTTATCCAACACCATGCCGAAGCCGATATAAACAAAAAATAACGCTAATAATCCGATGACAAGTGAAGCAATGAATTCCGCCATGAAACGAATCTGCAGAAAACGCTCCATGACAAGCATTGTTGCAAATCCACCGCCCCCAGCCAAAAGGGCGGGTAGGAAATCCATCCAAACACCGCCAAACATAATCGTAAAACTTCCGCTGGCTACCGCAGCCGCAGCCAACTGCAGCCAAACGGGATACATTTGATTCACCTGGCGCAGATTAAGCAGCAGGCTATGCGCATCGGCAACCGTATGCTGTCCGGCAGCAATCGCCCTGGAAATACTGTTGACATCTGCAATTTTTTCCAAATCTGTTGTCCGTTTGGATATGCGGACAAAGCCTGGTATCGACGCACTTTCCGTCGCAAAATGAATACCTGTTGGCGTCGCATAACTTTGCGCGTCATGCAATCCATATGCCGCTGCTATGCGGTTCATCGTGTCTTCCACGCGGTATGTCTCCGCACCGCTTTCCAACATAATTTTTCCTGCAAGGATACAGGTCTTGGCAATCAATTGACGATCTTCCATTTGTTCACCAACTTTTGTCATGACTTTCTTCATTATGGCTAATATATTTCCTGTGTACGGGCTTGTGACGCTCCCACCTGCAATGGTCGCAAGAGATAAACAGCCCGTAAATGCCTGATTAATCCGGGCCAACAGGACGTTGGTCACTCGGGTGTTGCCTCAATGGTTTTCGGTGGGAAGCGTAACTGCGGTCCCAGGTTGTGGCGGTTTTAACCCGCGTTCATTAATTGATCAGTGGAAAAATATGTCCCATTGTCGTAGTATTAACTGGCTGTAAGACCGCCACCTCAATATATTTGCGAAAATGATCAGTGGAGAGAAAGGCCCCTCACTGAGTAAAATTTCGTTTTATCATGCTTCATTATAGCCTCCAACAGGATTGAAAGCAAAGCGAATGGGAACAGTTTTGAAGCGCGTTTCCATGAAAACGCTACAAAATGTCCCCATTCATTTTTAAGTTTGTTCGTATAGGATTGTTTGTGCGACACCGATAAAATATTCGGATTCGTCAACGATATGGTCGATGACAGCAAGCGGTTGTATTATCTGCAGCTGCTTTGCTTTCCTCTTTTATTTGTCTGCAGAATTGAATAAATGCGACACTTTCCTGCAAACAAAATGACACGAGCTCCATGACCTGCTTGTAAAGACCGTGCGAAAGCTGATAATTGCTGCGGTTGACGGATTCAATGTAGCGGATCACCTGTTGATGGGTTGTCTCTAGAACATCCTGCCAGCGCTTTAGCGAAGCAACGTAGCTTTCCTCCAAATCTGTCATCAGCTCGCGCATCACGACCGTATGCTCCGCTTCCTGCTGTTTCCAAAACTCCGCCTCGTCCAAAACACGAAGCGGCATTTGACTGCCGTAATAATACTGCATGCCGTAACCTCCCGGAGGTAAAAATGATCATCTGATAAAATGTATGCACGTCCATTGTGGATCATGCTTGTCGGTCTGCAAGCGTCAATGTATACTAAAAGTGAGTAATCACTCACAAAAGGAATTTTCATTTCTCGATGGGAACAAAACCATGCAAAGAGGGGGCTTTATCATGGCATTTGTGGAATTGAAACATGTGACGAAACGGTTTAAGAACGAGGAAGTTTTAAAAGATATTTCACTGGCAATTCCGCCGGGAGAACTATTCGGCTTGCTTGGTCCATCCGGATCGGGGAAAACGACATTGATTAAAATGATGCTTGGACTCCTGCAACCGACAAGTGGCACAGCCAATATTGAAAACACGACAATGCCATCGTTGAAACAAATGCGCACCATTGGGTATATGGCACAATCCGATGCGCTGTACAATGACTTGACTGCCAGGGAGAATCTATTATTCTTTGCCAGCATTTACGGCATTCGCAAAAGCAGGCGTAAACGGCGCGTGGAGGAAATTGCCAAAATGGTCGACCTGACAGACCATCTTGATAAATTGCTGGCGACGTTTTCCGGCGGGATGCTGCGCAGAATGTCATTGGCAGCTGCACTCATGCACTACCCAAAATTACTTGTGCTTGATGAACCAACTGTCGGAATCGACCCGGTTTTGCGGGCTTCGATTTGGCGCGATTTGAAAGATCTGCAAAACCAGGGAACGACCATTATTTTGACGACACATGTCATGGATGAGGCTGAAAAATGTGACCGTCTGGCAATGCTCCGGGATGGCCGCATCATTGCACAAGGGAGTCCCGATGAATTGCAATCCGAAAGCCATGCCAATAGTTTGGAAGAAGCGTTTTTGTACTATGGTCAGCACGGCGCATCAAGGAGGATGGTATAAATGCGGATTTGGGCAATAGCAAAGCGTATCATGCAGCAAATGGTGCGAGACAAGCGCAGTATGGCATTATTATTTATTGCACCGCTATTTATCATGACATTGCTCTGGCTTGTATTCGACGGCGGGGATTATGAACCGGCCATTGCTGTGTCGGATTTGCCGGCACCTTTTGAAAAAGCATTGGAAAAACAGGATGTGCATTTGGAAAGCATGACACCACAACAAGCGCATCAAGCGCTGGAAAACCAAGAGGTGGACGCTTTCGTATTTGAAAAAAACCGCCATATCCACATGACGGTAGAAGGCAGTGATGCTACCGCAACGGGAGCAGTCAAGAATGCCCTGATACAGGCATCCGAGGAGCTTGCACCCAAAAAACAAGCTTTGGACGTTGCATACTTGTATGGCTCCGATGACTTAAATATGTTTGATAACATTGGATCGGCTTTGATTGCTTTTTTCGTTTTCTTCTTTACCTTTCTCATTTCCGGCATTTCCTTTTTGCGCGAACGGACGCAAGGCACGCTGGAACGGCTGCTGGCAATGCCTGTCAAACGATATGAAATTGTTGCGGGATATTTTCTGGGCTTTGGTATTTTTGTGGTTGTGCAATCTGTACTAGTCGTACTCTATGCTGTGTTGGTACTTGATATATATATGGTCGGGCAGTTATGGGAAGTGCTGATTGTCGCCATTTTGCTGGCATTTTCCGCCCTCGGATTGGGAACACTTTTATCTACATTTGCCAACAACGAATTCCAGGTCATGCAATTTATCCCTATTGTGGTCGTACCGCAAATCTTTTTTGTAGGTCTTTTCCATTTTGGATACGATTGGCTGGAAAAAATCGGAAAAATCATGCCGTTGCATTATGGTGCCGATGCGTTAAAAGAAATCATGATTCGCAACCGGCCGCTGACTGATATCTGGATTGATTTGACGGTGATTGCCGGCTTGGCTATTGTATTTCTTTTACTGAACGTTGTTGCACTGAAAAAATACCGCAAATTATAAGTTGCTGTCGTTTTGCTGTTGCGATAGGCGATGGTAGGAACAAAGGCGCAAGCGCCCGTTTAGCGACGTACAAACTGGAGCGCTTTGGGGCTGCGGTTACTCGCCCCATCAAAAAGCTCTGCTAGTTGCTGGGCGCTGGAGCCGGACGTGGCTGTCATCCAAAAGTGATGTTCATACAGCCTGAATTTTATTCTTTCTTATAACTTGAAAAAGGAGGGGTGACATGAATAAGCGTCATTCATGGGAAAAACGAATAGAACAACTACAAAATGAAAAAAATATGACACCTAAACAAGCAAAAATCCTCCAAGCGGCAATCGAACTATTTGCAAGAAAAGGATATTTTAATACTTCCACCAATGAAATCGCCAAGCTGGCAGGTGTTGCGGAGGGAACGATTTTTCGGCATTACCAAACCAAAAAAGAATTGCTCGAGGCGATCCTAGCACCGGCTATCATGGATTTTACCGCAACCTTTTTCGTTGATCAATTTATTGCTGATGCCATTCACACCTCCCATAAAAACATGCGTGAATTTCTCGAGGCATTTACCCGCAACCGATTTGAATTTGCCAGACAAAATACGCCCGCCGTGCGCATTTTATTGCAAGAATTGGCATTCCATCCGGATATGCAGGAAACAATTAAGCAGCTGTTTATGAAAAAAATTTACCCGCGACTAACCAAGGTGCTTGTACATTTTCAATCACAGGGAGAACTGAAGGATATCGAAATGCCTGCAATCATTCGCATGATGATCTCACCAATACTTGGACTGGTGATCAATCGTTTCATCATCCAGCCACACGCAGAACATGATGATGAAAAAGAGATCCGGCAGACAGTTGATTTTATTATGAATGGGCTTGGTAAGTGATTAGGTGAATGGTTGAATGGAGACGTTTTGCAAATAGAATTGATGGAAGTGCAAATAGAACAGGGATAGCTGCAAATAGCATCCAGAAATCTACAATACGGAGGGCAAAAACATGCAAAATAATAGCTGCTTGTTCGTAAATGAGCAAGCAGCCCGCTTTATAATGGGGAGATAGATTCCAGGATACCGGAGGCAATTCGTGTCCAAGGTAAAATTATCCATAGCTAAGCTAATTCCATCCAAGGTTTTTCAAAGTGGTCACCGCCGCATTATTTCCACTCCATCCGGAACAGGGAGGGTTGTCAGCAGTGCCAGTTCTTCCTGGCGTTTGTCTGTATAGGAGCTCACTTTGCGCAGGTCCTCATCAACAAAGGCAGGGTGTGTCATAACCTCAACTGTTTCAGCTTCCAACCGGGCAAGCCGGTCAAAGATATCTTCGCGCACGCCATCTCCGTAAAAATCAAGGAATAGTGCGTCTGTTAAACAAATTTCCGGATGGTCTTTCAACGTATCGACAAACCGGACAGGTACGCGGTAATCCTGTGCCAGGCGAATCACAATATCTTTTAGCACTTCCCAACCATGCACATGATGGTGGCTGTCGATATGGTGCAGCGGCAAACCGGTTGCGAGGAAAGCTTCGATTTGGGTACGCCATTCTTTTTCCACTTGCGCTAAATTTGGTGCAGGCATGGAAGCAAAGGTGTTATTGAATCGAAAATGCCCAGTCTCATCGATTAAATCCGGTACCTCGGCAGAGAGCGGTTTATTCCATGTCAGCACCA
The DNA here is from genome assembly GCF_030732005.1 of Tigheibacillus jepli. Taxonomy (GTDB): domain Bacteria; phylum Bacillota; class Bacilli; order Bacillales; family Amphibacillaceae; genus Tigheibacillus; species Tigheibacillus jepli. Next base: position 62,840 of record NZ_JAROCA010000007.1, on the reverse strand, counting down.
AATGAACACCGACTTGTAACGATGGGTGCTTTTTGGCTTGCGTGACTGCCTCGTCTACCGCCAGACCATTCATCATCAAGGTAGCAGAACGCACCAAGCCATCGATATGTGCACGTATGATGCCTTGGGTCACACCAGCCGTCAGTCCAAAATCATCCGCATTAAATAAAACTTTCACGATAATTTTCCTCTCCCTCGTATGGCAAGATCACTTGATAAATGCTATGAGTAAAACTCCTTACTTTGCATTAAAATCAATATTTCCTCTCAATCGTGAAATTCGTTTTGTCACCGCGGTAATAGGAGCGGGAAAATTCCACTTTTTTGCCATCCGCATCCTCGGCAATTGTTTCCATATAAAAGCATGGCAAGTCTTCTTCACATTGCAGATGTCTGCTTGTACGTTCATCTGCCAATGTAATTTCGATGGTTTCAATTGTTTTGGCGATACGTACTTGGAATGCATCTGCCAAAGAAGCATACAGCGAGGTCGCTGCATGGCTTTCTTTAATGCCTGGTGCGACATCCCAAGGGATATAGGCTATTTCATATTGGGTCGGCTCGCCATCTGCCTTGCGAACACGCTCGATTCGCTGAATGGGGGCGTTCAAAGGGACCTCCAATGTTTGGGTCAAGATGTCATTTGCCGGTACAACCGATATGTCGACTACCGTCACAGCTCCCTTTTTCCCCTGAACCGCAATCTGGTCACTATAACGCTTGATTGTATTGGAAAGCGCCTGTTTCACCTTTTGTTCTGCAACAAATGTGCCTTTTCCTTGTATCCTGTTCAGATATCCTTCCAATGTTAACTGGTTTAGTGCGGTTCGTACCGTCGTTCTGCTCACATCAAAGTCTTTGCAAAGTTCCAACTCGGTAGGAATTTTCTCTCCTGGGAGATATTTTCTGGATTTGATGCGATCAAGCAGTTCTTCTTTTATATATGCATGCAACGACTGCGTTTTTTCCATCGGTTTACTCCTTTGATTATTCGATACCTTCAGTGTACAAGATAATACATTTACTGACAATCAGATTAAATTTATCATAACAAGTAGTTGGAACATGATAAAAAAGTTATAGACGTCATTACATTTGTATGATACTTATGCGACTATTTCACATAGTGAAACGCAAGAATTTCCACACATTATTTGCAAAGGTAGCTGCAAATAAAAGATTTTCAAAAGAAAATTTGCTTCATATGCATGAATGAAGGCACAAACAAAAATGAGAAGCAAAGAACACAGACAGGCTACTGCCAATTTCCAATTTTTCTCTTCCAGCCGCAATATCGACCAGCACGATGTCGGTAACAGGAAATGAATCATGCCTGCGAATCATTCCTTCGATAATTTCCGGCGTATAGCTGGACCTCCCGCCCATTACTACTACCTTTCAGCGACATTGTATGTCTTCTTCTTACAAATAGGACAGGAAAATCTGCAAATAGAAGCCCCAAAATGATGGGAGCGGTGCATCCGCAAATAGAAGCCGTAAATCTGCAATAGAACAGGAAAAACTGCAAATGGAACCGCAATATCTACAATAGAACCCGCCCTCCCGCTCGCAATATCCACAAAGAAGCCAAGAACCCGGCTTGCTCGCAAATGAGCAAGCTTCACCCCGCTGTTTTCTCCAAATTCCCTCGCAAACTGACAGGAAATTCAAACCTTGCTTGCTAAATGCTGGCAAGTTTCGCTATAATTTACGGTAGTGTACGAGGCGCCAGATAGATTTTGTATAAACATCTACACACCACCTTCAACACCATCTGCGCGGGATAGGACGTAATATAGGAGAATTCATCATGTTCAATTACAGCGAATTAATTGTCGCTTTTGCTATATCGCTTGTCAGCACACTGCTGTTAACATATCCGGTCAAAAAGCTGGCGCTAAAAATAGGCGCGGTAGATTACCCGAACCACCGCAAAATACATAAGATTGTTACCCCGAGACTTGGTGGCCTGGCTATTTTTATCGGTTCGCTGGCGGGGATGCTTTATTTAAAACCGTATCATCATGATCTGCTTGCCATCTGGGTTGGCGCTGCGATTATTGTCATTACGGGAATCCTTGACGACAGGTATACACTGCGGCCCGTGGCAAAGCTTACCGGTCAGTTGATTACAGCCACCATATTGATTTCAGCGGGGATTGTGATTGATAAAATAACATTGCCGATTATTGGCATGGTTGACCTTGGCTTTTTCAGCGTATTTGTCACGATACTTTGGATTGTCGGCATAACCAATGCAATCAATCTGATTGACGGGTTGGATGGGCTGGCAACCGGCGTAACCACTATCGCGCTTGGCAGCATGTTCACCATGGCGATTATTGATTTTCGCGTGCTTGCGGCGTATCTTTGTATTACATTGATTGGCGCAAATCTTGGTTTTTTATACCATAATTTCTACCCTGCCAAAATTTATATGGGAGATACCGGGTCGAATTTTCTTGGGTATATGATAGCGGTTGTATCCATTTTGGGGTTGTTTAAAAACATCGCCCTGTTTAGTTTCATTATTCCAGTGATTATCTTGGCTGTGCCGATATTGGATACGTTTCTTGCGATTGTACGGCGAATGCGAAAAAAGGAGAACATTATGATGGCAGACAATAAGCATTTGCATTATCGTTTGCTGCAAGCGGGCTACAGCCATCGCCAAACTGTTTTGATTTTGTACGCGTTCAGTGCGATTTTCGGTGTGCTGGCAATATTATTTTCAGAAGCCAGCCTGATTACCGCATTTCTTATTACACTGATCGTTCTTATTTTCATGCATATAATCGCTGAAATGGCGGGGCTTGTCCTTGGCGGGAAACGACCAATTATCGACGCGCTTATACGACCATTCAAAAAGAAAAGCCAAAAGCATAATGAATAGCCGCTTCATTTAAATGATCCGTCAGTGTACTTGCGTCATCCATACCCCAACCATGGGCAAACAGAAAAATACATATTACATTGAAAAAATACGAGGAGGGCTTTCATGAAACAAACAGAACAAAAGCAAAACAATCCAAATCCATGGTTGCAAATATGGTTGCATCCCAAACAAACCATTGCGCAAATGGATGAGAAATTTAATTTCCTCACATATCTTTTGATTTGGTTTTTGGGCTTACATATTGCATTGAATTTCGCGCAGGAGGTTCATTCCGGAAACTTTAAAAGTTTAGGATTTATATTGGGCATTTCCTTGGTCCGCGCCATTTTTTATGGTGCTGTCGTTTGGTTTGTTTACAGTGCACTCGCCTATTGGATTGGCAAGCTGTTTGGCGGGACAGGCACATGGCGAAAAATGCGACATGCGATGGCTTGGGCACAGGTGCCGATGCTTGGTTACCTCATTTTATACTGGCCGCTCGGCTTGATAGTTTTTGGACACGATTTATTCACGTCCGTCGATGTAACGCTTAGCGCCGGAAAAATGATGCTGAATATGCTTGTCCTGGTTATCAATCTCGTATTGGGAATCTGGTACATTTTCATTGTTTCCAACGCGATTGCAGGCGCACATCGTATCTCCGGCTGGAAAGGTTTTTTCACGTTTTTGGTGCTTATATTCGTTTTGGTTCTGGCGGCGATTGGTCTAACAGCAATCGCTTAACACAAAAAAAGCCGGGCAAATCGCTATTATGCGTTTTGCTCGGCTTTTTCCGGTTCTGGCTCGGGTTCCGGCTGGATAACACGCGCGGGATGATAGATTGCTTGTACTAGATTTTCACTGGCATTTCCCGTCGAATATTCATTCCATTCTGCGGCAAATTGCCTGACTTTCTCCAAATCAAACTGCCCGGTCCGGACAATGTCAATGACATCGTCGGTACTACGCGCAATTGGTCCGGGTACCATTTCTTCATAGCTGTCCGTAAAGCCTCTGGCTGCAGCATAATCTTCCAGATCATAGGCGTAAAAAATCATCGGCCTGTTTAGTAGCGCATATTCAAATGGAATAGAGGAATAATCCGTTACCAATAAATCGGCCGCCAAAAGTAGTTCATTGACGGAAAAGCCATTGGAAACATTATAAATAAATCCCGGATATTTATTTTCAAAATAATTGTGGACCGCGGGGTGCAGGCGCAAGAAAACGACATACTCATGGCGTAGTGTCCGATATAGTTTATCCATGTCCAAAGCGATGGATGGCGCATGCAGCTCATGGTCGCGAAAGGTTGGTGCATACAGCATGACTTTTTTATCACGGATGACCGGAAATTCTTGCCGCAATTTTTCAAGTGCGTGATCCATTTCCGCTCTATCAAAAAAGAAATCGGTTCTTGGGATGCCGGTCCGCAGCATTCTTTCGTCCGTAGCACCAAAACTTTGCCCGAAAATATGCGCCATTTTTTCGGAGCCTACAACAATATCCGTAAAATGGTCGTATACTTCCTTGAACCGTTTCAAAGCCTGGTTTGTCCGTTTTGCATTGGACGGATCCTGCAGGCCGAATTGCTTAATGGCACCATCCGCATGCCAAAGCTGAATACAGCGGACCCCCGCCTTAAAACGACATGCTGCCAAAAAGCCAAAATAATTATCGATAAATATATGTTTTGCACTTGCCAGATGATAGATACCTTTAAACCAGTCTATCAGATTGCCAGTTTCAAAGTTTCGCACCAAGTAGTCCCCACCATGAAACGCCTGCTGGCAGGAAGGGGTTTTTAAAACGACAATTTGATCGTCGGTTTGTTTTTGCACTTCCTGCATCGTTCGGAAAATATTATCTCCAAAGCTTGCAACAAAAACGGTCTTTTTCTGCATGGGAAAAAGCTTGCATACGGAAAACACTATCCTAAATGCAAGCAAATACAGGTTGATTGCCAGTTCCCTGATCATTGATCATTGCTCTTCATATTCAAATCTTTTTTGATTTTGGTGGTGGAAATGCCGACGGTTCTCGGCAAATAGACGACATCGCAATAGTCTTTCAGGAAATCGAATTTGCCTTCCCAATCATCCCCCATCACAAAAACATCGACATCATAATGTTGCACGTCGGAGATTTTTTGTTCCCACGTATTTTCCGGGATAACCAAGTCAACATAGCGAACAGCTTCCAAAATGGCTTTGCGCTGTTCAAATGAATAATACGCTTTCTTTCCCTTTATTGCATTAAACTCATCGGTGGAAATTGCTACAATCAAATAGTCGCCAAGTTCTTTTGCACGGCGTAATAAATTAATGTGTCCCGTATGGAGCAAATCATAAGTTCCATATGTGATCACTCTTTTCATCGATGAAACCTCCTGTTTTCAATGGGTTATGGAAGTAGAAAATGTAGGCTGTGTTCATTTATTTTCGGTGACAGCCATGTCTGGTCCCAGCGCCCAAATGCCTTTTAGTGGGGCTCTTCACCCTAGCCTCTAGACATCGCGCTTTTAACCTGACGGCGTCTGTGCCTTCATTCCTACAAATGTGCTTGTTCTATTGTTTTCATCATATCCCAATTATACTATGAAAATACGGAAAGAAAAGGCCGGATTTCAATTTTGTCGATAATTGTCGCAGGGAATGCGGGATTGTAGGGCTATTCCATTATTTGACTTTCTTCCACACACTTCCCCTGAAAAAACCAAACATCTAGGACTTTTGACACTTGTCGGATTATTTAGATATAAACTATGATAAAAGTGTGAAAAAATTGTCACTAATGTCAGAAAAAGGTTGATAGATTTCGAGAAATGAGGCGTATTCTGGCATGGTGACGAATAAAAGGGGGAAGCACATGTTTAAACGTATCGGGGTGTTGTTGGTCATTTTTCTGCTATTTTTTGGCAATATGACATTTGCCGCGGCAAATCAATTGCCAAAAGTAAATGTACATAAGGAAAAAGCCCACACGACACAAAATCTTAAACCAAACGTTGATCCGGAAAAAGATGTCCGTGTCATCGTAGAAATGAAAGGCGAGGCACCAATTGAAAAAGCAACCAAAAAAGGGTTGATGTTCAAGAGCCTTGCAAAAACAGAGCAAAAATCGCTGGAAAATGCGGTAAAAGCAAAACAGAAAAAAGTAAAAGATTCAATGCAAGACAAAAAGGTAAAAGCGAAATACCTGCAGGAATTCAACACGGTTGTAAACGGCTTCAGTGCTGAAATCAAGCAAAAAGATATCGAAGTCGTCAAACAGCTTCCGGATGTAAAAGCGGTTCATATTGTCAATGAATACAAACGTCCGGAAATCAAACCGCAAATGAAATACAGCAAAGAATTGGTTCAAGCACAACAAGCATGGCGCGATTATGGATATAAAGGGGAAGGCATGGTTGTCGGTATCATTGACACCGGAATTGACCCAAGCCACCGCGACATGGTGCTTAGTGACGATACCAAGCCGAATCTGACGAAACAAAAGGTAGACGACATTGTCCGTACCGGTCTGCCGGGTAAATTCTATACGGAGAAAGTGCCATATGGCTATAATTACATGGATGAAAACGATGAAATCCGCGACATCTACAAAGGCGCATCGATGCATGGCATGCACGTCGCTGGTACAGTTGGGGCCAATGGTGATGAGGACAACGGCGGCATTAAGGGGATTGCCCCGGAAGCACAGCTGCTTGCCCTGAAAGTTTTCGGAAACGACCCGGAAATGGCATCGACCTATGGCGATATCTATATCAAGGCAATTGACGATGCCATCAAACTTGGCGCAGATGTGCTGAACATGAGCTTGGGATCAACTGCCGGCTTTGTTGATGCAGAATCACCGGAACAACAAGCTGTTACACGAGCAGTGAATAACGGTATCGTGATGTCCATCTCCGCTGGAAACTCGGCATTGTTTGCAGATGGCTATTACTACCCGCTGGCATCGAATCCGGACTATGGCGTGAGCGGATCACCGGGACTTGCCACGGATTCCATTCAGGTTGCATCATTTGAAAACAGCAATATCACGGTTGATGCTTTAAATTACCAAATTGGAGATGAAAAAGGCAGTGCGCCGTTTCTGTCTGCCGGTGAAACCAGTCCGGATGATTATGTGAAAACGAAATTTGATCTGGTGGATGCCGGAATAGGCGCTCCAGAAGATTTTGCCGGAAAAGATGTCAAAGGCAAATATGCGCTGATTAAGCGCGGAGAGCTTGCTTTTACGGACAAGGCATTAAACGCACAAAAAGCGGGTGCGGAAGGTGTCATCATTTACAATAACACCGATGGCATCGTCAACATGGCAACGGACAGTGCAATTGTCATTCCGCAACTGTTTATGCTAAAAAGTGATGGCGACAAGCTGGCAGCAGCATTAAAAGATGGCAAATCCGTCTCCATCGATTTTACTGGGGAGAAAGCAAATATTCAAAATCCGGATGCAGGCAAAATGAGTGCATTCTCATCTTGGGGATTAACGCCAAACCTTGATTTCAAACCGGAAATCACTGCGCCGGGCGGACAAATTTTGTCGACACTAAATAATAATGAATATGGCTTAATGAGCGGAACATCGATGGCAGCACCGCATGTTTCCGGCGGAAGTGCGCTGGTACTTGAGCGTGTGCAAGATGAATTCAAGCTGGAAAATGCTGCACGTGTCAACCGCGCAAAAAATCTGATGATGAACACAGCGAAAATTGTCGATTTTGACGGTAGTCCAGTATCACCACGCCGTCAAGGTGCAGGCTTGATGCAGCTGCATGCAGCATTGTCCACACCGGTGATGGTCACCGAATCGGATTCGAAGGAAGCAAAGGTAGCCTTAAAAGAAATCAAAGGTAACAAAGCGACTTTCGAATTGACAGCAGAAAACTTCACGGATAAGGCTGTTTCTTACGACGTTAAAGTAAATGCGCAAACAGACCAGCCGGTAAATAATGGCGGAGAAATGCTTGTTTTGCCAAAAGATTTTGGCGCATTGGATTTAACCGACGATGTCAAGGTAAACATCAATGGCAAAAAATCAACTAAAGTAAACGTTCCGGCAAACGGAAAAACAAAACTGACTGTTTCGATTGACGTCAGCAAAGCGGATACTTCACTCCGGGGTGTATTTGAAAACGGGTACTGGCTGGAAGGTTTTGTTACACTAACCGATCCGACTGACACCAATCCGCAGTTACATGTACCATATGTCGGCTTTAAAGGGCAGTGGGATAAAGCACCGATTTTTGATACGCCGATGTGGAGTACTGATACGTATTATGGCATGACCGGGGTTGCCACGTCTTTAGGAGATGGTGATTTTGGCTTCCTTGGGGAAGATTTAAATGGTGACGCATTTGACCCGGGAAAAATTGCTTTTTCGCCAAATGAGGATGGCACCCAGGATGATGCGTTGCTGATTGTGTCCATGCTGCGCAATGCGAAGGAGCTAAAATATCAGGTGCTTGATGCGGATAAAAATGTCGTTCGCACAATCCGCACAGAAGACAACGTCAGAAAGAACTATTATGACGGTGGTCAAGGCCCGATGTATTTGTTAAACCCTGATGCTGCATGGGATGGTAAAATCAATGGCAAACTCGCCGCAGATGGTGTTTACTATCTGCAAGCAGAAGCTGTGATTGATTACCCTGGTGCCAAAGCCCAGACGCTTGCCATTCCGGTTCGCCTGGATACAAAAGCACCAGAATTGAAAGCATCATTCGACAAGGAAAAACAGCTGGTCAGTGTTACCGCTAAAGATGAAAAGAATGGCAGCGGCTTGGCATACTGGGATGTATTGGTTGACGGCAAATCAGTATTGGATACACCGTATACCAATGGTGAAACCGAGCATCAGCTGGTGAAGAAACTGAAAGAGGATCAGAAACTGACAGTCGTTGCGGTGGATTACGCTGGCAACAAGACGGAAAAAGACGTTACTTCCGCTAAGGACACAACAGCACCTGATCTGCATTGGAAAACACCTGAATTTCTCGGTGTAGTATCAGACAAAGAAGTAGTATATTCCGGCTATGTAACCGATAAATCCGGTGTAAAAGAAGTGACGATTGATGGCAAAAAAGCAAAGCTTGACTATGATGAAGAAAATGATCGTTACAACTTCACTTACACGGAAAAAGTGAAAGACGGATACCATTTAAAAAAGATTAAAGCGATTGACAACGCCGGCAATGAAACGGAAATCGGACGCCGCTTCTTCGTCGATACGAAAAAGGCTACATTGAAGGTAGATGCGAAGAAAAAGGTTAAAACAGATACTGCAAAAGTAACTGTAAAAGTGAAGGACAACTTTGATGATATCAGACTGTATGTGAACGACAGTGAAGTGTTTAAGCATGAATTGTCCGAGCCTTATGGCATGCATGAGTTTAATCAAACATTCAAAGACCTGGAACTGCAATTACAAGATGGCAAAAATGAATTTGAATTCAAAGTCGTTGATTTAGGCGGCCATGAAACGATTCAAAAAGTCGTCATTGAGAAAAAGCCAGGCAAAGACAACGGCCATGGAAATGGCAATGGCAATAGTGGGGGCTGGTTGGGAGACATTGTAGCATCAATCATCCACCAAATCAATGATATTATCGGTTCAATTTGGGGTTGGTTATTCCCTTAAGCAACCAACACTCCCTGTTGCGAAGTTGAAGCAGCAGGGAGTGTTTTTTTGTTTCAGAATGGTGTTTGGTGCAAATAGGTCGTTTATGCCGGCTATATAAACGGTCCCACTTCTGTAAGTTATGCTGAAGAGCGGCCTATCATTACGCGCCAAATGGTATATGAGAACCTGATCCAGATAGCTCTACGTGCCCACGCGGGATAGGAGCGTATCATGTAAAGCGTTAATCAGTGGCTTATAGCGTGAATGAACGACCGAACGAGAGGGGGGATCCTTCCATTCGGTAGCTCATAAAGCCGATGAGCTACCGAACGAAAGAAAAATAGTGTCATTCGGTAGCTCATAGAGCCGATGAACGACCGAATGAAAGAAAAATAGTGTCATTCGGTAGCTCATAAACCGGATGAACGACCGAATGAAAGAAAAAAAGCGCCATTCGGTAGCTCATAAAGCTGATGAACGACCGAACGAAAGAAAAATAGTGTCATTCGGTAGCTCATAGAGCCGATGAACGACCGAATGAAAGAAAAATAGTGTCATTCGGTAGCTCATAAAGCC
>NZ_JAROCA010000007.1:0-52753 GCF_030732005.1 Tigheibacillus jepli | reverse complement strand
AGAAAGAAAAATAGTGTCATTCGGTAGCTCATAAAGCCGATGAACGACCGAACGAAAGAAAAATAGTGTCATTCGGTAGCTCATAAAGCCGATGAACGACCGAACGAAAGAAAAATAGTGTCATTCGGTAGCTCATAAAGCTGATGAACGACCGAACGAGAGAAAAAAAGCATCATTCGGCAGCTCATAAACCGGATGAACGACCGAATGAAAGAAAAAAAGCGCTATTCGGTAGCTCATAAAGCCGATGAATGCCCGAACGAAAGAAAAAATGCGCTGTGCATGCCCAAAGTGGGATATGTGCGTTTCATCCCAATTGCTGACATACCATACCCCAAAAACAATGGACTAGAAAAAACATATTAGACCACTAATCCAGCTTCACACATCTTTAAACCGGACCGATATATGATATATGATGTAAGATGAATCCAGATGAAAGATAATTTTCGTGACAGCCTTAGAATCAGTATAGCCAGATGGTACCCACCGCTGGAAAATGCTCACAAATATCAGTTTTCTTCAGTCGGATTATTACAAGAAATACTTCTATACTAATCCGGGTGAGCGAAAAGCGGTGACTCCTTGAAAAAGAAAACCACTTTTTCTGCGTGCGATGTAACGTTACCGAAGCCTTCCTTGTTCAGCGGGAATAATGGTTTTCGGCGGGAAGCGTAATCGACCATCACGAGTCCAAGACACATTGAGTGGTTTTCTCACGGAGACTGAGGTCCGTGCTCCCGGTAACGCCTGCAGCAATCCCGGACGGCAGCAGCACTAACTAGGAAAATAAGTTTTCAGCAAAGCCCAAGCAGGAGACAATTTTCCAATCTTTGGACTCATCGTTTATTAAATGGAGGGATTTACAGATGAAATGCAGTAATTGCGGGTATGAGCAAAACGAAGGGAAATTTTGTGGCAAATGCGGTGCACCGATGCCGGTTGCAGACGGCGCCTCCCATGAGACGGAGACAACCGAAAATCATGAAAAGCTACTGCCTGAAAAACAAGATACAGTGCAGCATGCAAATAGCCGGCAGGAGTCAGACGAACGCAAAGAGGTTGTAAGCGAAAATCAGACCGCCCATCTTGAACAGCAAACTGGTCAAAAACAGCCGACATATGAGGAATCAATTGCTTCATCGCGCACTTCCCCTGATGCCATAGAGAAAGTAAAACATACATCGAAGGCGTTTTGGACGTATTTTACGCATCATTTCAAACGCCCATCCGATATTTTTCAAAGCGGTGATAAACAGTTCAAAAATGGCCTGATCAGCGTATTGCTACTTATTGTCTTGCTGTCTATAACCGCTTATTTGCTGATGCGCGACTTATATGCTGCGACATATTATCCCCAGACGTGGGGTGCACCTGACTTTGACGTACCCTCTTATGCCGCTGGCAGTGTATTTGCGTTAATGATTATATTGACAGCCATGGTTATCGCCCTTATATTGATTACACTCAAAATACTAGGTGTTTCACTGAACTTTAAAACGATTGTCAGCATTTTTGGTGCGCATACAGTTTTTATCAATGTAGTCGCATGTATTGCGCTGCTCTTGGTACTTGTAAAGGCGAATTCACTTGGGACTATCTTTTTCATTACGGCGATTACAATGCTGATTACAAGCATGCCACTCTATTTAATCAGTAATCTGTTAACAAAATATGCAAAAACGTTTGATGCCTACTACGGATATCTCCTATACCTTATTTTTGCAGCTATTGCTTTTGCAATCTATTTTTTAGTGGTGGCGGATTCCATATTTGGCAACATATTGGACAGTATCAATCGTTATTAGTAGGAGGCTAAAGCAATGAATCGTTTTTGCATAAACTGCGGCAAAGAAGCAAAGCCGGAGCACCTTGTATGTGTGCATTGCGGCACGCAACTGGCAGCTGACAATGAGGAAGCTGAAAAGGAAAATCCCAAAGAGAAGGAACCGAAAAATCATCGTAGCGGACAGACGAGACGCGGTACAAATCAGCCAGCCAAACCAGTGAAAAAAAAGTGGCGTAAACAGCAAAAAATGCTTTGGAGCTCGATTATCGCCTTCGCTGTTTTGGCAGTTGGCTTCAGTTTATGGGCAAATTGGTACCAATCAGCAAAATCCGTGCAAAAACGCTTTGTCCATGCGTTGGAAAACAAGGATAGCGCCAAAGTGCAAGCAATGCTTATCCATGAAGATGGATCTGCCATCAGCGAACAGGAAGCGGATGCGTTCGTCAAACTGATAAAAAAAGAGGGCGTTCACGTGGTTTCCGGGTATGCAGATATTGTGCAAAAAGGCAAATTCCTTTGGCTATACAAAGCCCATAAAGTGGCAGCACGGGATCAATTTGCGGTGCTTGCCAAAGGTGATAATGCAATCACCTACACCTTTGAAGGCAAGAAAATGAAACCACATGAAGACAACGGAGATGAAGTTGTTTTCGGTCCATTCGTACCGGGAATTTATCATGTGGTAGCAAATTATGATGGAAAGTATGGCAAAACGAGCAAAAAAGATACCGTGACGATGGATGGAACGGATCAATATACGGATATTGATTTGAACATTCCCGTTGCACGGGTTACATTTCATGTATCGAATGCAGACAAATTTGAGACATCCAAGGCTTACATCCAATTAAACGATGAAAAAATAAGCCTTGATGCATCCGGTACATCAAAAGAGATTGGCCCGCTATTATTAGATGGTTCGCAACAGGTGCAGACGGTCGTCAACATGCCGTGGGGCAAAGTCACTTCCAAACCGACAAAAGTGACCGAGAGCGAATTCTCATTGGAAGCGGACATTATCGCACCGAAAGATTTTCAGGCTGTAACCGAGACTATCCAAACATTTGGCGAGCAATATTTACAGGCATTGGCTGAAAAAAGTACCAAACCCCTCAAGGTGGCAACAAATGATGTCAAGGATGCGGTGACAGAAGGAATCGATTCGCTGAATAAGGATACGTATTTCTCTGGAAAATTGGAACAGGTAGAGCTTGATAAAGGATCACTTACCACAAGGAGTGATCAAAAAGATATGGCCATTCAATTAATGGTCCAACTCGACACAAGTGAGGCATATCATGAACTGACGCAAAAAGCAGACCTATATTCCAATCAGCTGGTTGCAACTATCGGACTCAGCTATGATAAGGATAAGAAAACATGGACGGTGGACAGTTGGGAAACAGGAGATCCGTGGAGCTTCTTTACAGCCAGTGAAACGGTAAGCGGTAATAAAAAACTTTATGCGCCAAGCAAAGATACCGTCGCAAATGCACAAGCAAAAGAACGAAACGCCGAAATACGAGCATTAATGGAATCCTATACGCAGGCGAGTGTTGATGCTATCAATTATCGGGATTTTTCCTTTATGAGTGGCTATCTGACCGCCGACGGACCAAGAAGAAAAGAAGCAAGGGATTACATCGATTATGTGGATGACAATGATATTTATGAAGAATGGCTTGGCACGGAATTGGAAAAAGTGGAAGAAGAAGGAACAAATGCATGGAAGGTAACAGTGAAAGAATCATTCAAAATTGACAAGGGCGGCGATACAAGTGACAAAACGTATCGAACCATTGTGATTGTGAAAAAAGTAGATGATCAATACCTTGTCGATGAGCTTATTTCCACCGATGTCATTTGATTGAACAGCCCCGGGTTCGCTCGAGGCTGTATTTTTGGGGTGGAATTTGGACCGGTTTGAAGTATTCGACACAGATTGGAAAGTATTTCGGGCTTTGCGGAAAGTATTCGACAAATTCTGTGAAGTATTCGACAAGAATTGGGAAGTATTTCGCGGTTGCTCGACAGTGAACAAACACACACATCTCCCTACTCGGACACTCTGATGCCAGCTTCATAAGGCTAACCGGGAAATAGGGCCAAACCAAGATGATGGAATGCCCGTGATCATCATGCCAGCTTCATAAAACTAACCGAAAACCTTCATGTGTTTGACTAATCCAAATAATTGCACCTTGATCGACCTGTATCTCCATTACGGGGTTCGTGCCGGATGTGTAACTAAACCAAACAATTGCATCCGACTACTAACTCAATCCTGCCTTGGCTGAACGAATTCCTTGAACATCGCCATCGTTGTGGTGAAATCAATCGGAATTCTCCGCAACTTATATGGATTGGTTTGTTCCGTAATAAACCCGGGCTCATCCGTCAACGCATATTTATAAAATTCTTTTGTAGCGTTAATGACATGTTCATCATATTTTCCATGCGGATAGGCAAGTGCGACTGCTTTTTGCCCGGTGATTTTTTCGAGTAGCTTTTGGCTGTCCTTCAGTTCATGCTGCATATTATTTGTCACCGTCAAATCTGTATTGGTGATGGTATGGGATTGGATGGAAAAAATGCCGGATGCACTCATTTCTTGCAGCTGTGCAGACGTAAGCCCCGTGGCTTTATCTATTTTATTCATCACCATGAACAAATTTGCTTTTGAAGCAAAATCCGCTCCGTTGATTCTTTTTAGTATTTGGTACGCTTTCCAAACGGTTTGATCGCCGCCGATGAACGTGATCAAAACCGGTTTTGAGAAAATTTTCAGGTCATCCAAATCAAGAAAGGTAATCGGTGTGTAGCCTGCAGATTTCAGGTAGTTCATCTGCTTTTCAAAATTTTTCTCCGATACATATAATGCAGGGGTGCCCCTTCCCTCGTAGTTTCCGATCGCATGGTACGTCAATATTGGCACTTTATATGTTGTTTTAGCATGAGAAGCGAGTGTATTTGAAATGGGCAGCAAGGTACAAATCAGCACAACTGTCATGAATGCCACCTGCAGCAAACCATTTCGTTTCATATGGCATTTTCCTTTCCAACTTCATTCGGACGAATTTCTAGCTTGCCGCGTTGAAATAAAAATATGACAGGAAATGGTTCCCAAAACGATTTGCAATTATCGTCAAAAATATTGATAATAGGGTTGGTCAATGCAAATGAACGGTTTGTCATGACCATAATGGAGGGCGGTCGCATTTGGTGCGGCGGTCAAAGGGGAGAATATTTTTTGAAAAAATACATCGCGTGGGCGCCTGTCGTCATTTGGATGGGGGTTATTTTCTATCTGTCCCATCAGTCGGGCAGCGAATCAAACGGGTTAAGTTCCGGAATAGCTGCAACCGTCGCAGCCATTTGTGAAAAAATCATCCCGAACTTTTCATTAACTGCAGAAGACTTGCGATTTTGGGTGAGAAAAGCTGCCCATTTTTCGGCATACTTTCTACTTGGTGTGCTAACTTGCAATGCCTTAAGAAATAGCCGCGTGTTTGGATTGACAGGTGCCGGGTGTGCGTGGGCGATTAGTATTTTGTACGCGGCCACTGATGAATTTCACCAGCTGTTTATTCCGGGAAGATCCGGGGAAATACGCGATGTGCTGATTGACAGCACCGGGGCACTGGTTGGCATTTTGCTTTTGACTGTCATTATCAAAATGTATCGTTCACGTGCTTAAGTATTGGTTTTGCCATAAAAGCGGGTCTACCGATGCCGAGGAACATGCCAGCTGCAATCGGACGCTTTACAAAGTTTTGTCGTAAAACCGGTTCACCAATGCCTGACTCGACTGTCCGCTCGAATACTGGTTCCACTCCTTTGCAAATGCCTCCACCGCCTGCAAATCAAACCGATGGTGTCGAATCAGTTCTATAATGTCGTTAGTGTCTGTTGCAATCGGTCCGGGAACCATTTGTTCATAGTCCTCCCAATATCCGCTCTGCTTTTTGTAATCCTCCAAATCGTAGGCATAAAAAATCATCGGCCGCTTCATCAAACTGAATTCAAATGGAATGGAAGAATAATCGGTAATCAAAATGTCCGTAAAGGTGAGCAAATGGTTGATATTATGATAACCGGACACATTTTTTACAAAATCGCGATTGTCCACCGCAATATCCACTTTCACAGCAGGATGAAGATGCAGAAACAATATATAATCATCACAAAGTGCTTGGCACATTTTATGCAAATCCAGTGGCAATGCAGTTGCCGTTTTTTGTCCGGCACGAAAAGTCGGCGCGTAGAGAATGACCTGTTTCTCGCAAATGGCAGGAAATTCACGGGAAAATTTCTCTCGCTCCCGCGTTATCGCTTCTGTATCAAAAAAGAAATCCGTCCGTGGTACGCCTGTGCGTAAGATCCTTTCTTCACCAATCCCAAAGGCTTTCCGGAAAATGCCAGCCATTTTTTCACAGCCGACAACGACATGGTCAAATCGCTGGTATACACGCCGGAAACGGTACTTGGCAAGAGCGGACCTTGTTTTAGCGGACGGATCACAGCGTCCAAATCGCTTGATCGCCCCTGCGGCATGCCATAGCTGGATGACAGGTACGCCCCGTTGAAAATTCGCCGCTGCCAGAAATCCATAGTAATTGTCAACGAATACCAGCCTGGAGGTAGCCAAATGGTACACAGACCGGACCCAATGCCATACATGCGGCGCTGAAAATTCCAGCACTGTTATACGCTTGTTTTGAGCAATCGTCACTTTTCGCTTGGAAAGGCGTAACACCACCATATTTTCGGAAGTTAATTTTTCCACATCCCGTATCGTATACAAAATATTATCTTCAAAGGACGCAACGAACGTGGTTTTATCCCGCTTAATCGGAAACAAACGGAAAAACAAAAAAACACCGCGGAAAATAATCAAATAAATAAAGATAATCAGTTCCTTAAGCATGCGCAAATCAACTCCCTGCATGTAGTATGTGAAGTTTACCCTGCTTCAACCATCCGCTTTCCTTGAAAAAGGAAATGCCGGTTTGAGCAAGCTGTTTTAGAGGAACATAAAAAGACAGATTGGGAGGCGTTTATTTAAAAAAGCTTTCCCAAAATATACATATAGTAAGGTAGAGCAAGTATGGAAGAAAGAACGCAGCTAAAGAAAACACTCAAGCCCCATTGGGTCTGGGCGATTGCGCTGGGCTCATCGATTGGATGGGGGGCTTTTGTGCAGCCGACGAACTGGATGGATCAGGCGGGTCCGTTAGGCGTCATCATTGGGTTTGGCATTGGGGCGTTGCTGATGATGCTCATTGCGGTAAGTTACGGTATATTGATTCGGGATTTTCCAGTCTCTGGCGGGGAATTTGCATATGCATATGTCGGTCTTGGAAGGTTGCATGCCTTCATTTGTGGCTGGTTTCTGACATTGGGCTATATTTGCATTGTGGCGCTGAACGCATCCGCATTCGCATTAATGTTTAAATTTGTTTTTCCAAGCTTTGTACAGCATTTTGAAATGTATCAGCTTGCAGGCTGGCATGTCTACTTGATGGAAATACTTATCGCAAGTATAACACTTTTTGTTTTTGCTTATTTTAATATTAGGGACACCGGATTATCCGGCAGTATGCAGTTTTATTTCTGCGTCATGATGATTGTAGGGGTTCTGCTTTTGACAGGCATGGTAGGTGCTTCTCCGGAATCCGGGCTGGAAAACGTCAAGCCGTTGTTTCACCCGGGAATGTCCAGCATGGCGGCAATCATTTCCATTGTAGCCATCGCACCTTGGGCGTTTGTCGGTTTCGACAATGTCCCGCAAGCCGCAGAAGAATTCAATTTTTCTTCCAAAAAAGCGTTCAGTTTAATTATTTTCGCCCTCATCGCTGCAGGACTCCTGTATAGCTTCATGGTATTGACCACCGCCATGACTGAATCTTGGACAGGTCTTGTAAAGGAACAAAACCTGTGGGGTACCGGTAAAGCGATAAAGGGTATACTTGGAAACTTGGGATTGTTCATCTTGGTCATTTCGTTAAGCATGGGGATCTTTACAGGCCTAAACGGCTTCATTATTTCATCCAGCCGTTTGCTATTTGCCATGTCGCGTGCCAAAGTATTGCCGAGGGTATTTTCAAAACTGCACCCGAAATACAATACACCGTATATAGGAATTATTTTCACTGTTGTTTTGGCGATGCTGGCACCTTGGTTTGGACGCGAAGTGTTGCTATGGATTGTGGACATGTCTTCCATCGGAGTTTCCATTGCATATTTTTACACTTGTTTCACCGCATTTAAGCTGTTCAAGTGGTCACAAAATGGAGATGACGAGCAGAAGACGGCGCCATTTAAAAAATTGCTTTCATTGCTCGGAGCGCTTGCGAGTATTGTGTTTATCGGCTTGTTGCTGATTCCCGGCTCACCGGCGTTTCTCGGGGTTGAATCAAGAATTGCGTTACTCGTCTGGATCGTGTTCGGTGCCGTGTTTTATCTGTTTAAACGCAAGGAATACAATAAAATTCCTGATCGGGAACTGGATTATTTGATATTGGGAAAGGAAAGACAGGTTGAGGACTAAGAAAAAAGGGCCGGGACAACTAATTATTAAAGGTTGCCTTGCCCTTTTTAGTATTTAACTTTTCGTAAATAAACTGATCAGCGAGACAATCGGATTTCGCTTTTTCTCTTCTGATTCTGCGGAATTGTTTGCTTTTGTTTCATTTTCATCCAGTAATTGATCTTTCATTACGATGTTGTTTAATGCATTGTGCAAGTCATCATAATATTGCTGGGTGAAATGCCACGGCTTTCTGCCATATAAATGGTCATAATCACCAAAATATGTCCGTTTTCGCATATCCAAAAAATAGATATCATAGTCAGCAATCAATTTCTCATAAATTTTATTGTACATGGCATTTTCTTTTGCTACCATACTGCATACTTTCAAGCTAAAATTGACTGGATAATCCTCCCGTGTCATGTATGAAAAAGCTTCATAGAAACCATTTACAATGACTTTGCAGTTTGGAATCTGTTGATGGACCCAATCCAAAAATTGCTGGAAACTTTGAAAGAAAAGATCCAAGTATGATTTGTCCCTGAAAATATTCAGCGTTTTTTCATAGCTGTTATTGTGATAATAAAAGGTTTTTTGGAAGCCATTCGGATTGTTGGTAAGGTAGCCCTTGTCCGTTTTGACAACGCCGTATCGAACATCTGCATACAAATCAAAAAGGATATAATCCGGCTGTGCTTCAATCATTTCCTTTCTGTACCTTTTGGCGATATCCCGATTTGCCGTATTGCGCTGGTGTTTTGTCAGTTCATCTTTATAGCCTTTTTGATCTTCCGGAATCCACGTCCTGTCAGACACAAAGCTAATAATCGAGGTTTGCCAAGCCGTAGATACGCACTCATACATTTCTTTGTAATTCGGAATGAATTTTCGATTGAAAATGTCCCTTGAAACACAGCTGCCAATAACAGCCACTTTGAATTTGCTCATTTGTATGTCCCACCCCAAGACTTTATTCGTTTCCCTATTCTATAATTTTCGCCATTTTATTTGATTTTAGTGACGTTGGATAAGATTTTTTTGTATTTACCCAGACTTAAATTTTTTTAACTTGGGTGGTATGCATTGAAAATGGAAATCTGTGCACCAGATTGGTTGTTGATGTGTATGTTATTCGGTGCGTTTTTTTAACGGTGAGGAGTGGCGGGCTGGATTGGAGGAGGGTTATTTGGATTTGGAGCAGGTTATGTCTGTTTCGAGTGGGTTTCGCGTTATGATGTGGCTTGCCATTCCGGAGCGACTTTCTCGCTTTCGAAGCAACTTTCCGTCGTTTCGAGCGACTTGCACCCCTTCTCGAGCTGCTTCACGCGTTTTTGAGCGGCTTTACCAAGTTTGGAGCATGTTTCGGGCGTTTCGAGCGACTTTCCATGCCCTGGAGCGACTTTAACTGTATCTCGAGCGTCTTTTGCCACATTTGGAGCGACTTTCTCATTTTTGTGAGCGACTTCCCACGTTTTCGAGCGACTTTATCAAGTTTGGAGCAGCTTTCCCGTTTTTGTGAGCGACTTTTCCCATTCTGGAACGACTTTCTCGTTTTTGGAGCGACTTCACGCGTTTTCGAGCGATTTTATTCTGTCTGGAGCGGGTTTTCCCGCCCCGGAGCGACTCCCCATCCTTTCGAGCCACTTCCCTGACTTAGAGCGAGCTACGTCTATTACATACAGCACACATTCCCACCGCCTGCTGCCACATCAGAGCAACCTGCAGCAAAAGCTAGTTTTAATTCTATCAACAAACGACCAAATTATTATTGCCAATACTTTGAAATGATATTATGATAGAATCAAATTTTATAAAAATCGGTTTTGCCAACATATCCTCATATGGCGACAATAATTTCCAATTCATCACTTACGGTACGGCTAAAGATCAATCCGAGTATTACAATTTTTTCCTAAGTATATACCGGTATGACAGCCTTTCCTTTACAACGCCTATTTTCACTACCAAGCTTAGCTTTCGTATTGTCATATCAACAATTGGAAAAAATTAACTCTTTGCCACAACCCAACTGGGGATCAATATAAAATAGCGATTGGCGGGTGAAAGCATGAAAAAATATGTCGGAACAATTGTCTTTTTCTTCTTATTGGCAGAGATGCTTTTTATTGCCCCACCTCAATTCGTGCATGCAGACACGACGGAAATAGCGTTGCAAGGTGTTGCGTTAAAAGATAAGATAAATGTATACGCACAAACGGATACAGATGCAGCAGTAGTGAAAGCCTATCAGCAGGGAGACATCCTGAAATTGAGGAAATGGACACCGGATTGGTTTACTGCTATCGTCTACGTTGGCGGTAAAAAGAAACAAGGATTTATACAAAATGTGGATGTGGATCCGCTCGTCCAACAGCACACGATGCATGGATATGCGCAAGACTATGTGTCCGTTTATGCTACACCGTCAAACAAAGCGGAGTTGCTGAAAACCTATCCAATCGCCAGCAAGTTGACGTACAAAACGTTTTCGACCAATTGGCACATGGTCACGGTATATGTAAAAGGAAAAGCAAAGACAGGTTACTTGCAAGCCGATACAATTGGAAATACGAAGCCGGAAATTACAACATACGGCTATGCGGCAGCTATTCCAACCAATATCTATCCGAGGCCGGTCGCTGGCTATAACGTACCGCTAAAAGCATATCCAAAAGGAACGGTCCTCAAATACCGGCTATATACACCGGATTGGTATGAAGCCACTGTTTATATCAATGGGAAGCAGCGCATTGGCTACATTGACAAAAGGGATATTGCGGATGAAGCAGCTACCGGCTATGCCGCTAAAAAGAAAACATCCGTATACAGCAGTACATCCAGAAAGGCAGCAAAACTGAAGGACTATTCAATTGGAAAAAAGGTAAAATATCGTGTATACAATCAAAAATGGCTGCAAGCGACTATCTATATCAATGGGAAAGCAACAAACGGTTATTTTTCCGTCGATGATGTAGTTGCTGAAAAACCGGATGCAGCAAAATCAGCGGCTGAGCGCAAAGCCGATGCTTTTGAAAATAAGGTGGTTGCATTGACCAACAAGGAGCGGAAAAAATATGACCTGAAACCGTTGCGTATGGACAAAGATCTCAATCAAGTCGCACGAATCAAATCCGAGGATATGCGCCAGCGGCATTACTTTGATCACACAAGCCCTACATACGGAAGCTTGGCGCAATTCTACGATTCCTTGCTTGTTCGCGGCTATACGTACGGTGAAAATATTGCAAAGGGATATGTTTCCCCTGAGGATGTTGTCCAGGCATGGATGAATAGCCCGGGACATAGGGAAAATATATTAAACAGGAATTATACACATATTGGTGTCGGCTATGTAGAAAAGGGCCACTATTGGACGGAAGAATTTGTCCAACGACTGCGATAGAAAAAAGCGCTGCCCAAACGCACCGCCGTTCACTTGAGAGAAGTTGATGCTTATCATGTAAGGTCAAGATAACAATTGCACGTTTGGAGAATGATTTGCCACAATAGAGGGTGGTTTATTTTCCAATACGGAGGGAATTGTTCATGTATTGAATAAGCACTGGTGAAATTGATGAGAAAAATGAAATGAGAAATTATATGTTCACCCTGGAGGTCTTGATTTGGAAGAAAATAGGTATGGAAAAGTAAAAAAGGCGATTATCCCTGCAGCAGGGTTGGGAACACGGTTTTTACCGGCAACGAAGGCTATGCCAAAGGAGATGCTGCCAATTGTTGATAAACCCGCGATCGAGTACATTGTTGAAGAAGCAATCGATTCCGGGATTGAAGATATCATTATCGTAACGGGCAAAGGAAAAAGAGCAATTGAAGATCATTTCGATCACTCTTTTGAACTGGAAAACAATTTATTGAAAAAAGGTAAGTACGACATGCTGGCGCGTGTGGAAAAATCCGCGAAAGTGGATATCCACTATATCCGGCAGAAGGAGCCAAAAGGTCTGGGACATGCCATTTGGTGCGCGAGAAAGTTTATTGGAAATGAAGCCTTTGCGGTTTTGCTTGGTGATGATGTCATTCAGAGCCAAGAGCCGGGCTTAAAACAGCTAATAAATGAATACGATGAAACGCATTCCCCGATTATCGGGGTAAAACAAGTACCCAAGGAGCAAACACACCGATATGGTATCGTGAAGTACGAAGAAAAATTGGGAAGGCGGTATACCGTTGAAAACCTGGTGGAAAAACCCGCCCCTGGAACAGCCCCCTCAAATGTAGCCATCATCGGCAGGTATGTGCTGACGCCTGAAATATTTTGCTACTTGGAGGAGCAGAAAATTGGAGCGGGAGGAGAAATCCAATTAACCGATGCCATTCAGGCACTCAATCAAAGGCAGCAAGTCTATGCACGCGAGGTCGATGGCAAACGCTACGATATTGGCGAAAAACTTGGATTCATCGAAACAACCATTGAAATTGCATTATCGCGTGATGATTTACGCGATCCCCTGATAAACTATTTGGAGGAACTACAGGAAAAAATCTATCGGCAGCGTATGAATCAATGATATATACCGATTTCAATTGCGATTAACCGCTAGCCTTGTAAGTAAAGAAAGTATAAATTGGGCTGTATTAATGTCATTTGCTGTGACAGCCACGTCCGGCTCCAGCGCCCAGCAACTAGCAAAGATTTTGGGTGGGACGAGTAATCGCAGTCCCAGGGCTTTTTGATGGGGCGAGTAACCGCAGCCCCAAATGGTTTTCGGTGGGGCGAGTAACCGCAGCCCCAAAGTGCTCCAGTTTGTACGTTGCTAAACGGGCGCTTACGCCTTTGTTCTCGAACTTGCACAAGCTCAAAACAAAATATATCGCAACATAAGGAGCGTATTTTATGGCAAAAAACACCCCCGTATTTGTTTTTAATTCATTGGACGTTGTACGCGGCGGTTTGACGAAAGCAGTCATGACACGAGCGAATACATTTATCAAACATTACGATGAGGTGGTTTTTTTAACACTGAAGTTTCAACGGAATTTTAACGAAATAAAGCAGGCACTGTACGATTCAGGCAAGTTGCATAAAAAAATAAAGCTGCTTAACTTTTTTGATGAAATAAACAGCAGCGGAAAGGGAATGCGGCAAAAGAGGCGGCTAAAAGATCCTATTTTTAACATCGTAGAAAATGGGTATGCAGTTGTGGAAGACGAGGTACCGGAAGAACCTTCTTATCGTTACTACCGAAACGGCATCTATGAAAAATATAAACGTTTCGATGAAAATGGCCATTTATTATTTGTCGATTTTATGAATGAAAGCAGACACCGTTATCGACGCGATGAATATAATCCGGGCGGTGCACTGATTAGGTCTAGGCATACGGATTTATTTACGAACAAATCAAGGCTTGACAGGTACTTTGATAAAGACGGCAAATGTCATCTATCCATCTGGCTAAACGGGAATGGTGAAGAAAAAAGAACGGTATACTTTGGAAATGAGCCGGTTGAATATCCCACGCTTTACGATGCGCAAACGGCCTGGGTGGAAAAAAAGCTTGCGACAATCAATCATCCGGTGGTCATGTCGGATTCGCGCGGAACGGATAAGCTGGTCGTCAATATACGCAATGAAAACATCAAGCGGGTAGCGGTGCTGCACAATAATCACTACCAAAAGCCGTTTGACAATACAGCGAAAACCAGGAACAGCTGGACATTTTTCTTTCAGCATATTGACAAATTTGACGGCATCGTCTTTCTAACGGAAGAACAGCGGGAAGATATTTCACAAAAATTCGGCAGCCGCAAATCGTATCATGTGATTCCCCATGTCGCGTATGCACAGGAAAAAGCACAAAAAGATGCCTATCAGCCGCATCTTGCGGTCAGTCTCGCCAGATACGATGGCCAAAAGCGCCTGGACGAAGCAATTACGGCATTTGCGCACGTTGTAAAGGAAATTCCTGATGCACAGTATCATATATATGGCTTTGGACCGCTGGAGCAAGAGATAAAAGGTTTGATTCGTGAACAAAACCTACAGAACCATATTAAATTGAAAGGTTTTTCGTTCGACCCAACGAAAACCTATCAAGAAGCTGCTTGTTCCATCTTGACCTCTGATTTTGAAGGGTTTGGAATGGTGTTGACGGAAAGTCTGGCAGCGGGAACGCCAGTCGTCAGCTATGACGTCAAATATGGACCAAAAGATATTGTTCGGGACGGCGTGGATGGATTCCTCGTACCAAAGGGGGATACAAAAGCATTGGCTGAAAAAATTATCGCCATCATGAAGGATCAACAATTGCGCGATAAGCTATCACACCACGCTCTGGACGTGACAAAACGGTTCAGCTATAAAAAATATAAAAAAGCATGGCTCTCGTTGATGAAAAGCATGAGCGAATGAAAAAGGACACCCGGTTGGGTGTCCTTTTTCATTCCAAGATCGCATCAACCACGCGCTTGCTGGCATGGCCATCTTCTAAATAGCAAAATTTGTCATAGAAAGCTTTTGCAGAAGGAGCGGGCGCAAAGCCATTTGCTTCTATCTCTTTGACGGCTGCAATGATATCGGGCGTTGTTTTCAGCAACGGCCCCGGCGCTTTTTCCTCGAAATCAAAGTAAAAACCGCGCAAGCTATCGCGATAGCTGTCTATATCATAAACAAAGAAAAGCATCGGGCGCTGCAATATGGCATAATCGAAAAAAACGGATGAATAATCAGTGATCAGCATATCCGCAATCAAATATAACTCTCGGATATCCTCGTGATGCGAAAAATCGTAGACAAACCCTTCATAGCCTGATAGATCCAAGCGCTCGGCAACCAAATAGTGAAGCCGCAGCACGATTACGTAGTCATCTCCAAGCGCAGATTGTAGTTGTTCCAAATCCAGCTGTAGGTTAAATTTATATTTGCCGACACTGTAAAATTCATTGTCCCGCCATGTCGGGGCATATAACATTACTTTTTTATCCATAGGCAGTCCGCATGTTTTCTTGATTTTTTCTATCGTTTCCGGTGTATTGGCATTTACTAGAAAATCGTTTCGCGGATAACCGGATTCAATCACCGTTTTCTTAAAGCCGAATGCTCGTTTGAAAATCTCGGTAGAATAGGCATTTGGTGAGACAAGATAATCCCATTTGCTTGCTGCATATAAGAAATTTTCCTTGTATTTTTTCGTATCCGTACCCGGCATATGCACTTCATCCATATCCGCTGCGAGCCTTTTTAACGGTGTACCGTGCCAAGTTTGCAGATAGATGGTATGTTTTGGTTTTGGCATCCATAAAGGCAGGCGCGTATTGATTACCCAATAGCGCGCCCTGGCCATCGTCATGATCCATTTTAGGGAGAAACGACGTAAGTAAGGGACGTTTTCCTTTTGGAACAGGCTACTATATCGCCTGTCTGTACTCCAATACAATTGCAATCCCGGGCAATTGGCTTTCATATATTCATAAATTGCCCGTGGATTGTCACTGTATTGTTTCCCATGGAAGCTTTCAAATATGACAGTATGTCGTTTGACAGGTAGTTTTCCTGCCAGGATAAATAAAACTTTCAGTGTATAGGTTACAAGTGGTCCTCTCCGCAGTTTAATCCATATTTCTTTTACGCTCAATCGTATTACCACCTATTGTAAGATTCGCCGACGCAAATACCCGGTCAACGACACGTTTGGTTGCCTTTCCATCCTCGAGCTGGCAGAATTTCTTCTGGAATGCATGATATTTCTGCTTATAAGCAGCTTGTACATCTGTTATACGCAGGATGTTAGCAATGATTTCATCCGTATCGTAGACAAATGGCCCCGGGGCTTCGTCTTCAAAGTCAAAGTAAAAGCCGCGTAAATCGTCTCGATAATGTTCAAAGTCGTACGTATAAAAGAGCATTGGCTTACCGGTGTTTGCAAAGTCGAACATGACAGATGAATAATCTGTGATCAGAATGTCCGATATGAGCAACAGCTCTTGTATATCCGGGTAGCCAGAAACATTCCAGACAAAATCTTGCAGTTCTTCGTCAATATGCAATTTGGAGCTGACAACCACGTGCATACGCAGCAGAACGACATAGTCATCACCAAGTTTCTCTTGCATATCGTACAAATTCATATTGAGATCAAACGAAAATTTATTCTTCTTGCTTATCTGGTCATCCCGAAATGTCGGGGCGTACAAAATAATTTTCTTTGCCGGATCAATACCAAGCCTGCTGCGGACACTTTTTGCAACCTGGTGCCGATCCGCGTGATAGAAAATATCATTGCGCGGATAACCGACCTCTAGCACTTCGCCGTCATAGCGGAAAGCACTGCGGAATGCCTTTGTTGCATAGTCGCTTGGAGAAACTAGATAATCCCAGTTTTTAACGGCATTACTTACTCTTTCCAAATAATCATCGCTGCGGCCGTGTATTTCTTCAATGTCATACAGCATTTTTTTCAATGGTGTGCCATGCCATGTTTGCAAATAAGTTGTTGCGGGCCGTTTTTGAATATAGGTTGGAAAGTTTTGATTGTTCACCCAATATCGCGCTTTTAGCAGATAATAATAATACTTTGGACTCAGACGTTTTACTTTGATCGTATTTTCATCCATGAAACGGCGCCGCTTGTTGTATACCCAAACCTTTTTGTAGTCAAGCCCGCGTTCGAGAATTTCCTCATATATTTTTCTCGGGCTGTCACTGTATTGTTTGCCGACCCCGCTCTCGAACAAGATTAGCTTGTCGTCAACCGGAATCACACGTCTTCCTATATTGTAAAAAAGCCTCATGGTAGGGAAGTAGTAGCTGCTCCGGCGGAATTTTCGGAATACGCCTTTAGCCAGCATCGTGATTTTTGGATTGTCGATTATCCGGTGATTGACTTTTGTCTGTTCGATCACGTCATATATCCGCTCGCAAGCATGCTGATCGCGGTATTTGATAAATTTATTGGCACGCTTGATATATTCAGGTTTCATGTGGAAATCAGCGGATGCGTAGCTGTCAAGCAGCTGCATGATTTCTTCCGGTTCAGTACAAATTTCACCCGGCAAATCATTGTCCAGATCCAGATGGGACGGTCGCTTGCCAATAAATCGATACCTGTCAAATTGATAATAGATTACTGGCTTATGCAAAAAGCTGAAATCAAAGCCGACACTGGAATAATCCGTAATCATCAGCGCACTTTCTTTAATCAGATGCTGTACATCCACTTCACCTTGATTGATCACCTGAACATAGTCGTTTTCAAAGTACTTGCTGAATTTCTGCATATTGGGATGCAGGCAGAAAAGAATCTTGAAATGCCATTTTTCAGCCAGCTCGCGCAGAACCCGGCTGTTAATTAACTGCTTATACCGTTCGTAATACTCACTTTCCAGCAGCACATCGTCCGTGACAATCCAATCGCGCCACGTTGGAATGATTAGGACTTGTCGTTGCACGGCAACATCTTTTTCAAACAATGTATCAAATCTGGATAAACCGGTGACAAAAACCTCGGCCGGACGATATCCGAAATCATTGACAATCATTTCTTTTTCAAAATCGGAGCTGACCAAGAACAAATCCGTATCAAATCCGGTCGCATCTTTTCCATAATTAGCCACCATGTTCTTGGTGCCCATTACGCCATGCTGCAAAAATACTTTATCTGCCTTCACCTTTGCCTTAAAGGATGGGGTGCGGATCGGATAGAGATAATCCGGGTGATGGGACGAAATTACCTTTTTGGCGATGATGGCATTTTTAATATGTTCTTTGGAGCCAAATTCCAGTACGTTCCCATATTTTTCTGCGTTTTTACGTTCGGGTGAATCTTTTTCAATGACGTAATATGCTTTTCGTTCCGGGTGATGCTGGCGCACATATCGGAAGAAAGCAAGCCCGGTGTCCTGTGCTTTATACGATCTTTCCCCAATCAACCACACATCGTGCTTGCGGTTGATTAGCCGCACGAGCCAAGCCCAGCGCATCATTTTACGCAAATAGGTGTAAGTATCGATTGAAAATTGATATACCTCCAACGACAAATTGGCTTGTTTGAACGTGTAGTACGGATTGATGACCGATGCACGTTCTGTTCCTTTTGCATATAAATCGCTGATAAAAAACCTGGCGCGAAATGTCGGTCTGCCAATACGTACCATTTTCGGCTCGAATTTGTCATGCATATCAAATTTGAAATAGAGGTCATATATGTCATGTTCCAATGGTTGCTTGGTATTTAATGACGACAAATCGATTTGCGCCTTATACTTGTACCGCTTTAGACCGTATTTTTCTGGAATCTCCTGTTCCATCGGTGTCAGTTCGACTTGATCGGTATCCAACTCCACCAGGGAATCTCTCCCTCTGATGACAAATTGTGCATCGTCAATGATTGCATTTCTAGTAAACAATTTGCCTTCAATCCCGAACACGGTATTTTTGTGTTTCACCCGATCAATTTGAATTCTTGTTGGCGAGTCGGGTTCCTTATTCCAACTCAAGGAAATATTTCCCTTTGTGGTTATGTAGTTGATCAGCGAATCATCATCAACGTAATAGAAATCCAGCCGGCCGATGTCCGTGTGCTGGAATCTGCCCAGCCGCAGAAAATATTCCGCATACATGGCGTCATCAGCTTCGAACAGTTTGACGTTGTCGTCTTCTTTGCGTGCTTCACTTAAATTTTCGTAGGTCGTTTGCACCTTTATATACCAATCATATAGATCATTGTCAGTCGTTTGCAGTTTTTCTGCCAGTTTGTCCAAAGAAATGTCAAAGGAGAAGGCGTTGCCTGTGTCCTTGTTTGGCTGAATCAGAAATGCTTCCGTTTTTTCCCTGGAAAATAGCCATAATTCCTTTACGAAGAAGTCTTCTTTTGACAGTTTTCCGGAAAATGCCAAGGAGGAATTTACTTGTTTCATCTGAAGTTCATATTTGAACTTGATATTTTGCTTCTTTTTCCTTCTTTTTAAAAACGAAATGATATTCATACATTACCCCTACTCTTTAGAAAACTTGGTGTTCACCAGTTGGTGGCTCGTTCTTGTTGCATAAATGATTGCCTTCTGTCCCGCATTCGTACTAATTTATTTGCATTCGTTGGCGAGTTCGCGGCAAAAGCTGTTTTGTCTTGTCTACCTGAAAAAATAGATACACGAATATATTATAATACAATGTCAGGCAAAGTGTGATACAAATTTTAGATGTTAATTCCTTGTAATATATGATTGCATTGATGTTTGTCGAAAACATAGACTACGATTGCGTGTTGCCCCGAATGCCCGATGCAGATTTTTTACATATTGGACGGTTTTTAACTGGCATGCAATTTGCATGAATAGACAGTAAATCCTTCCATCCACCAAAAAAGTAAAAATTTCTTAAAAGTTCTCCCTAAAAACTTTCTAAATTTGTTACGATATAACTATGTAGGAAGAGATGCCCTTATATGAAAAGGTCGTTTCTTGTCGCACTAAAAATAAAACAAAATAGGAGGTTGAATAATTGTTGGTTAGTTTGTTCAAAACAAGGCAAATTATGCGAAAGGTGTTCGCCTGCTTGATTCTTGCTGCGGCCTTTGTCATCCCGCATGGGGTACACGCAGATACATCCTTGCAAGGTGTCGCATTAAAAGATCCGACCAACGTTTACCAAAAAGCGTCAACAAATGCCAAGGTACTAAAAAGCTATCAAAAGGGATCGGTATTAATCTATGAATCTCACAATAGCTCCTGGTATAAAGCGAAAGTGAAGGTAAACGGAAAATACGTAAATGGCTACATAGACAAAAATGATGTGGACACAGCCACAAATAGTCCGAAATCACTCAGCGGCCTGGCATTAAAAAATCCGACCGCTGTATATGCCAGTGCATCAAGTGATTCCAAGAAACTAAAAACATACGCAGTTGGAAAGAAACTGACATATCGCACGTTCACATCACAATGGTATCAGGCAACCGTGTATGTAAATGGCAAGAAAAAGACAGGCTATATTTATCAAAATGATACAGAGACTGCAGCAGCCAGTGAAAGCTTTGAAGGAATCGCAACAGCCAATCCGGCGCACGTATATAAAGAAGCATCCAGAGATGGTGGCAGCTGGAAAAACTATCAAACTGGCAGTATTTTAAAATATGAAGCTTTCAGTCAAAACTGGTATCAAGCAACGGTATATGTGAATGGAAAAAGGAAAACTGGTTTCATTCACCATGCGGATGTAACCAATGCTGTCAGCAATCCGCAAACGCTGCAAGGAATTGCATTGGAAAAATCGACAGGCGTGTATTCCCAAGCGACAACGGGATCCAAAAAATTGAAATCTTATGCAGAAGGAACCATCCTGAAGTTTCAAACATTTGCAGGCAGCTGGTATAAAGCAACTGTTTATGTGAGCGGCAAAAAGAAAACAGGCTATATTTACGCAAATCATGTCGAAGAGTTATTCGAAGGCAAACAAAAGGCATTAAACGGCCGTGCGGTGAAAAAACCGACGAATGTCTACCAAAAACCGTCACGCAGCGGCAAAACGTGGAAAAGCTATCAATCTGGAACAATATTAAAATTTGAACCTTTTTCAAAAAACTGGTTCAAAGCAACCGTTTATGTGTCCGGTAAAGCAAAAACCGGCTACATTCACGCCAGTGATGTAACGACTGAAGATATTACAAATATCACAAAATATCCTTACACGTTTAAACATATGGTCGATATGCAAATGAAAAACGGCGGCCCGAAATCGGATGGGGCGGGCAAAATAAAAGCTACACGAGAAGAAGTGGAATATTATGCCAACCCGTCCAATTTCCGAAAAGGCACAGACGCTTATTATCAGTTTCTTGACCTTTCGCAATCTGCAGGGCTTAATGAAAAAGAGGTCAACGAAAAAGTTCTCAAGGGCGAAGGAATATTGGAAGGCGAAGCAAAAGCGTTTATCGATGCGGGCAAAGCTAATAATATCAATGAAGCCTATTTAATTGCACATACGATCCATGAAACCGGACATGGCACATCTACCCTGGCAAAAGGCGTGCCTGTTGATGAAAAAGGAAATATTGTCAAAGATAAGAAAAAGGCAAAATACATTGTTTACAATATGTACGGCTATGGTGCCAAAGACAGCTGTCCGGTCGAATGCGGTGTGAAATACGCTTTTGATCATAAATGGTTTACGCCATACGAGTCGATTGTCGGGGGAGCCGAACAGGTCGCGGCAAACTATATTTCCAAAGGCCAAAATACCTTGTATAAAATGAAATGGAATCCGGACAAACCGGCAACGCACCAATATGCCACACATGTGCAGTGGGCAGTTTCACAAACAGCACAACTTGCCAGAATCTATCGTTTGCTGGATAACTTCATTCTTGTTTATGATGTGCCCCAATTTGAAGCGCAGCCGGGAGCTTCTGCAAAGCCGAAACTGGCGAAATTCAAGGTTGCTGAAGTTCCAAAGACAACGAAAGATGATGCAGGCGCTTCCACTGCAAAACAACAGTCAGATGAAAAACAGAAAGAAGTTGCAGATGACAAGAACGCGGCAAAAGAAAATGCATCTGCCAATCAGGCGGAGTACTCGACAGATAATGCAAAACAGCAGTCTGATGATAAACAGCAAACAGATGCAGAAAATGACGCGTCCAAAGAAGAAACTTCCGATGATACCGAAAAATCTGTACCTGCAAAAGAGAAAGAAGTCATCATTCCTAACGGGGAGTATGGCGTAATCGAGTCAGAAGATATAGAAGTCTCTGTTTTGGAGCAGCCTGAAGGGAAAACAATTTCTTCCCTGACGAATGGCGCCAAAGTGAAAATACTGGACTACCAAAACAACTGGTACAAAGTAGAAACGGAAGACGGCGAAATCGGCTGGATTCCAAGCAAAGCAGTCCATTAAAGTGGCCTAAGGTGGCAGGCACTGAAACGATTCCAAATATGCGGAATTGTTCAGGTGTCTGGCACCTGTTTGTTTTTTTTGAAGGAAGCTTGTATAATTTACTAATGACTTAATGGTATGATAATGAAAATAGGGTTGAATATTGTCGCTTGAAAGGAAATAATTATGAAATCTGCTTTGATGATTATCAAAGAGCAAATAAGTAATTTTTACTTGGTTCGAAGGTTATCCTTATATGAATTGAAAAGCAAGAACCAGAATAATTATCTCGGTATTTTGTGGGAGTTTTTAAATCCGGCAATCCAGATATTGATTTATTGGTTTGTATTTGGCACGTTAAGAAGCAGGGATCCTGTCGATGTCGGCGGAGTACACATCCAGTTTTTCAGCTGGCTGCTTGCAGCTTTTTTTATGTGGAACTTCTTTTACCAGTCTACCATTCAAGGTTCCAAATCGATCTATACAAAGCTGCGAATGCTGTCCAAAATGAATTTTCCGATGAGTGTCATTCCAAGCTACGTTATTTTTGCGCAGTTTTACATCCATATCGTGATGCTTCTCATATCTATTGTCATTTTGCAATTTAGCGGTTATTACATCAACATGTATTATGTACAGCTGATTTATTATATATTTGCAGCATATTGTTTAGTATTCGCAGTTTCACTTATCACATCGACATTGTCGACGATTGTCAGGGACTTTCATATGTTACTTAACTCGTCGCTGAGAATGATGTTGTATGTATCCGGGGTGCTATGGCCGATTACCATACTTGCCAACGAGTTTCCAAAGATCATGCAATTTTTGAAATTGAATCCTTTAATATATTTAATTGATGGTTACCGGTCTGCATTGTTTGGCGTGGAATGGCATTTTATAGTGCACTGGCAATACACCATTTATTTCTGGGGATTGGTAATTGTATTGTTTATCATTGGTTCCGCGTTGCATGTCAAGTTCAGAAGACATTTTATCGACTTCTTGTAAAGGTTTGTGAACAAAATGGAAAAATCAATTCGTGTAAAAAATGTATCCAAAAAATACAAGCTATATAAAAATAAGAAGGAGCAACTACTGGATGTCGTGACGAGGAAAAGCTACGGTCAAGATTTCTATGCATTGGCAAACATTGATTTTGAAGCCGAAAAAGGTGACGTCGTTGGCTTTATCGGCATTAACGGATCCGGTAAATCGACACTTTCCAATATCATTGCCGGCATCGTCCCGGAGACAACCGGGACTGTCGAGGTCAATGGTGATGCAGCCCTAATTGCGGTTTCTGCCGGATTGAAGGGCGACTTGACCGGCAGGGAGAACATTGAATTGAAATGCTTAATGCTTGGGTTTTCCAAAAAAGAAATTAAAAATATGGAAGACGATATCATCGAATTTTCCGAGCTGGGTGAATTCATCGACCAACCCGTCAAATCATATTCCAGCGGGATGAAATCAAGACTGGGATTTGCCATTTCCGTTACCGTGGACCCGGATATTCTCATTATCGACGAGGCATTATCCGTTGGCGACAAAACTTTTGCTGAAAAAAGCCTGGCAAAAATGAAGCAATTCAAGGAAAAGGGAAAAACAATGATTTTTGTCAGTCACTCCATTGCCCAAGTAAAACAATTTTGTGAAAAAATTCTTTGGCTGGAATACGGCACGGTAAAGGACTTTGGAACCGTAGAAGAAGTCATGCCGAAGTACGAAAAGTTTATTCGCCAATGGAGAAAAATGAGCAAGGCAGAACGCGAAACGTACAAACAAGAAGCCGATAAACGCAAGAAAAAAATTCTTGAAATGACGAGCTGAATAAAATGAATCTTTATGTGGATGAAGGCTTTTCCCCATCCACCGAATGCAGAAAATTACGGGCTGTTTACTCCCACCATTTTAAACGTTTCGGGGTATTACAGCCCGTTAGTGTCTCATAAAATAAGGGAAAGGTACATTTGAACGGATGTGCTTTTCTGCTATTTCGGCATCCCTTAAAGGGCAGGTGATTCGATTGAAAAAGAAGCAGCATTTTCTTTTGTGGATGTGTGTGTTTGTGATGAGTATGTACGGATGCAGTGGCGCACCGGTCAGTAAGATGAAAAATGCACCACAAGACGAATCCGCACATGTCCATGCGAATAAACCAGAGGAAGATTTGCTGTCCCCGGACAGATTCCTTAATATTGCACATCGCGGTGCTTCTGGATACGCACCGGAACATACACTGAAGGCCTATGAAATAGCAGAGAAAATGCAAGGGGATTACATTGAAATTGACCTGCAGATGACAAAGGATGGCAAGCTGATTGCCATGCATGATGATACTGTTTCCCGGACGACGAATAGCAAGGGAAAGGTGAGTGATTTTTCTTTCAGTGAAGTGGAGGCATTGGATGCCGGTACATGGTTCAATGAGGAAAATCCCGGCCTGGCACAGCCTGCGTTCAACCAATTGGAGGTCCCTTCCCTTGAACAGATTCTGGATGCATTCGGCACAAATGCCAACTATTATATCGAAACGAAAAAACCGGAAGAAAACCCAACGATGGTTGACGAATTGCTCACTGTATTGAAACGGCGTGATTTGCTCGATGCAGATGTGCCAACCGGAAAGGTGATCATTCAATCGTTCAGCAAGAAAAGCCTTTTGGAAGTTCAGCAAAAGGCTCCATCGCTTCCGAGAATTCAGCTGATGAAGTTTAATGGGAAAGCAACGCTGACAGATAAGGAATTGGCAAATATCAAGCAATACGCTGTTGGCATTGGCCCGAATGCTTCGTCCCTCACCAAAGCGTTTGTGCAGCAGGCGCGAAAGGCAGGACTGCTGATTCATCCATATACAGTCAATGAAAAGGCTGACATGAAAAGATTGATAGACTGGGGTGTGACCGGCATGTTTACAAACTACCCCGACCGGCTGAATGAAGTATTGGGGAGGTAAGCAGCAAGCAGCTTATCTCCCCTTTACCTTACCGTATCGTTTTTGTATAGAAGTCATCAGCCAGCCAATTATGGCCGAAAAGTGCGTCGTATTCAACCATCCGGTAGTCATCAACGATAGCTAATAAGTCTTTTGATATCTCACTATCGTTTAATTTGCCATCTTTCGTCACAATATAATTATTTCCTATTCGTTTTACCCCTTTTGTCAATAGGGTATCCATCAGTCCTTGGAAAGGTGAAACGTAATAGTTTCCTTCCTTTAATAGGACTGGAACAAAGAAGGCGGGCGACATGCCTTCCAGTTGAATTCCTTTCTGACTTCTGTCTTTGTTCATGTAGATAAACCATGGCGTCTGATGGAGCTTATCCCCTTTAAATTGATGTTCCATACCTCTGAAGACGCTAGGAAAATGATCGCCATAGAACAGAAGATTTACTTCTTTATCCGATTGATCCAGCGCATGAACCAAATCCGCGATGGCTTTGTCTGAAGCATGTATTCCCTGCAAATAATTAAACAACCCTTTTTGCATCTTTTTTGGATAAACCTCAAAATTGATTTGCGGTTTGTAATCCATACCGGGAATGTTTCTGTTGTATGGCGAATGGTTTTGCATGGATAAAATATGGATGAGCCCCACATCATCCGTATTGGCCGCGTCCAAAATATCCTTATTCAAGGCTTCATCTGAAACTCTTGTGTGATTGCCCAACTTATCGGTATGACGGATGCCATGATTCAGATAGTGAAATGCATCAAAACCTATTGCATCATATACCGTTTTCCTGTTGTAGAGGTGGGCGGTATACGGGTGTATGGCAATCTTGTTTTTATCATAAAAATCCAGCACAGTATGGTGATTTTTTGAGTCAGCGTAAAAATCGGAATATGGTGTTACAACCAATGGTTCCCGAAAAACCTCCAGGCTGAATGATGTTAAAACAGACCATTCCAGATTGGCAGTCCCCCCGCCCATATATTGACTGTACATCGTCCCTCCAATATTGCTTTTAACCATACCGGAAATAAACGGAATAGGGGATTCATTCAACAACAGACCAGGTAACCGTTTTGGGTCCATGAATGATTCACTTAAATAAAGAAGTGTTTGCGATTCATTCAGAGATTTTTTACGCGCTTTATTGATTTCCTTTGATATTCCACTATATTTTTTCGTGATCTCCATGACCCTTTGTTTACTATAATCACCGGGTCTATCCATATAGGTAGGTTTGACCGTATGCATAAAGGTAGGTAAATAACCATCTCTTTTGGCACGTTGTAAAGGATTGTGATTGTGTACATGCGTTTCTTCAAACTTTAGGACGCGTGCATTATAATCATTGGGTTTTACAAATATGATGACCAAGATGGTTAGAGATACCGCAAATAAAACAATCCTGATCTTTTTGGCAACACGAAAGTTTACTTTCTTGGAGAGCTTGCTTATCAAAAATTGTAATCCAATCAAAACCAAAATAATCCCGATTGCTATTAATAGCGCAAAAGCAGGGGAGACATCCACAAAGGATAAGAGCTCTTTTGGTGAAGCAATCGTCTTGAGTTCCGAGAAAGTGATGAATTCATTTCGCTCCATTGCTTTCATCTGGTTGGCAAAAACGAGACCAAACATGAGTAAGTCAATAACCAGTATACTTACAATGGCACTTCCCAGAATGGAATAGATAAATACAGTGATTGCAAATATTAACGAGACACCATTGGCAAAAGAATCATTCACTTCCAGTGTGGCATCCATTGTATAATCGGGGAACATACTTTTATTCAACCATTCAATGATAGTTGTTGAATTGATTTTTATGACGAAAAATAATAACAAAAAATAAGCAAGGAAAAGGAATGCCTTTTTTGCTTTGGACATAGTATATACCACGCTTTCATTCAAATATGATTTAGAAAATATACATAAGGTGTCTATGAATTATCTATGGATAAAAGTGAGGGAATTTCACAATTTAATCGCCTTCGACGGAAATTAGCAAACATATAATAGTAGATATCTATCCCAATCCTGTCATACTATTCGAGAGTTGACTCTATCATTATACGACAGCTTGGCCAATTTGGCATTACTGTGTTTTGTATTTTTTATGGTGTGAGAAAGTATAAAATTCAGGCTGTGTTAATGTCACTTTCAGCGACAGCCACGTCCGGCTCCAGCGCCCAGCAACTAGCAGAGTTTTTTGATGGGGCGAGTAATCGCAGCCCCAAACTTCACACTTCTCCACTACGATAAGTCAACATCGGTTCGTAGGTGAAGGAGGGCCGACTAAGAACGGCCTTTGCGGCCAACGTCGCCATACCCCTTTTGCAGGGGCATGTTTCCTTTATCTCATTGCGAAGTGCTCCAGTTTGTACGTTGCTAAACGGGCGCTTGCGCCTTTGTTCTGGTGTGAGAATAGTGCCGTGAGAAACAAAAGAAGCAGAAATGGAAATGTAGCATAGCTATGAAGAAACACTTGCTTAAAAATATTTCAAAACCCATATAAAAGGAGTCCATTTTGAGATTGTTCAAAATGGACGCTACTATAGTAGTTTTCGGGTTGGTTTTTATAAAAACTTTATTGTTCTATATTCAACTTCACGCTTGCAAACGCCTAGTAACAGCTTCATAAATTCGTTTACAATTGCGACCATCCCGATAGGCAAATAATGGCGATGTGTCCACTTGATTGTTCGCAAACTG
Organism: Tigheibacillus jepli; assembly: GCF_030732005.1. Taxonomy (GTDB): domain Bacteria; phylum Bacillota; class Bacilli; order Bacillales; family Amphibacillaceae; genus Tigheibacillus; species Tigheibacillus jepli. The sequence goes on along the minus strand of NZ_JAROCA010000007.1, from coordinate 24,935 downwards.
GTTTTGAAGATTATCTGCAATAAACTGGACCAATTCTGTTTGCGTATGGGCGATTGGCCCGAGAAATGTGTCATTGATCGGTCTCAGCATACCACGTTTAAAGAAACGGTCCGTATCAAAATGATAATAGATGACAGGTTTGTTCATGAGCATGAAATCAAAACTGACACTACTATAATCCGTTATCAGCAGGGAATGTGCAATCAGCAATTCCTGGACTGTTTTTTCCCCTTGTTCAATAAATTGCACACGCTGATTTGTTCGCTGCAGCGACTGTTGAAAATACTTTTGGGCACGGTAATGCGGATAGAAAGTGAGATTTACCTGATATTGCTCCAGCATCTCCATCAGCCGCTCATCATTAATCAGGTCCGTGTATCTGCGGAAATATTCACTTTCCAAAAATCGTTGATCGGTATTCGTCCAGTCGCGCCAGGTAGGCATAAGCAGTATATCGTTTGTTTCCGGCTTTTTGGCAGACAACAAATTGTCAAACCGGGCAAGACCGGTTACAGCAACTTCTTCTTCCGCATAACCCAGCTTATCCACGACTACCAGCTGTTTCTCTGACTCACTGCTGACAATAAATAAATCAAATGGTACTTCATAGTCCGACTTATGATACTCCACATTTTTTCTTCCGATAACGCCATGCTGCAAAAAGACTTTAAACGTATCTTCATAGTGAAAAAATCCTTTCGCGGCTTTATACGGCAGCATGTAATCCATGTCATGGGTACATAGCAATACTTTCGCCTGGAACGCAATATCGAAATGCGCTTTTGAGCCGAAAACAAGCACATGCGGATCGTCTCTTACTTTCTCATAATCCGGGGAGTCTTTTTCAAGTACATAATACACTTCTATATCCGTGTGCTTTTGCAGCCAGCGATAGAAAACAAATCCATTATCCTGAGCGGTATTGCTTCTCTCTCCGACCAGCCATACATTTGGATCCTTGATAGATGGATCCTCCGGAATACGGACATTGTGCGGAATCGTAAATGTTTCGATTTTCATGTTATGGTACGGTGTGGTGGTGATGAGAAAGTGATGCACATTCCCGGCATCATCTTTCATTGTTGTGTGTGCATAATAGTTGTCTTTTCGAAAATCAGCATGGGCATATTTGATTTTTTCTTTCCGAATGATGCGGCCATCTTCATGCATGATGGCAACAAACAAATTGAAAAATGTTTTTTTCTTCTGCTTGCAGGCAACCAAATCCAATGTCGGCAAATCGACTTGAAAGTCTCCGGAAATCGGGACTTTTACGGCTTTTAACGTCTGCTGCTCTTCGATGTACAAAAAGGCGTTGCAGTTGGGAAAGCCATCAATGGCACCGATTTGCCCTGCTACCGTAAAGTCTTGAATGGAGGTGATGGTACGCTCCAGTTTCGGTTTTTTGGCTTTTAAACCAAGAGAAGCGTCATCACGGCGATAAAAGGTAAATTTGATTTTTTGCGAATCGATTATTTTTTTGAAGGAGGCTTTTGGTTCTACCCAATTTTTTTCCGGCAGAAGCAACTGCAGCTGTTCTCCATTGCACTGAATGGATATATGCTTGGGAAATATGCCATCATACAGTTCAGAAATCGGAATAACCGTCTGCAAGCCGTTCCGTTCCTTAACCAGCGGATAATAAGCCTGTCTGGTGCTTTTTGTCTCGGCAATTATCAGCAATAGTTCCCCGTCCATTTGCTGGACAGCTTGCGTTTGGATGAACAAAAGCAGATTGCTTTTTTTCTTTTCTATGCGAATGGATGCAGCAGGAATCGCAGAAAGCTTGTTTGCATCCTGCTTTTTTGGCATCACGCTTTTAAGTTTGCGCTGTATTCCTTTAAAAATGGCCATAAGATAGCTCCCCCAATCTATTTTTATTATTTGATGCTACATCAACTACTGATAACTATACTATACATGCTCACAAAAATCAGGACAATTTTATGCAATATTCCAATTAAAATGGGTCAATGGCATGTACACATATTTATGCTATACTATGTGGAGGTAAAAATATTGGGGGAAAAGGAAAATGGGCAAGGTTTCAATTATTATGCCTGTATATAACACGGCTGAATTTATCGACAAAAGTGTTCAATCACTTATCAGACAAACCTATACCGATTTGGAAATCATTCTAATAAATGACGGCAGCAATGAATCGTGCACGCGCAAGCTCACCGAAATTGCGGCTATGGATAACCGGATAAAACTCTACCATTTGCAAGGAAATAAAGGCACCGGTGCAGCAAGAAATGTTGGCATGGACCGGGCAACCGGAGATTTTATCTATTTTTTTGACAGCGACGACTATTTGCCTGAAAAAACGATAGAAATACTCATGCGGCATATCAAGCATCATGATCTGATTCGCGGAAAAATGAAAACGACTTATTTCGGAAGCGGCATGGCGATTATATTGGATGGATTGTTTAAAGTGAAAATGCACACCGAAGAAAAATATCACTTGTTTAAAAATGAATCGGTCCTGAATTGCCTGTTTCGTACCGAATTTGTTCAGCGTCACCAATTGCGATTTATGGAGGATGCACGCATCTACTCGGATCTGTCTTTTATCGTTATGGCTTTGATGAACACGCAGCAAGTGCCATATGTAAAAGAGGCTGTATATTTTAAACGAAAAAGAAATGATGCGATTAGCAATCCTTCTTTGGACCAATCGGCTGCAGCAGAAAAGGTGGAAAACTATATTCATGTATACACGCATCTTAAAAAACAGGTTGCGGACGATGTATATGCTACAGACGAGGCTGATCAGGAGTGGGTGATGTCCGAAAAAGCCCAGGCGAATCATTTTTTGGACAGACATTTCCTGAATTTTTACCGCAAAACAATTGTGACGTATTTCAAGGATGAAGCGAATGTCGAACCATTATTTGAACGGTTGTCTGATGCATTTCAACTGCTGGACCGTGATATATTGCAAGACTACAGTTGGATCCTGAAAAATGAGGCAAAACCGCTCCTGATGCGTAATAAGTCAAAATATGTCAGCGTGAACAGACGACATAAAGAAATGCGACAATTCAAACAAGCATTGAAGACAAAGAAAAAATTCTATATCTATCTGTACCAGAGATTCTTTGTTAAACGGAAAACAAATGAAAAGCTGGTCTTTTTCGAAAGCTTTTTGGGAAAAAATTACTCGGACAGTCCGAAATATATCTATGAATATATGCTAAAAAAGCATCCAGACTACACGTTTGTTTGGTCTTTCAATGAGAAAAAGCAAATCCTTGGTAACGCCAAACAGGTGATTCGTTTTAGTCTGCGCTATTTTTATTATTTGGCCAAGGCGAAATACTGGGTCAGCAATTCACGGCTGCCGCGATACTTGAATAAGCCGGATGGTAACATTTTTCTGCAGACCTGGCACGGTACACCGTTGAAACATTTGGTGTTTGATATGGACGATGTGCACTCGGCAGATCCGAAGTATAAAGCGCATTTTTATGAACAATCCAGAAGATGGGATTACCTTAGTTCACCAAATCGATATTCGTCGGATATTTTCCGCAGGGCATTCAAATATGATGGAGACATGCTGGAATTTGGTTATCCGCGTAATGATATTTTGTACCAAAAAAATACAACGGAAGACATACAACAGCTCAAAGAAAAAATGGGTCTGCCACATGATAAAAAGGTGATTTTATATGCACCGACATGGCGCGACGACGAGTTTTATTCCCGAGGCAAATATAAATTCACCTTGCAAATGGATCTCCATCGTATGCAGGAAGAACTTGGTCGGGATTATATTATTGTGCTGCGGATGCACTATTTCATTGCTTCCGTACTTGATATTTCCGAATTTGAAGGGTTCGCTTACGATTTCTCCAGCTATGATGACATTGCAGAACTGTATTTGGTGTCGGACATGCTGATTACAGACTATTCCTCTGTGTTTTTTGATTACGCCAATCTGAAACGCCCAATCATGTTCTTTATGTACGATTTGGAAAAATACCGCGACCAGCTGCGTGGATTCTACATTGATGTTGAGAACGAGGTACCAGGACCAATTGTGCGTACAACGGAAGAAATAGTGGCGTCAGTCAAAAATCTGCCGGAAATCGCTCAAGCATACCAGGAAAAGTATGATACGTTTTATGAACGCTTCTGTAAATGGGATGATGGCAATGCTGCTGCGAAAACGGTGGAAGCAGTGTTTAAGTAGTTCATCATAATGGCGGGACCCGTGTATCATCTGCCCCAACAACTTCCAGGAAGTGTTTAGGTAGTTCATCATGATGTTTGCTAAAGGTAGGAATCGATGGCATAAAAGCAATACAATGCCTAGGGGGCAGTTTTCGATGGAGAAAGCTGCCTCCTTTGTTTTATTGTTGGAGGTATTTTTTGCTTTGGTCATTGACTGTGAAGCAGCGCGTACAGTGGGGTGCCAAATGTTGCCCTTTTGCGAGGAATCGGCGTTCTATTCACAGAAAAAGGGGTTCTATTTGCAGAGAAAGGGATTCTATTTGCGGAGAATGCTGTTCTATTTGCAGAGAAAGGGGTTCTATTTGCGGAGAATGCTGTTCTATTTGCAGAGAAAGGGATTCTATTTGCAGATAAAGGCGCCCTATTTGCAGAGAACGGTGTTCTATTTGCAGAGAACGGTGTTCTATTTGCAAAAACCCCCGTCTTATTTGCAAATTCCATGTTGGCACAGAACAGATCCCAACGATGTACATTCCCTATCCATTAAATTGCACTGAAAGCGTGTTCATAACGGGTATATCCGATGATAAGATAATAGTGGAAGGAGGGAAATGATGCAGCTCGATGTGAGAAGTAACAAAATATTGGATGAGTTGATCAACAATCCAAGTATTCTAAGCAAAGATATCGAGAAAAAATACAATCTGACAAGAAGGCAGCTAGGTTATAGCTTCCAAAAAATCAATGATTGGCTCTTGGAACAGAACCTTCCGCTTATCGAACGAACCAGACAAGGGCATTTTATTATGGATCAAACCGTGTTTTCACAATTGGCGCCGGAGCAGGAAAAAGCCCCGACAATGGATACGGCAATATTGACTGAAAAACAAAGAGTGTATGCAATCCTTATGATGCTGCTCAGTACAGACGATTTGTCGCTTGTTCATTTTACAAGTGCATTGGATGTCAGTAAAAATACTGTACTCAGCGATTTGAAGCAAGTACAAAAATATTTGCAACCATATGATTTGAAATGGCGCTATTCAAGAAGGTATGGCTATTTGCTGGAAGGCGATGAACTTCTTATTCGCAAGCTGCTTCGCCATATCCTCTATAAAATACTGGAAATGAACCATGGGGAGGACCGGCTGTGTCAATTGGCCGCCATTGACAAGCAGGAAATTCGTGAATGGAATCGGAGCATTGAGCATGTGGAGAAAAAGCTCAACCTCAAGTTTACAGATGAAAAGCTGCACGCGATGCCATATATATTCATTTTGTTGTTGCGAAGGATTAAAAGAGGTCATAAAGTGCATGCATTTTTCATCCATTACGAGGAACTGTCCGACACCAAGGAATACCGGGCAACGGAAGAAATTTTATCCGACTGTGACGATATTCCCAGGCAAGAGCGGCTGTTCATTACCTTGCATCTTCTTACCACAAATGTATATTGGTCGGAACGTTTGACGGAAGATGCAATTCCCAATTTGAAAAAGGCGCTCAATGAAATGCTCGATCTGTTTGAAAAAAAGGCATGCGTTGTTTTGCAGGAAAGAGAACAGTTGTTAAATAAATTGCTGCTGCATGTCAAGCCGGCATATTACCGGATTAAATACCATCTGACAGAACTCAATGATGTACAAGAATCGGTCAGTAAGGATTTTCAAGCCTTGCACCATTTGGTCAAAAAATCGACGAAACCACTGGCGGATTTAATTGGTGCCAAAATACCTGAGAGCGAAACGATCTATCTGACCATGCTGATTGGCGGCTGGATGACAAGGCAAGGAGACAGCATTAAGGGAAAGATAAAAGCGATTGTTGTCTGTCCAAAAGGTGTTTCTGTTTCCGGGCTGATGCTGACCGAACTCCGGTCACTATTTCCCGAATTTGTATTTTTGGATGCCATGTCGGTAAGGGAATTTCAAACCTATCCAATAAACTACGATATTGTTTTCTCACCGATCAACCTGGAAACAGACAAAAAGGTATTTATTGCGGATTCATTTTTGGAACGGGAGGATAAAAACAGGCTTCGCAAACAAGTCATGATGGAATTGCATGGTTACATCCCGTCGGAGATACATGTGGAAGATATTATAGCGATTGTAAAAAATCACGCAACCATTGCCGATGAAAACGAGCTTTCAAAAGATTTGTACCGCTATATCCACCGTGATGATTCGGCTTCAGTAAAACGAACAGAACAGCTGCCAGAAGCGGATTTAAGTGATTTGATCACGCCTGAACATATTACACTAAGAAAACAAGTCGCGTCGTGGGAAGAGGCGATAAGGGTGTGCGCCCAGCCACTCCTTCAAAAGCGGCAAATCGAGCAAAGGTACATTGAAGCGATGGTTGCACACTGTCAAGAGGACCCGTACATTGTCATCGGTCCCCATATTGCTATCCCGCACGCCGCACCGGAAGAAGGTGTGAATGATGTTGCGATGAGTCTTTTGAAACTGGATGAAGCAGTACATTTCACAGAAGGATATGCAATCCATGTGATCATCGTCATTGCGGCAGTAGATAAGCAAAAGCATTTGAAAGCATTGATGCAGCTAATGAAGCTTTCCGCATCCAAACAGGACAGGGATGGCATCATTCGCGCATCGTCCGCGACGGATATTCATAAAATCATTCAGAAATACGCCATAGATGAACAGCATAGATGAGGGGTGCAAAAATTGCGTGATATTTATTTGGACGAATCGATTATTTTTCTCGATTTGCAGGAGAAAACAAAGGAAGATGTTCTCTCTGTGATGGGCGGAAAATTATACGAAAAAGGGCTTGTAAAGGCGACTTTTATAGATGCCATTATTGCCAGGGAGCGTGAATTTGCAACAGGTCTTCCGACAAAAGGCGTTTCCGTTGCCATCCCGCATACGGATATTGAGCATGTGAACCAAAAGACCATTAGTGTGGGGATATTAAAGGAACCTGTTGCATTTGGTGTAATGGGCGGCGGCCCCGAAGAAACAACCCCCGTTCAACTGGTGTTCATGCTTGCGATGGATGAGACACACTCACAGCTGGCACTTTTACAGCGTTTGATGCAGATGTTTCAAGACGCAGACACTTTGAATTACTTGTGTCGGGAAAAAAACAAGAAAAATGTAAGGTATTTAATAGAAAGCAAGCTGGATGTTGCCTTTAAAGGAGGTGAGTAATATGGCGAAGAAACAAGTTTTGGTAGCATGCGGTGCTGGTATAGCTACCTCGACAGTTGTCAATAGCGCAATAGAAGAGATGGTAAAAGAACATCAATTGGATGTTGATATTAGACAAATCAAAATCGCTGAAGTAAGTGCTTATACAGATACAGCAGACTTGCTTGTAACAACAGCAATGACGAAAAAGGAATTTCCATTCCCTGTCATTAATGCACGTTCCTTTTTGACGGGAATAGGAACGGAAGAAACGAAGAAACAAATTTTAAATGAATTATTGAAGTAGGATAATGTGGCTTTTCGATTTCTGGCATCGGTTGGAAATCGGAACGCCTAACATATAAGGGGGACGAGACCATGCAAGGTTTTGTCGATTTCATACAAGGCTTTTTGGACTTGGGTGCAACCGTTATTTTGCCGGTTGTCATCTTCTTGCTCGGACTGTTCTTTGGGCAAAAACCGGGAAAGGCATTTCGCTCCGGTTTAACAATTGGTGTTGCATTCGTAGGTATTTTCCTGGTCATTGATTTGCTGGTGGATAATTTGGGTCCAGCGGCACAAGGAATGGTAAAAAATTTGGGAGTTAGTCTGAGCGTCATTGATGTCGGTTGGCCAGCAACATCCTCGATTGCATGGGCATCTGTCATTGCAGCTTTCGTTATTCCGCTTGGACTGCTCGTAAACGTTATCATGCTTTTGACAAAAACAACGAAGACAATGAACGTTGATATTTGGAATTTTTGGCATTACACATTCGCCGGTGCGATGGTATATGCCATTTCAGGCAGTATTGTGCAAGGTCTGATTGCGGCTGTACTATTCCAAATCGTTTGTTTGAAAGTAGCAGACTGGACCGCGCCAATGGTCAGCGAGTTTTATGATCTTCCAGGCGTTTCACTAGCTACCGGAAGTACGATCTCTTATTCACCAGGTATTTTCCTCGTGAGATTAATTCAGAAGATTCCGGGACTTAAAAATTGGAATGCTGATCCGGAGACGATTCAAAAACGATTCGGTATATTTGGAGAATCGATTTTCATCGGCTTATTCCTCGGTGCATTGATTGGAGCACTTGCAGGATATGGGGTTGGAGACATTATTGAAATTGGCATGGCAATGGCAGCAGTGATGGTACTGATGCCGAAAATGGTAAAAATCCTCATGGAAGGGTTATTGCCAGTTTCAGAGTCTGCCAGAGAATGGCTGAATAAACGTTTCGGCGACAAAGAAATCTATATTGGTCTCGATGCCGCAGTTGCCTTGGGTCATCCGGCAGTTATCTCCACGGCATTAATTCTCGTTCCAATTACTGTTTTGCTCGCTGTTATTTTGCCGGGAAATACCGTATTGCCTTTCGGGGACTTGGCAACTATTCCATTTATTGTGGCGTTTATCGTTGGTGCAGCCAGAGGAAATATTGTGCATTCCGTCATCGTTGGAACCATCATGATTGCGATTTCCTTGTATATTGCGACAGATGTTGCACCGGTTTTCACACAAATGGCGGAAAATGCAAGCTTCGATATGCCAAAAGGAACTGCCCATATATCAAGCATTGACCAGGGCGGAAACATTTTAAACTGGATCATCTTTAAAATCTTTAGCTTATTTAATTAGGTGAAAGAGCATTGGTTTTTTGTTAAATCGCTGCCTGCAGTGGATTGGACAGAAAAATTGGAGGAATCGTTCATGAAAGCATTGGTAAAAACAAAACTTGGCTTTGGAAACTTGGAAGTCCAAGACAAGGAGGAACTGCAAGTCGGTGCCGATCAAGTAAAAATAGAGGTGAAATATGCCGGTATTTGCGGATCAGATATTCATACGTATGAAGGTCATTATCGGGTCGCCGCTCCCGTCACATTGGGGCATGAATTTTCCGGTGTAGTTGTTGCAGTCGGTGATGGTGTGGAAGATTTCAAGATTGGTGATCGCGTTACCTCGGAAACGACCTTCTACATTTGCGGGGAATGCGCATATTGCAAAACAGGGGACTATAATCTTTGCAGCCATCGCAAGGGACTGGGAACCCAGCAAGATGGCGGTTTTACCAAATACTTGATTGCCCGCAAAGAAAGTGTGCATAAATTGCCGGAGAAAGTTGATTATAAATCTGCAGCAATGACAGAACCACTGGCTTGTGCCCATCACGTCGTTTCCAAAACAACGATTCATAAAGGTGACGTTGTACTTGTCACTGGTCCCGGACCGATCGGTTTATTGACAGCGCAAATTGCCAAAAGCAAAGGGGCAACCGTTATTATTACTGGTTTAAGCAATGATAAGGTGCGTCTGGATAAAGCGAAAGAAATTGGCATTGATTATACAGTTAACATTCAGGAAGAAGATGTAAAAAAAGTGGTGGATGAACTTACCGACGGCTATGGTGCAGATGTTGTATTTGAGGCTTCCGGGGCGGTTCCTGCTGTGAAGATGGGTCTTGATTTGTTACGCAAAAAAGGGCAATATGGCCAAATTGGCATTTTTGCTTCGGCTGAAATCCCTGCAGACTTTGAAAAAATCATTCAAAAAGAAATTCGTCTCGTTGGCAGCAGAAGCCAAAATCCGCACGATTGGGAGCCATCCCTTGCACTGATGAATGAGGGCAAAGTGGACGCCAAGGCATTGGTTACACATATATTTGATATTACGCAATGGGATGCAGCCTATCAAGCTATCAAAAGCGGGGAAGGTATCAAGGTTTTACTGACGCCGATAGACGAATGAAACAGCCAAAATAATAAATGGGTGTGATGGAAAATGGTTGAAACACTGTTAGACTTTATGCTTGGACCTCTCGGAAGAACAATTGGTGATTTTTATTTTCAACACCAAGCCATTTTGAATAGTATCGTTGTGGGAATCGCGTTAATTGGTTTGATTAAAAAAAGGCGAAATTCCGAGCAGCAATAAAGTTTGCAGTAGGATTGTTATCGGAATTGCATTGTGCGGTGTGTTTGAAAAAGGCAGAATTCTAGGTGGTAAAAGTTTCTAACAGCATATTTCGTGAGGCGATACAGATGAATGCATTGAAATTATACGGAAAACAGGATATACGTTTTGAAGCGGCGCCGATGCCAGAAACGACGAATGACAATGATGTCATCATAAAAGTAAAGGCAGTCGGGATCTGCGGTTCGGATATTTCCAGATTTAAAAAACTGGGTGCTTATGTTCCTGGGACCATATTCGGGCATGAATTTTCGGGTGAGGTCGTCCAAGTTGGCAGGAGTGTGAAAAATGTACAGGTTGGTGATCGTGTAGCTGGGTGCCCCGCCTTTTGCTGTGGGGAATGTGACAGTTGCAGAAAAGGCGAGCCGGCTCGTTGTGAAAATCTCCATGTAATGGGTGCGTATCATTCGGGTGCATTTGCACAATATGCCAAATTGCCCGAAGAAAATGTCATGCAGATTCCGGACAGCGTTGACTTTGATACAGCAGCAATGATTGAGCCATCCTCCGTTGTTGCGCATGGCTTTTATCGGACGAATTTGCAGCCAGGTGATTCGGTTGCTGTAATGGGCTGCGGCAATATCGGTTTACTTGCTGTACAGTGGGCAAAGATTTTTGGTGCGTCCAAGGTGTATGCAATCGACATTGATGATGCAAAGCTAGATATTGCCAAAAGTGTCGGGGCTGATCATGCTGTTAATTCATCGGAACATCCCGCCCATGAGCAAATTCTTACCCTAAATGGGGGTCAAGGTGTCGATGTTGCCATTGAATCCGCGGGTTCACCAATTACCTCAGCACAGGTATTTGCTCTGCCCAAGAAAGGCGGGCAAGTTGTATGTATGGGTATTCCCTACGCAGATGTCAACATAGAGAGGTACTATTTTGAAAAGATTGTTCGCAATGAATTAACCGTTCTTGGCTCATGGAATGCGGTGTCCGCCCCATTTCCCGGAAAAGAGTGGGATGCATCCATACATTATATGGAAACTGGCCAAATCAATGTAAAGCCTATGATCAGTCACCGTCTTCCACTAGAAGAGGGACCGGATGCATTTCGAAGGATCGCAAATGGGAAAGCGTATTTTGGCAAGGTATTGTTTTATCCAGAGTTGGGGTAGAAGCTCCTTAAATTAAGCAAAATGTTGGAAAGCCTTGGTCACTTCGCCAAGGCTCATTGCCTCTATGTAAATTTCCAAAATATGATTGCGCACAATCCGATTTTATTCGATTATAATAGGGAAGAGTAAACCAAATAGAAACCTTTTATAATGGGAGGAATCCGTTGTGACAATAGATGATTGGAAGAAGAAATTAAAGGAGCTCGATCCCGCCAAGGAAATCGAAAAATACTGGCAAAGCTTCTCCGAGAGTGAATTTTTGGAGAAACTTTTGAAATACGCCAAAATAATCGGCGTAAAGTCGACCTTCTACAGTTTGTTGCTTTTCTACGCATTTAAGAGCCCGAAGACGCCGAAAAAGGCAAAGCTGACAATAGCCGGAGCACTTGGTTACTTAATTCTCCCCTTCGATTTAGTGCCGGACTTTATTCCGGTTGTTGGCTTCGCAGACGATGCAGCAGTAATCGTGTATGCCGTTTTTAATGTTATTTCGCATATTGATGAACAGGTGAAATCCCAGGCGCATGAGCGAATGAAAAAGATATTTGGAGATAATTACAATGAACATGGGGAGATTGATGACCAGTTCAAGCCGGAAATGTGAATGATGCGTGAGCAGATGTGGAAAAAGAGGAACACCTGATGGATGAAAGCAAGCATACAGACGAAGCCGAGGAAGATAAAATCATGGAAATTCCAATTCCCTATGGAAAAAGAAATTAAGCAGGTTACTCTTGAAATGCTGCGAAGAGGTAGGGCAATCGATTTAATTTCGGAAGTGACAAAGTTGGATAAACAAGAGCTTGAGATTTTAAAACGGAAATTGTATAAGTTCGGAGTGGAACAGTATGCAAAAAGACTGTTCTTTCTTTTTGGCTTTCAGAGTAAGAACACCGCAGCAATATCGCTATGACAATCAATGGATGGAATCTCCTTATTTGTACGTGGCGCTAGTCAGCAAGTACTTATGCTCAAAGGCTAAAAACCTGTCCGTCTCTCGCTTTTGTTTTGCTCACTTTCGAGCAAGCGGAAAATACTTTCCAACGCGTGTCGAATATTTCCCGGGAAATGTCGAATACTTCACGGAACGTACCAAATACTTCACAAAACATGTCGAATACTTCCGACTGGAACACTGCGCCATCTAACCGCACCACCACACCACCGCAACCCTGAAATCCATTGATGTGTGATAAGTTGCTATAATTTCATCGCCTGACCTTCCCACCGCAACACGTGGCGGCAGGCGCTTGCCACATGCTAATATAAGTATGAATTATCATATCGGTGAAACTTTTGCTGACTTTAAGCCGTATTTCTAATACGGAAAAAGCTGCACATCAAAAATCAAATGCACATGTATATACCAAAGTCATGTACCATATTTCCTTAGGAAAAACGGGGTAAATCGTTATGTATATCAAAAAATTAGGCGAGGGTGTTACAACAACTTCTTTGTTTTTATATTTAGTTGTGGTATTTGTAATCTTTAGTCTGGGAGATATCTTTGATACCTCTTATTACTTGTACCCTAGTGCCATTAAATTGATCTCGTTTATTGCAATATTGCTTTTCAGTTTCCTTTATAAACCATCAAGAAAATTGTATACAAGGGCATTAGATTTTTCCGCAATGAGTAGGTTTTCTACCTATTTCTGGATTGTATTGGTATATATTGCTTTCTTTTACGTAAACCGATTGTTCTTCATGTATGGTTTTTTTATGGATGAAATGCTTGTTGAACACTATCATTTGGGGATCAGATATGCGTTTATTTCTACACAGGAATTTTTGCTGTATTTGCTAATTTCCTGTCTGCTCACACCTATTTGGGAAGAATTGGTCCATAGGGTTTGCATCATGGTTGTTTTATCCAGATTTTTGCCTATTTGGTCTGCTGCCATTTTACAAGCTATTATTTTTGGCTTATTACATATGCAAAAGCCAGTATTAGTTGGGTTATTTGCTATGCTTTCTCTTTTTCTCTTGTATAAAACAAAATCAATCATTCCTTCCATAATATTTCACCTTCTTTATGATCTCCATGGGGGATTATTAACCTTTTACAATTTTGATTTCGTGCCAAGGTGGTAACAAAAAAATAAAGGGAGCGACTTTGATGAACAACCAATAATCAGTGAGGCAATTTTCTCCACTGATAGAAATTTTACTTTTCAAAAAAGGGTGTGTGCCAAGTGAAAATAGTGATTGCTCCTGATTCATTTAAAGGGAGTTTGAGTGCGAAGGAAGTGGCTGCAGCTATTAATCAAGGCATCAAGCAGTCATTTCCCAATGCAAATACCGTGCTGCTGCCAATGGCGGACGGCGGGGAAGGGACAATGGAGATACTTGTGGATGCAACCAATGGCGAAATGCGGCACGCGGTGGTTGTCGGTCCGCTTGGTGAGAAAGTTGCTGCTGCGTATGGTGTTTTAGGAGATAAAAAAACATGCGTGATTGAAGTTGCCGCTGCTTCAGGCCTTGCCCATGTTCCAAAGGGTCAGCTTTCTCCACTGAAGACAACGACTTATGGAACGGGGCAGCTCATTAAGCTGGCTCTCGATGAAGGGTTTTCCGAATTTATCATTGGGCTGGGGGGTTCGGCAACAAATGATGGCGGAGTTGGTATGCTGCAGGCGTTGGGGGCGGGTATTTTGGATGAAAATGGAAAAGAGATCAGCTTTGGAGGGGGCGCATTAAAACATGTGCAAACCATTGACTTAAGCCATTTTGACAAACGCATTGCTTCTTGTAAATTTTTTATCGCAACCGATGTAAAAAATCCTCTTGTCGGAAAAAATGGCGCATCGTACGTCTTCGGACCGCAAAAAGGGGCAACCGAAGCCGATGTGAAGGACTTGGACGATGGGATGAACCACTGGGCAGATGTAGTGGCGGAAACCACAGGAAAATTTTTGCATAACAGTCCCGGGGCAGGAGCTGCCGGCGGTATCGGCGGTGCATTTCAAGCATTTTTTCCTGCCAGAATGAGACGGGGGATTGATGTGGTGCTCGAATACTGCGGCATGGATAACCATTTAAAGGATGCGGATCTCGTCATTACGGGCGAAGGAAAAATTGATTCGCAAAGTCTGTCAGGAAAAACGCCAATGGGGGTTGCCGAGGCTGCCAAAAAGCATAGCGTGCCGACCGTGATCCTGGCAGGAGCTGTTGGGGATGGAATAGAGGAAGTGCTGGACGATAGTATTGCGGGGGTTTATTCAATTGCGAACAAGCCAATGACGGTGGAGGAATCCATCGCAAACGCAAAGCAGCTTTTGAGGTATACGTCCCGGCAAGTTGTGCGCACGTATTTCTTTCAAAGCTTGATCAAAAAAGACGGGTATTCGATTGGAAATCACGGGTAGCATGGAAAAGTGTTGGGTGGTTTAGTGGTTGTGGTGTCGAATAGCAAAATATAAGGCAGACCTAAAAACCCTCTTTCTTGCATTTGGCGGGGAAAAGGGTTTTTGGATGATTTTGCGGGGCTTGATTTTGTCGGTGGGCGTGCCTACCTACCGGGTTTCGGTTTGCTCACTTTCGAGCAAGCGCTAAATACTTTCCAAGGAGTGTCAAATACTTCACGCCAAGCCCCATTTACTTTCCAAAACTTGTCGAATACTTCACACCCGCCACAGCATCATCCTCTCTTCACACCATGGGTCATTTAAAACCCCACCAAATACCTCCCAGCAGGAGCAGCCTTAAGCAAGTTTCCCGCACATGCTATCGTGCAGGAAACCCTATTTATCTATGCATTAGCCTTGCTGATTGACTTTAACTCTTTCATACGATGTGCCTTCTTATATCCCATCTCGTCATGCAATTCTTTATATAGAACAAATAGTTTGCTATAAATAGATACATGCTCGGGAACCGGTTTATATGTTTTTAAAAATGGCTGTCGCATAGCCTCAACGGCCGCTGGAATTGTTTCATATTCACCAGCAGAAACGGCGCCAAGTATAGCTGCACCAACAGCTGGTGCATAATCTGTTGCGGATACATGGATGGGTAAATTCAAAATATCAGCGTAAATTTGGATAAGCAGCGGGTTTTTTTGTGGCAGCCCACCTGCTGCAAAAACCGTTTGAACTGGTAGTCCCCACGTGTTGTAGTTTTCCAAAATTATTTTTGCCCCAAAAGCAGTTGCTTCCATATAAGCGCGATATATTTCTTCAGGCTTTGTCTGAAGCGTGAGTCCCATGATCAGTCCAGACAAATCGGAATCAGATAACACGGAACGATTGCCGTTATGCCAATCCATTGCCAGTAATCCGGATTCTCCAGGCTGGAGCCTTGCTGCACGTTTTTCCAACAGATCAAACACCGATATACCCATTCGATTCGCATCGCTTAGAAAGGTATTCGGCACTTGCTTCGCGAACCATCCAAAGAGATCTCCTACGGCCGATTGACCTGCCTCATAAGCGTATAAACCGGGGATAATCGCATCTTTAACGACGCCGGAAATCCCAGGAATTTCAATTTCTTTCTCGTGTAACATAATGTGGCAAGTGGATGTACCCATGATCATCGTCAATTGATTGGATGCAGCAGCTCCAACACCAAGCAGGGCCGCGTGGGCATCAATGATTGCTACGGCAACGGGGAGCTTTTCGGGCATACCTGTTTTTTCTGCAGCTTCTTTACTTAAGTATCCCGCGGTTTCCCCGATTTTTCCAATCCTGCCACGAAGTTTTGTCTTTGTAATATCAGTAAATGAATCGCTTAACTCTGAAAAAAATAATTTCGGGAAACCTTCGTCCTCATTCCAAAAAGCTTTGAAGCCCAGCGAACAATTGCTACGGACCACTTCATTTGTGAGTTGGGACACGACCCAGTCCCCAGCCTCCAGAAACATATCTGCAGCTTCAAAGACTTCCGGCGCAGCATTTAGGGTTTCCAGGCATTTTGGTATAAACCATTCTGTCGAAATGTTAAAACCATATTTCCTTAGCCAATTATATTTCTTGGAAACCGCCTTCTTCATTATTTCATCCGTTTCCTTTTTTGGACTGTGATGTTTCCACAGTTTGACCCAAGCGTGCGGATTGTTCTGCCACTTTTTTTGAAAACATAAAGGACGCAGAGCATTATCAACTGGCAAAACTGTTGATGAAGTGAAATCGACACCGATACCGACAATAGCCTCTTTGGAGATGCGTGCTTTCTCCATTGCCAGAGGTATACCTTGATAAATGACATCTAAGTAGTCTTGCGGGTGCTGCAAGGCAAAATCCTTTGGCAGCTTGGTGTTTTCGTCAGAAGGCAATTTTTCCGTAATTACCCCGTGTTTATATGGAATAACACTGGAAGCTGCTATGTGGCCAGTTGCTGTGTGAATGATTAAAACACGTCCAGACTCTGTTCCAAAATCAATTCCAATTGAATATTTTTCCATCATTTATCCCCTTATCGTTGAAAGCGTTTTATTAAATATTAAGATAAAACAGTTAAAATTTCAACATAAATAAACATTTTTGATAAATAAATGAACATAAATGAGCAAAAAGATATTGACATAACCAATTAATTCACATAATATAAACAAAAATGAACATCATTGAAAATTAGGAGGAATACAAATTGGCGAATACTTTGGCACAACCAGTAATTACTTCTAAGGCATATCGACTCATTGAGCCAGGTGTCTTCCAAGAAACAGAATTAGTGCATGAAATAAAAAATGGGGAGGTGGTGGTAAAGCCGGAAATGGCAAGTATCTGCCATGCAGATTTGCGTTATTTTAGCGGCAATAGGCGTCAGGAAGCTTTAGAAAAGAAATTGCCAATGGCATTGTTTCATGAAGGAATTGGAAAGATTGTATATGCGAAGGATCCAACAATGGAGGGAAAGAGAGTTGCGATTATCCCGAACATTTCAGGGTATGCACAGCGACAACAAAACAAATATAACTGTTGTCCACCTTGCCAAAGGGGTGTGGAGGACAATTATTGCGAGAACGCTGTTTTCCTTGGAAGTGGTTATGATGGTATCGGTCAAAGCAGGCTAGTGCTTCCTAAAGAAAATGTGATTTTCATTCCTGATAGTATTTCCGATGAATTTGCAGTATTGGCGGAGCTATGTTCCGTTTCTCTTCATGCAGTTTCCAATGTAAGTGACTTTCTGCATGAAGGAAAAGCAGCAGTATTCGGGGATGGACCCGTGGGATATTTGACCGCAGCGGTATTGCACCATGTATATAACATCCCTAAAGAAAATTTGATTGTATTCGGAGCAGTGGAAGAAAAGTTGGCGCATTTTGATTTTGCGACAACAAAATTGATTTTTGACGTTGATTTTAAGGCAATGCGAAATGTTGTCCATGTTTTCGAATGTACGGGTGGCGCTTTTAGCGAAAATGCAATCAATCAGGCAATTGATTTGTTAGAACCACGGGGTGCATTGACGTTGATGGGCGTAACAGAAAATAGGGTGCCGATCAATACAAGGGATATTTTGGAAAAAGGCCTTCGTTTGTACGGCAGCTCAAGAAGTTCACGAAAAGAATTCGAACAATTAATGGCTTCCTTTCAAAACAAGGCATTTCAAGCATGCTTGGCAAAATTGCTTCCGGAAAAGCCAACAATTATTGAAACAGTTGAGGATTTGACAAGAGCAATGAATGAAACATTGGAGCACAAAGGTTGGAAAAAAACATTACTGTCCTTTCAATGGGACGAATGAAAGGGGTTTTGTAAATGAATAAAGGTTTGGCATGGACAGACAGGATCGGGATTCCTTCCAAAATCGCCTGGGGTTATCTGGGAGTACTGATTTTCATGATGGGGGATGGGCTAGAGATTGGCTGGCTCAGCCCTTGGCTAATTGAGCAAGGATTTTCTGTACAAGAAACAAGTTGGCTATTTTCTGCATACGGTGTGACGATTGCTGTTTCCTCCTGGTTATCGGGAGTACTGGTTGAAGCACTGGGAACAAAGCGAACGATGCTGGCAGGTTTTCTGCTGTACGTGCTTGGGACCGCAGGATTCATTTCGCTTGGCATTAGTTCCTTCCACTACACATGGATGATTTTATTTTACGCTCTGCGTGGATTCGGTTATCCGCTTTTTGCTTATTCTTTCCTTGTTTGGATTGCTTATCGCGCCGATAAAAAACGCCTTGGGACAGCAGTCGGCTGGTTCTGGTTTGTGTTCACAGGCGGATTGAATGTGCTTGGTGCTTATTATTCGGTGTGGGCAATCAAAACACTTGGACATGTGAATACATTATGGAGTGCCCTAATTTGGGTTTCCATCGGGGCAATATTCGCGTTGGTTGTGAATAAAGATAGGCTGGAACGTAAAAGTGGTCAGGACGTAAGTGGCAAATTTGAGGAATTGAAAAAGGGCATCACAGTCGCCTATCAAGAACCAAAAGTTTTGTTGGGCGGAATTGTAAGGACCATCAATACGACGGCTCAATTTGCATTTCCGGTTTTTTTGCCTACCTATTTGGCAGGACATGGGATCCCTACAACCACCTGGCTTGGGATCTGGGGGGCAATATTTACGAGTAATATCCTGTTCAATCTGGTATTTGGCATCGTTGGGGATAAGATTGGCTGGAGAAATACAATTATGTATTTCGGCGGTGTAGGATGTGGTTTGACGACAATCGGTATTTATTATGCACCACAGTGGTTTGCGGGAAATGTATGGGCGGTAGGCGCAATCGGCATGCTTTGGGGTGCTTTGCTTGCGGCATATGTACCTCTATCGGCATTAGTTCCTTCTCTTGTAAAAAAGGATAAAGGTGCGGCAATGTCCATCCTCAATCTTGGTGCTGGTTTACCGACATTCGTTGGTCCTGCGATTGTCGGTTTGACAATTGGTACAGTCGGTGATGCAGGTGTTATCTGGATTCTTGCGGCTTTGTATTTTGTAAGCGCTATATTAACAAAATTTATCACCTTACCGACGGAAGAGGCTGCTGACGACATAATTGCAGCTCAAAAAATATAGCTTAGTCTTGATGCGATTCCTTGGAAGACATATAATGATATCGTAGCTGTGGACGAAAGAGGGATTGCATATGTTGGCTATTGAAAGAAAAAAGCTTATTTTAGACTACTTGAAGAAAAGACATTATGCGACTGTAAGCGAATTAGCCGATAGCTTTCATGTGCACGAAGCCACAATTCGCCGTGATCTATCTGCCATGCAAAAAGAAGGCGTTTTATTTCGCACGCATGGCGGCGTGACAATAAATGAAGATGATGAAATCCATTCTGAACCATCGTTTAATGAGCGAGAAATCGCTGAGTATAACGAAAAACAGCAAATTGGACTCGCTGCAGCAGAAATGATTCAAGACGGTGATCATATTTTGCTGGATTCCGGCACGACGACACTGCATATCGCCAAATCCATTTTAGATAAAAAGGATTTGACCGTTGTGACGAATGATATTAACATTGCCAGTACATTACGAAATCAAAAAGATATCAAGGTCATCGTAACCGGTGGCATATTATTTCCGGAAAGTTATATGTTGAATGGAAAATTTACCGACGACGTATTACAGTCGCTAAATCTGCATAAAGCATTTGTCGGAACTCCCGCTATCCATTTCCAACGAGGAATTACACATTTTGACGACCAGCTTGTATCCGCCAAACAAAATATGATTGCCGCTGCAAGGGAAATTATTGCAGTTGCGGATCATACGAAATTTGGCAGGGTATCACTGCATAAAGTCGCCGATGTCCACCAAATCGATTGCATTATTACTGACAGACATATCGATCCCGAAGAATTACAACGCTGGCAGGACATTAATATGGATCTCCATTTAGCATAAATGATTGGAAGAGTGGCTCGCGGCTGCTCTTTTTTTGTGGATAGGTATGAGGAAAATTGGTTCGTTGTGGTGTAAGCGGGAAAAACTTGGTTTGGGTTTGTTCATTGCCTAGGAAGAGGGGATACTTAGTTGAGGTTTGTTCACTATCGAGCAAGCGCGAAATACTTTCCAGGGCGTGTCGAATACTTCACAGGATTTGTCGAATACTTCACACAAGGAGCTTTTTACTTTCCAAATCGTGTGTCGAATACTTTCCACCCGCCATGAATCATCGTCATAAGCCAAAAATCTAGGGCACCCCGCCGCAAAAAAGCCCGTTCATAATCTTAATTACCATTGCCTGTTCTATTGTGGGAATGCCGGGGTTTCGGTTTGTTCACTATCGAGCAAGTGCGAAATACTTTCCAGATCGTGTCGAATACTTCACAGGATTTGTCGAATACTTCACGCCAAGCCCCATTTACTTTCCAAACAGTGTCGAATACTTCACAACGGCATTAAAAGTATGACAATAGCGATCGTAAAACAACCAAATTAAACGAAAAAACCAGGCATCCTCTAAGCCCGGTTTTCGTTTTCCTTCCAATCATGCAATGTCTGTTTGAGGTGGTTCAATTCCAGATTATACCTTCGATTTTTAAATGTTCCAGTAAATGACAAGTTCAATTCACCCAGTAGCTTGGAAGTAAGCGAAGTAGAACGTATGCATAGAAAAGTTCTGAATTGGCTGTTCGTAATCGCTGGGCCAAAAAGAAAATAATAATCTATCAATGCCTGGATATGGGCATATCTATTTTTACTGCGGCACTGTGTACATTTCCAAAAACCATTGGTACGAATCATAGTTGGGCGGCAGCATTGCTCACACACCACGCCCGGCAGGAATTCAGTTGGTGCGAGAGAAAATTTCTCAAGGTATTTGGAATTCAATGGCTGATGGTTTTGCAGGAAGTAGGTGGAAAGTTGGTTTAATTGTTCTTTTGTAAATCTTGGACGGGTGAATTGAGATGCGAGCTTGTTGAGTTTATCCGGTAAATTAGATGCATGGGTTACTTGACCGAAAAGATCATTTTTATCCGGATTGGTGGTGATAATTGTGGATGAATTGCTTACAACGACGAATGGGACAATTGGAATATGCGGCAGTCCAATCTGTTGAAGGAGCATTCTAAGTTGATACACTTGCCTGTTCACCTGGGTTACAGGATAAGAAAAGCCTTCTTCCCTACCGTCTATCGTGCGGATTAGCTGCTCGGCCAACTGGTCAAAAAATAATTTTCCGGAAATATTTTTAACTTCCAAAATGGCGATAAAATAGGGGCATAAAATGAGGGTATCGATTTGAAAATACAAACCATTTTTCCAGGGGATGCGCAGATTGTGGAAATATAGCAGGCAATCATCTGTTACAAAATGCAGGAAATAGTCGATAGATTGTTCTCCCCGAAACCCCGCCAGTACCAGCCTCATTTCCTCCTCGATTTCATGCGTTTTACTGTTTAAAGCTGACAGCCTGTTCCGCATTGTCTGCAGCTTTTCAAGGTTGAGTGGATATTCTCTTTTTTTGATAATGTTCACTGAGTATGACCTCCCATTGGTTTGGTTACCTTATTTAATTCAACATCCACCGCGCAAAATCCTGCTAAATTAATAGAAATTTGTTTAGGAAATGTGAGGTTTGACTTGTTTGTGTTTGTTCACTATCGAGCAAGCGCGAAATACTTTCCAAGGCGTGTCGAATACTTCACAGGATTTGTCGAATACTTCACGCCACGCCCCATTTACTTTCCAAATCATGTCGAATACTTCAAACCCGGCCTAATAAATCCGGTCAACCCCCCCCAATCCCCACAGACCCGATCCCACACAATCGCATCATCCGGGTGTTTGCATTTTTGATCAACAATCATGCATGAAATGTTTGAAAAATCACTAAAAACTGTCGACAAATGTTGGAAATTAAGCGATAATGATAGGAAAAGTATTCATGGATTTCCAATTTTAGGTACTAACCTACAAAATTGTTTTTTTGATCCGATATAGATAGATAGAGAAAGTATGAATATCGTCTATCATTCTACTTCATCTTGGGAAATGTACTGTTGGAAGTCGTAACAGAATAATAGACAGGTAATGGAAAGGGGAAAAAATTATGAGAAAGTCAGTCATCTTTTTGGTTGCGTTACTCATTGTTGGCCAGCTTCAATTGTCGGTTCAATCCACCGCGCTGGCAGAAAC
This sequence comes from Tigheibacillus jepli, assembly GCF_030732005.1. Taxonomy (GTDB): domain Bacteria; phylum Bacillota; class Bacilli; order Bacillales; family Amphibacillaceae; genus Tigheibacillus; species Tigheibacillus jepli. Next base: position 2,458 of record NZ_JAROCA010000007.1, on the reverse strand, counting down.
GAATGACGGTACCGCCAGTGATAATGAAACATCCAAAAAAGTCACTGCAGATACTAAACAGAAGGATAGCGATTACAATGAACTTGGTATAAAGAAAGGAACCATAGTACATGGCGAGGACATAAGTAAACTCAGTAAAGAAGAACTGCAGTACATACCGAAAAATTGGCGTGATGGTATCGATGAAGGTGAAGATGAGCATGGACCGGATGAGCTTAATTTAAACAAGGCAAGAGGTATCCAGCTTTTTCAGAGTTATCCGAATGTCAATGATTATATCAAAAAGAAAAAGCTTCCGGCTGCAAATATCGAGTATGATGATAAAGGTTTTCCAAGATTCAGTTACCGCAAAGGCAAGCCTGAAGGAGTCGTTGCGCATGAAACTGCAAACGACAATTCAACCATTACAGGTGAAATTAGCTACATGACCAGGAATTACAATAATGCGTTCGTCCACGCGTTTGCTGACAGTCAGCGTGTGATTCAGATTCACCCAACCACACACGGTGCATGGGGAGCAGGTCAGTACGCCAATCAGCGCTACATTCATATTGAACTTGTCCGTATGCATGACTTTGATGCATTCGCACGTTCAATCAACAACTATGCAAACTATATTGCCATGCAGCTGGATAATTATAACCTAGGTGTCAGCAAGGCTGTCAAAACCGGTAAAAATGATGGCAAAGGTACGCTTTGGTCACATAAAGACGTAAGCAATATCCTTGGCGGCACAACCCATACCGATCCGATTGGATATTTTCAAAGATGGGGCTACAGCTGGGATGAATTTGTCTCGCTTGTCAAGCAAAAATATACATACCGGCGTCAAGTGGCCGTAACGTACAAAAACACAAGCAGGCTTGGTAAACTCAAGTCCAACAAAGCAGAAATTTATACAGACCTGGAAAACATGAAGAATACCGTAAATGCTAACGGATATATGGATCAAGTATTTTATATTAAGCAACAGGCAAACAAGGATGGGAAAACCTATTACCTGATTAGTAAGAAACCAAGCAGCAAGGAAGGCACCATCGGCTGGGTTGCTAGCAAGGACCTTACGAGCTATACGCATGCAAGTGTGGACAATGATATGAAGACACTCGTCTTAAGCGGCTCAGGAGTGGCATATAACAGAGCCTGGGGAGGCAAGAAGAATCAGGTATATCCGTCATTAAAATCTTATAAAGGCGAGTTCTTCGCCGTAAACAAGACGGAAAAAGTCGGCAATAATATCTGGTACAGAGGCATACTGGACGGAAAACAGGTGTGGATCCATAACCATCATTTTTCGGATTCCCTGCTTACTTATGAAGATGTCCCGGCAAATTCTTCTCATTATCAGAATATCTATGCACTGACACAAAAAGGAATCATCACCGGGTATACGCTACAAGATAATACGCATCTATACCGACCTGATCAGCCATTATCTCGTACCCATGCCGCTGTTATTTTTACAAGGGCATTGCATTTGCCAATCCCTAAAAATAAGGCAGAAATCCTAAGCCATTACAAGGATATAGATGTAACACATGAATATGCAGATGAAATAGCCGCTGTTTACAAGGCAAATATATTCCGTGGCAATAAGGGCAAGTTTATGGAAGGGAAATTGACGCGGGAACAAATGGCAAGTGTGATTGTACGAGCATTCCAGTTGGAGGATAATCGTGTGAATACGGGCATCAAGCTTAGCAAGGTGTCTCCTTCACACCGGCAGAATGTAAAGGTGCTTTCACAGCATGGTATCACAAGTGAGTTGGACGATTACCGTCCACAGGAATTTGTCACAAGGGGACAGTTCAGTTCATTTGTTTACCGTGCAATGGAAAAACAATAACAATAATAAATCAAAAATTAAATTTTTCTTTAAATCATTTCATAAAAGTTTAAATTTTGGTGAATAAAAGTGTGAAGGCAGCATACATTTATCATTGTGTTGAAAAAGGGATTTTTTAATACTAAACATTCCATTGCTTTTAGTCGATAAAAAATGCGTAGGGTTAACAGAGGGTGAAATAGAAAATAGCATATGTCAAAAAATGACAAAAACATGACGAAAATGGCAGAATGAAGCAAAAGTTTACCTTTTTTTATCTTTTGTTATAAATCTATTAAAATTCTCTTGCAATCTCATTACCAATTTAGTAAGATATAACTATCTTGGCAATAAATTCATTTAATCTAGCAATATATTACTGTTTTTCATTCTTTTAACAGTATCCGATGTGAATTTGCCAGGAACAATTTGAGGGTATTCCCCGTTTTCTCGCGCTAATGGTTATTCATACATAGACGTATTCGGGAAAACGGGTGAAAATATTAAACACTCTTTAAGGAGGAAAAGATTTTATGTCTAGCAATAAAACTTTTCGGGCTCCTCGCTATTTAATGTTGAAAAATCAGTTTGCTAGTACACATGGTAACCTATCATTCCTTGTTTGCCCCCTGT
>NZ_JAROCA010000079.1 GCF_030732005.1 Tigheibacillus jepli | reverse complement strand
GAAAAATGGTTCCAATCATCTGTTTTTGATGATCGGAACCATTTTTCAGTTATTTTGACTAGTTATGTCCCAGCCTCGTGTCCATACATAAATGGTTAAGGGAACCCATACACCACTTCATTTTATCAAGCGGGCAAAAATCATTTTAATGGCTGCTGATGGCAAAGGAAATCGTGAAATCTCCAGGGAATGTCACATCGATCGTCATACTGTGAAACGATGGCGTCGTTGCTGGGATGATATGCGTGCTGACCTTGAGCGAACGGAAAATAAAATCCCCAAGCATGAAAGCAGCTCATTCGCGATACGTTAAGCGATTCCCATCGCCCAGGACGCCCAAGATATTTTACAGAAGCCCAAATTGCCGACATCATCACGCTTGCCTGCGAATCACCAGAGGACAAAGGTCTGCCATTTGTCATTGGACACCCAGCGCATTGGCAGCACAAGCCAAGAAAGAACACATTGTTGAACAAATCTCTCCACGCAGCGTTGCACGTTATTTAAAGGAAGCTGATTTAAAACCGCATCACCACCGAGTTTGGCCGAATCCAAAGATCGAGGATCATGAGACACATCAAAAGCAAATCCGAGACGTTTATGATGTTTATCAAACGGCAACTACAGCAGAAGAAAACGGCACCCATGTCTTTTGTGTTGATGAAAAGACATGTATTCAAGCAACGGAGCATTCCAAGCCAAGAAAGCAATGGGGCCGGGAGAACCGGAAAAAATCGAACAAGAATATATTCGGTATGGTACAACCACATTAATTGCTTCTCGAAATGTTGCAACGGGACAAGTAATGGCTTCCATTGGTCCAACGCGCAAAGAAAAAGACCTTGTTTTTCACATCAACCAGGTGGTTGCAAAAGATCCGGAAGCCTCTTATGTGTTTGTCATGGATCAATTAAACACACATAAATCTGAATCGCTTGTTCGTTTCGTGATAGAGCAGTGCGACATTCCACAAGACACGCTTGGTAAAAAGGGACGCAGTGGTATTTTAAAAAACAAGAAAAGCCGTGTGGCACTAGATATCTCCTTTTTGGGTTTGGTTTGGCCGTTACCCTTTCCAATACCGCAAAAAGTGAGGTGTCATTTCTTTTCGTACAACCATTACAAAACTAGTAAGTCTGAGCAAAATCAAAAATCAAACAAAATCGGCTGTAAGAAATAAACGGCCAGTACGATGACAATGATACTAAACACATTCATCCAAAAACCGGCTTTCACCATTGTCTCAATTGTTAGGTAGTCTGAACTAAAGACAGCAGCGTTAGGTGGTGTAGCAATCGGTAGCATAAACGCACAGGATGCGGCAAGGGCTACAGCTGCCATTAATCCATACGGTGCCACGCCAATCCCCATTGCTAAGCCAACTGTTATCGGGATAATCATATTGGATGTTGCCGTATTGGACATAATTTCGGTCATTGCCAAAACAGCAGCGGTTAGCACAATAACAATTAAAAGATATGGTAGCGCATCCAAATGCCCCAGTACTTCCCCGAACCATTCAGTCAGTTTGGAATCCTCAAAGGCTGCAGCAAGTGACATACCTCCACCGAATAAGACAAGCAGTCCCCACGGGAGTTTTTTCATATCCTCCCATGCCAATAATTTTTCTTTCTTCTTTGTGCTTGGCAAAAGAAATAATGCTGTTGCTCCCAGCATACTAATAACGGTATCTGTAAGCCGGCTAGAAATGATTGCGGGAAGGAATCCACTGGATATCCACAACACACCTGCTACAAGAAAAACGATGCCAACATATTTTTCCTCCCGCGACATTGGCCCCAGTTTTTTCAGTTCATCACGTGCAAACGTTGTTGAAATATGATCATCCGTTACTTTAAACTGAATCTTCGTCATGTAGAAATACATCAAGACTAATAAAACAACCGTTATTGGGAAACCGAACATAAACCAGTTTGCAAATGTAATCCTTTGGTCTAGAACAGTGCTTGCGATGCCAGCCAGCACAGCATTCGGAACAGAACCGATAATTGTTGCCAATCCACCGATGGATGCGGCATACGCAACCGTCAGAAGCAGCGATTTTGCAAAGTTATCCAACGACTTTCCATCCAAAAACTTACGCTCCTTCACCTCCGAAATTAAGGCAAGAGCAATTGGTAGCATCATCAAAGCAGTAGCCGCATTGGAAATCCACATGGATAAAAATGCAGTAGCAATGGCAACCCCAAGAACAATCCGTTTGCTGCTTGTCCCGACATAGCGTAATATCGTTAACGCAATACGTTTATGTAAGTTCCATTTTTCAATCGCAAGTGCAATTATAAATCCACCCATATACATAAAAACAATTGGGTTCCCGTAAGCCATTGTGGCTGTCTTCTCATCGGTTCCCCCAGTTAATGGCAATAGTAACAGTGGTAGAAAAGATGTTGCAGGTATTGGAATTGGTTCTGTAACCCACCATGTCGCTGTCCATAATGTAACAGCCAACACCGCACGTGGTGAACTTTGCAAACCAGTAATATCGGGAATAAATAAAATCAAACAAAAAAGTAACGGACCTAATACAGCCCCAATATTTTGACGTGTAAAGACTTTCATACTTCTCCTCTTTTCTTTGATGTGGTGTAGATATTTATGCTAGGATTGACCTGTTTCCTTATTTCTTCTAATTATCAAAGGTCTATTGGTAGATTCATTGATAATTAACATGCTTCGCCGACTTCCTGTTAAAAGAATAACAGCTTTCCTGCCATTAAAAAGATCACTATAGCCGTTGTAATCTTCAGAAATTTTTCAGAGACTTTTATTGCAAAACGGCTGCCAAGCCAGCCACCTATTCCGCTCCCTACGGCTAAAGAAACCGCATACAACCAATTTACTTGACCATGAGCAATGAAAATAATTGTCGATATTAACAAATAGATAGTTGTTACAACTGTTTTGATACTGTGCATTTCAACCAGCATCAATTTACTTGCAAATATAGACAAAAATGCAATGATCAAAAATCCAACACCAGCCTGGATGAATCCACCATAAAATCCAACGATCAGAAAGCAAAAAACCAAAATGATCGTTTTGGTTATTGTCAATTGCTGGTTTTTTAATGTCATGTATTGCTCGGGTTTGAATAAAATCAATAGAATAACAATCACCATGGTAACAGCCCATGGTATTGTTAAACATTTTGTCAGACAGATCAATGGCTATTTCTGCACCCATGAGCGACCCAATTACTGCAGGTACACTTAGAAAGAGGCAGAATTTCCATTTGATCAATCCTTGTCGATAGAACGCCATGAAAGCAAAATATTCTGTGAAAAAATGGCTATTCGGTTTGTCCCATTCGCTACAGAAGATGGTAATCCCAAGAAAATAAGTACTGGTAAAGAAATCAGCGATCCCCCCGCCGATATCACATTTATAAAACCAACTGCTATACCTATAAAGAATAATATGAATAAACTACCCCATGTCACTTCATGCAAAACCTTCCTGTTTCGATAATATAACCTAAGTATTTGTTTGTAAAGGTGGCCTCTACGCGCAGTATCATCATGCGACTTATCAATAACCTGCATACGGAGATTGGACGCAGTTTTCCGCCAGCAGCAAATCATTGACACGAAGACTCTGTTGATCGTGTTGTAGATGAGCATTCCTTTTTGTTCGATACAATGGTAAAAGCTTGATACAGAGAATGGCCATCTCCATGTGTACACTGGTTGGCCATCCATTGCCAGTGTAACATAATAGAAACAAAATGCTTTAAGGGAGGTTTCTATACTCTATTTTAAAATGGATAACCGCCAGCTAAAACGGTTTTATTTTTAAGCAAATGCCATGTCGGTTACAAAAGGTATTTTTCGCCGCTAATGTTGTTTCCGAAATGGCCGTTATACGATATTACTTTTTGACGGAATTCCCCGTCTATTTCTACTAATACTATATTATATACGAATATAAAGCCTCTCCCTAATGAATCCAGACTTAAGTCCCTGATTTTTTTCTAATAGAGGGGGTTAGTCTATTCCCGGGGCTTCGTCCTTCTAAAACCATTAATCAAATAAGATGTCTTCAATAAATTCAGATTCATTCTTGTATATTTTATACATAAAGTACATTAATACAACAACAGCAAAAAGAATGGATGATTCACAAAGGTTATCTTCGACTAGTATTATTGTGTGAAATGAGAAATCGGCCGGTCTAATGGTAGCGATGTGCGTGTGATCTACTTTCACTTCAACCTCCTTACTCCAATTTTCTTCAACTCGTATATTTTTTCCGTCAATGTTACCTTCAACGCAAAAATAGAGCAGGCTATTACCAACTTTGTCCTTAAGGGTGTATGTCTCATTTGTAGTTTTTATTAAATATGTGGCAGCGAGAAGGTTTTTGATGCCTCGTTTTTGAATGCCTATTGCTACTGTTGTTCCATCGTTATCGGTAAATGTAAATCCATGGCCTTTTTCACATCCGGAAATATCAACCTTTTCGATGAACCCAATATGCTCTCTTTCCTCATTTGCCACTGGGAGGACTTTTCCTTTTTTTATATATAGAGCGTCTTTGAACTCAAACCTTTTCATTTTCTCTCTCCGTGTACGTTTTTTTATTGCGTGTTAACGAAAGTGTAGCAAACGGAGGATATAAACACAATGACGACTTCATTATTGATGGGCGTATATTGGTTACTGCCAACGTTTTTTACCACGTCTGCCATTTCTGAACTTGCCTCCGAGCATGGCATTCATACAAACCAGCTCCTACAATGGCGTAAAGTAGCAATCAAGCAAATGTCCCAAGCATTTGAGCGAGATACAAAGAAAATGGACAAAATGGAGGAGGACTATATCACTTGCTCCACTCGCTCTTGACACGCTCTCCAATTCAACGCAAAAATAAGGTGGTACCATTAAAGCTGGGTATCCGATAATTTTGGTGGCGGAAACCCCATTCCTCCACAATGGAGTACCACATACTCCCATGGGAAAACTATATTTAAGCCCACCTTAATTTATAAAAATTTGTGTCTTGACAATGGTGTCCACTTTATTTATTATCCGTGTAAATAATTTTATAGGTTAACATCCTTTTATTGTGGTAAGGGAGGGCTTTAGGTAATATGCTTGAAATTAGTGGTAAAGATATAAGCGAATTAAGTGATAGCGATTTAAGGGCTTTAATCGGTCTTCTCTGTGAAGCTGAACTACGTACATATGGTTTACCAACAGCAGGAGTAACATGGGGAGGACACCAAAATGCAAAAGATGGTGGTATTGATGTCAGGGTTGACATTTTATCTCCCCTCCATGCTGATAGTTTTATACCAAGATCTAAAACAGGTTTTCAAGTGAAAAAACCAGATATGCCAAGAGCAGATATTTTAAGTGAAATGCGACCCAAAGGTAAGCTTAGACAAGTAATAAGAGATTTAGTAGATTCCAAGGGGGCTTACATTATTGTTAGTAGCCAAGGCTCAACTGCTGATTCGGCTCTTAAAGATCGAAAAAAAGCAATGCTAGATGCATTGTCTGACTACCCGAATTATACTAACATTAAAGTAGACTTCTATGATAGAGAACGGATTGCTGGTTGGGTTCGTAGTCATCCAGCTTTGGTCCTTTGGGTAAGAGAAAAAATAGGAAGACCAATTCAAGGGTGGAGAACATATGAGAATTGGGCAAACTGCCCTTTGGGTATTGAAGAAGAGTATATATTAGATGAACATGTTCGCTTATTTTGCGAACCAAAATCTTATTCAGAAGGATTATCAGCATGTGATGGAATAAATGAAATACGAAGCATTCTTCAGAGACCTGCATCCTCAGTTCGTTTAGTAGGTCTTTCAGGAGTAGGAAAAACAAGATTGCTACAAGCATTATTTGATGAACGAATAGGAGAGAACCCTTTAAATAAATCAATAGTAATTTATACGGATATTAGTGACAGTCCTAACCCAGACCCTATTAATTTTGCTGAGAGACTAGTTGCTCTAAAATCTCGGTTTATTCTTGCAGTAGATAATTGTCCGCCAGATTTGCATAGGCGATTGGGGCTTATATGTTCGAAACCAAATAGCTTAGTAAGTTTAATAACTGTTGAATATGATGTTAAAGATGACCAACCAGAAGAGACCGAAATTTTTCGTTTGGAACCAGCGTCGACCGAATTAATTGAAAAAGTCATATTAAAAAGATTTAGTCATATAACAGAAATAGATGCACGGAGTATTGCAAATTTTTCTGGAGGAAATGCTAGAATTGCAATTGCCTTAGGGAATACAGTAAAACGTGGAGATAATTTATCGCAGTTAAAAGATAGCGACTTATTTATTCGACTATTCCAACAACGAAATGAGCCAAGTAAGTCACTATTAAGAGCAGCAGAGGCCTGCTCATTGGTTTACTCATTTAATATACAACTTTCAGAAAATGAAGAATTAGAACTGCTAAGTGATTTAGTTGGTATGAATGTTCAAGAAATGTATCGTAATGTAAGTGAGTTAATGCGACGAGATCTTGTTCAAAAGCGTAGTGTGTGGCGAGCAGTTCTACCTCATGCAATTGCTAATAAACTGGCTCGGAGAGCTCTTGAAAACATACCGATTGAAAAAATATGTAGTGTATTTGAAAATGGTGGGTCTGAAAGACTTTTAAAATCATTTTCAAGAAGATTAAGTTATTTACATGAAAGTGAAGAAGCTATAGAAATTTCTAAAAGATGGTTGAAGGAAGATGGGCTACTTGGAGACGTAAGTAATCTTAATAAATTGGGAATAACATTGTTCGAAAATATTGCTCCTTTAAATCCTGAGCTAACGCTTTCTGTGATTGAAAGAGTTTTTAAAATAAGTAGTGCAGAAACATTTTTTACACGAAATAATGAATTTTACAATGAATATACAATGCTTCTTAGATCTTTAGCCTATGATAAACATTTATTTATTCGATCAGCTGAAATACTTTGTAAATTTGCGTTATCGGAGAAATTAGATGAAAACGTCAATTCAATAAGAAATTTACTAAAATCTCTTTTTTATATTTATCTTTCTGGAACACATGCTTCAGCAGACCAGAGACTAAGTGTAATAAAGAAATTAGTAGAGTCAAATATTGAAGAGGAAGTTGATTTAGGAATTTCTTTATTGGATGCGGCTTTAGAAACAACCCATTTTAGTTCATTGTACAGCTTTGAATTTGGAGCTAGACCTAGGGATTATGGTCATCATCCAACAAACAGATTCGAAATACGTACATGGTATAAATTGTTTATTGATTATTCTCTTAGAGTGGCAATATCGGAAAGCCCGTTTGCTTTTAAACTAAAAGAATTAATAGCATCGAAGTTTAGAGGACTTTGGGTAAATGCAGGAATGTATGATGAACTTGAAAAAGTATCAAAAATAATTTCTTCAAAAGGATCTTGGAGAGAAGGATGGTTAGCCGTAAGAACAACCATGAGATTTGATGGCAAGGAAATGGAGCCGAATATATACGAAAGGTTAAATAACTTAAAATTGCAATTGGAGCCGAACTCTTTAATTGAACAAGCGAAATTTTATTCAATGTCAGGAAGAAGCATTTATGATTTGGTTGATGCTATTAGTGATATAGATAATGATGGATATACAACTGTAGAGCAGAAAATTCAATTACTTGGGAAAGAGGTGGGATCCCAAGAAGAAATATTAAGTGAATTATTACCTGAAATTTTGGGGAATGATGGTCCCGGACTATTTAGTCTTGGGCAAGGAATAGCAGACGGAGCTATCAATCATGAAGAAACGTGGATTGATTTTTGTGATACGTTATCCAATATAGATGACTCGAAACGTAACTATCAAGTACTCCGTGGTTTTTTAAATAGATTAGCGGAATTTAATTTAGCCCTTACAGAAAAAATACTGGATCAATCCGTAACGGATCCAATTCTAGCTTCTATATTTCCATTTTTACAAACAAGTATAAAAATTAATTCTCTTGGTGTAACCAGATTAAGAAAATCACTCGAGTATGGAGAAGCTCCTATATGGCAATATCAAAATATTGCATACGGTAGAGTTCATGAAACTATAAGTGATGAAGATCTTGCAGAATTATTAGGGTTAATATTACTAAAAGAAAATGGACTAGAAGTAGCCATTGAGATTTTAAATATGAGAATACATGGTATTTCTAAAGAAACGATAATTAGTGATTGCATATCATATGTTGGCCAAGACCTATTGTTAAAATATCAATTTTCAAAAGTAAATAACAAGAAGGATCAATTAGATTATAAATTATCAAAAATTATTCAAATTTGTTTTAAGGGTGTATCTGGAAAGGAAAGCGCTAGGATATTGTGTGAAAAGCTTGCAGATGGATACAAAAAAATCAAAATTTTCCCATCAGATTATCAAAGTGTTCTGGCCTCTTTATCAAAGACACAGCCTGAAGTATTCCTTAACGGATTTTTAGGTAAGGAACAACAAGTGGATGGTCGGTTAATTGAGGCACTTTCTAGAAAAGGGAAAGCTCTTTCTTTTATAAATGAAGAAATTATAAAAAAATGGTGTGAAGTCAATCCTAGAGCACGTTATCCTGTTATAGCATCTGCCATAAGACCTTTTCAACAAGTTGATAAAGATAGTGCTTGGGAGTGGACACCTTTAGCTTTGTGGATAATGGATAACTATTATGACCCAGTGGTGATATTAAATATATTTAGAAGATCATTTTACCCAAGAGCATGGTGGGGTTCCCTTGCAGATAGGTTGCAAAGTTGCCTGTGCTTAATTACAGCATTAAAAACCCATAGCAATTTGCTAATTGCAGAATGGGCAACTGAAGAAGAGGAAAAATTTAAAGAAACTATTCGTTTGGAAAGAGAAAATGAATTGAAAATGGAAAGGCAAAGAAATGAACGTTTTGAATAAACAAGTTAATCTGGGATGAAATGTTAAAAGTATTGAAGGTGAACTACTGCATCTCTTAGTGTTAATTTCCCGCCCGTCAGCATTCCTAACATGTGGAGGCTGTAGCGTTGATACAACGGAAAATGTCTAGTTAAAATAAACGGGATAAACAGGTCGGTTACGACTGTCCACATTGTGACAGCTGTTTGTGGTGCCACAGGAGCTATAAACGTACAAGTCCACCATAAGCACTGGTCATAGCCGTATTCAGGCCCTCTTCCCGCTTTTCATCATTCAGCTCGTTACCAAACGTATCTTTGCCGGTAATATACTCGCTTAAGCCATTGGCTTAGTTTAACCCATAAATCCCGTATTGTGTCTTGTGCAGATAGTTTTCATCGTCCTGGCGGTTTTGCGCTTAGCGCTGTATCGGCAGCATTAAACCCTTTCACCGCCTGCTACAAGCGCTCCTTCCGTTATGTGAATAAAGACATGAGATAATACCACCTTTGCCATGTTTTAGAGCCACTTATGACACGATTTTGAGCCGCCATTTCCATAGAGAGAGCCAGTACGTAGGGAGGCTGATATAGCACCGATTCCACCACCCTTGACCTTGTTTGTGTCCGTGGTAGTTTTCTAATGGCGGATGGCAGAAATTTTGGCCTTGAGGGCTGACCCCGTCCCTTTCCAGCGATCACTAAGAAGTGGCACGTCGGTCAAGGGCAAGCAGCTAACGCTGTGGTTATGATGAGGTTTATTCCAATGAGTGGCTCACCTTTGTCATAGCTGGTTCATTTTCTTGTCACAGGTGGCTCAGAAAAATGGCCGGACCGGCTCTATTTGATGGCAATTTCATCTTGAATAAAGACATAGGATAACTCCATCCTTGCCATCTTTTAGACCCACCTCTGACAGAAAATAGACCCATCTATGACAATTATATTTATTAAAGAAAGTGATATTGCAGTAGATGAATAATATACTCCGAATAACACTTGTCGTATTGTCTTTATTAATTTCAACAATGGACTGATCACTTTGGATCGCATCAAATAAGCTATCAAACTTTGCTATAACTAAGATATAATCAGTAATTTAAAACAACATGACAAGTTTAACTTCTGTAACCAGGGATCGAATACTCATACAATTATTATTCCGTATTACCTTGCACTGGTTGAATTAAAGTATTCATCAATTAAATCTAAATATGAATTGTCATCAAGACTATGTTCAAATTCAACTAGATTGCGTTTGCTAATGTCGATACCTTCTTCAACCAAACTAAAGGAAAAGTAGTATATAATCTGTATTATATTATCTATTACTTTATTTAGCTGTGCTAAATGTAATTCAATAGCATCTTGATTAAATCTTATGTAATCCTCAAGATATCTATGGGGAGTGAAGTTTTCTGTTTTATTTACATGAACAATACTAGATAAATTTGAGTATATGTTACATAAATCTTCATATAAAGCTTCAACAGGTACCTCCCTATAATAACCCAATAAATATCTGGTAAGATTACCTATCTTATGGGTATCCTGCATGCGTTTTAAGTCCCTTAAAGTAGGAGTTGCTGAATAAATCCCTTGTTTTACATTCTCTTTATATTCAATATACTTACTAATAGCTAATGATAGCCTAAAAAAAGACTCAATAGCCGAACGTAACAATTGCTTAGAAGCATTTATGTAATTTACATTTGCTAAATCATAGCTAATGATTAAGTTGTTTTTACATTCATTGAAAAAACCTCCAACTTTACCTCGCCTATCAAGTTGAGTAAAGGAATTAGTAAGAGTTGTATAAAGATATATTTTATTATAAATAATGATAAATTTCTCACGTTGATCTGTATTAGTATAAAATATTCTATCATTTAATAGTTTCTCGTAATGTTCAAAATCTAATTTCCAGTTGGGTTTTATATCTTCGGTCATTTATATCAGCTCACTTTATGATTCAATTATAGAACGCCAATCATCAATTATTCTTTTATTACCTTCCTGATGTTTCCTTTTTTTCTCATTGGCATCTTTTTTGTCTTCCTCATTTGTATCTTTATCTGTTTCTTTATGTTTAAGAGATAAAAACTGTTGAATATTATTTTCCAATCTTAAAAAATGCCCTGGATTCTTTACTCTATATGTTCGAAGGTCCTTTACAATTCTTGCATATAAAGTTGGCCTAGAATCAAATAGATAATCTTTATAATTCGTAAGTAATACATCATTAGTAAAGACTTTCAAATCTTTATTTCTTTTAAAATGGACTTTATCCAAAACAATTTCGCTTAATACAGCTACACTTAAAAATAATAAAGCATCAGTTAACTCTTCATCTGAATCTGTACTCTTGATTTCTAAAAATTCTTTTACAAAGTCCACATTCACACCACCAATCTATGTTAATTAGCTTTATCAATAAATTCATTACAAAGATTAATAATCTCTTGTTTAGTAAATTCCATGTCATACATCATGGTAGATAATCTTCCAGTACGTATTCTTTCGTATTCCGTAATTTTATTTTCAAAATGTGGTTCCTCATAAGCCCCTAAATGAACTTGGACACTAAGAGTGAAATATATTATACTACTTAATGTGTCAGGGAGGCTTA
>NZ_JAROCA010000078.1 GCF_030732005.1 Tigheibacillus jepli | reverse complement strand
AATTAGGCTTTGCGGACGATGACACCCGCTTTTTATTTTTAAGCAGAAAAAGAAAATGGGTACATCGCAAAAAGCTTGAAGTACCGTAAAAAGTTGACAGCTTCGGTCGATTTCGATAATATTGTTGCGAGCGGATACTCTTATTAAGAGTTGGTGGAGGGACAGTCCCGATGAAACCCGGCAACCATCACGGCAAACGTGAACTGGTGCTAACCTGTTGCAAGGAATTTTCCTTGAACAATAAGAGCGAAAGGCTTTTCCCTTTCCTCATGATGGCAGGAAAGGTTTTTTATTTTCTTTTAAATTGGAAATACGCACAGCAACGCATGGAGAAAAGCTATTTTCTGACACAAACAATGGAAAATCAATGAAGCTTTCAAAAAAATATCGAACACGAAAGAGATATCATTCATAGCCTATTTGCGAAGGAGAGTTCCGTACCATATATTAAAGGGAGGATTTAGCCTTATGGCTAAAAATCGTCGTTTATTTACATCCGAATCGGTAACAGAAGGACATCCAGATAAAATTTGCGATCAGATTTCGGATGCTATATTAGATGAAATAATCAGCAAAGACCCCAATGCCAGGGTAGCCTGCGAAACTACTGTGACAACGGGATTGGTACTTGTATCCGGTGAAATAACCACAAGTACTTACGTCGATATCCCGGCTATTGTCCGGAAAACAATTAAGGAAATTGGGTACACACGGGCTAAATATGGATTTGATGCAGAAACCTGTGCAGTGCTGACTGCAATTGATGAACAGTCTCCGGATATCGCCAGTGGTGTGGATACAGCGTATGAGGCCCGCCAAGGAACTTTGCAGGAGGAAGAAATTGCTGCAATCGGAGCGGGTGATCAAGGCCTCATGTTTGGGTTTGCTTGTGACGAGACGCCGGAGCTGATGCCGTTGCCTATATCTTTGGCCCATAAGCTGGCAAAACAATTGGCTGATGTACGCAAGGAAAATGTGATTGATTATTTGCGCCCTGATGGAAAAACGCAAGTAACAATAGAATATGACGAAAACGACGAACCGGTTCGTGTGGACACAATCGTTATATCCACACAGCATCATCCGGACGTGGAAACAGCACAAATTGAGAAGGATTTAATGGAAAAAGTTATTCAACCTGTTGTACCGGCGGAATTTTTGGATCAGGAAACGAAATACTTCATCAATCCGACAGGCAGATTTGTAATTGGCGGTCCACAAGGGGATGCAGGATTAACAGGAAGGAAAATTATCGTGGACACATACGGTGGTTATGCAAGGCACGGTGGAGGAGCTTTCAGTGGCAAGGATGCAACGAAAGTGGACCGCTCCGCAGCTTATGCAGCCAGATACGTTGCCAAGAATATTGTTGCTGCCGGGTTGGCAAAGTCATGTGAAGTGCAATTGGCATATGCGATAGGGGTTGCCGAACCTGTTTCTATTTCCATTAATACGTTTGAAACAGGGAAAGTAGATGAGGAAACACTGGTTGCTGCTGTTCGGGAAATCTTTGATTTGCGTCCTGCAGGCATTATCCATATGTTGCAATTAAGACAGCCGATATTCAGAAAAACTGCTGCCTACGGTCATTTTGGGAGAACGGATGTCTTGTTCCCATGGGAGAAGACAGATAAAACAGAGGAATTAATTGCAATTACCCAGCAAAATGTAGTTGAATAAGCAGAAATTTATCATCACCTTCGCATCTTTACGGAGGTGTTTTTTTATAATTAACCGGTCCATAGTGCCGAATTGCACATAGTCATACTCAATTTTGCAGTTTGATGGCGACATTCTTTCATTTTCCTGTATGATTTTAATAAATTGTTAAAAACTATGAACAAACGCGCAAGCGCCCTTACAGGCTAAAAGCGCGACGTCCTGGGACTGCGGTTACTCGTCCCCACCCAAAACATCTGGGGCTGCGGTTACTCGCCCCACCCAAAACCCTTGGGGCTGCGATTACTCGCCCCATCAAAACATCTGGGGCTGCGATTACTCGCCCCACCCAAAACCCTTGCTAGGTGCTGGGCGCTGGAGCCGGACGTGGCTGTCACCCAAAAGTGATGTTCATACAGCTTGAATTTTATAAAATCTTAAAACACTTGAAAAGGGCTGGCAATACAACTTTCCCACGGTTCGTATTTATGCAATTCCATGATCGTAAAGATACATGTTTTATGATATACTCTTTAAAGTAAAATACAGTGCAGGAAAGAGGATAACGAATATGTGCGGATTTATCGGAATGATTCGTAATAAACCGAGCAGACCAACAAAAGAACAAATTACGCAATTTGAAAACCAGAATAATATCATTACACATAGAGGACCTGATGACGAGGGATATTATTATGATGAATATGTTTCCTTTGGCTTCAGACGATTGAGCATTATTGACTTGGAAAGCGGAAAACAGCCATTAAGCTATGATGATGAAAAAATCTGGCTGATTTTTAACGGTGAGATTTACAATTATATCGAATTACGGGATGAATTGCTTGCTGAAGGCTACACGTTTGCAACAGATTCCGATACGGAAGTCATTGCCGCTTTATTTGCCAAGCATAAACAAAATGCATTCCAATATTTGCGCGGTATGTTTTCTATTTTGGTCTGGGACAAGGAAAATGAAACCTTGTATGGTGCCCGCGATCCATTCGGCATCAAACCGATGTTCTTTTACGATACAGAAGAAGGAACATACTTTGCATCGGAGAAAAAAAGCATTACGCTGATGTTGGAAGACGAGCATGTGAATTTAGATGCGCTGCAGCAATATTTGAGCTTTCAATTTGTTCCGGAGCCGATGACGATGACAGATGGTATTGAAAAAGTGGAGCCAGGTCATTACTTCATCAAAAAGCCTGGAGAAAAGATAAAATTTGAACGGTATTTCCATGCAACTTTCCATCCGGTTTTAATGGATAAAAATGAATGGATTAAACGAATTCAAGATGTCATGTATGACAGTGTAAAGGTTCATATGCGCAGTGATGTGCCTGTAGGTTCGTTTTTATCCGGTGGTATTGATTCCACGTTGATTGTTGCGATTGCCAGGGAATTTAACCCGAATATCAAAACTTTCTCTGTCGGATTTGAACGGGAAGGCTTCTCGGAAATTGATGTTGCCAAGGAAACTGCTGACAAATTGGGTGTAGAAAACATTTCCTATGTCATTTCACCGGAAGAATATGTGGAAAAATTGCCTAAAATTATGTGGCATATGGATGATCCATTGGCTGATCCGGCATGTGTGCCATTGTATTTTGTTGCAAGAGAAGCTCGTAAACATGTCACGGTAGTTCTATCAGGGGAAGGATCGGATGAATTATTCGGCGGGTACAATATTTATCGCGAACCGGAATCATTGAAGGTATTCAACTCCATTCCGGCACCGGCTAAACATTTGCTGGCAAGAGTTGCACAGGTGCTTCCGGAAGGCGTCCGCGGAAAAAGTTTTCTTGAGCGCGGCACAACACCTTTACGCGAAAGATACATCGGAAATGCAAAAATGTTTGAAAACGACGAGAAGAAACGTTTTCTTAAAACATATAGAGAAGGTATTGATTATCAACAAGTCACTGGCAAACTTTTCGATAATGTGGCGGACTATCCGTTCGTCAATCAGATGCAGTATGTGGATATTCATACATGGATGCGTGGCGACATCTTGCTAAAAGCGGACAGAACTACGATGGCGAACTCGTTGGAGCTACGTGTTCCATTTCTGGATAAAGAAGTATTCCGCGTTGCAAGCGAATTGCCTGTCGATTTGAAAATTGCCAATGGTACGACAAAAAGCATCCTACGTGAAGCATCCAGAGGGATCATTCCTGACCATGTACTGGATCGTAAAAAACTCGGTTTTCCGGTACCGATCCGTCACTGGCTGAAAAATGAACTAAATGGTTGGGCCAAGCAACTGATCCATGAAAGCGAAACGGATTATTTATTGCATAAAGATTATATTCTTGACTTGCTGGATGCACATTGCCAAGGAAAAGGCGATTACAGTAGAAAAATTTGGACAGTATTGGTATTCATGCTTTGGCATCAAATTTTTGTTGAAAAAAAATATGATGTAAATGAATTAAGCCAATTGGAAAACGAGAGCCCATCAGTCTATCAATCTATTTAAAAACAAAGGCGCAAGCGCCCTTACAGGATAAAAGCGCGACGTCCTGGGGCTACGATTACTCGCCCCATCAAAAAGCTCTGGGACTGCGATTACTCGTCCCACCAAAAAGCTCTGCTAGTTGCTGGGCGCTGGAGCCGGACGTGGCTGTCATGGCAAATGACATTAATATAGCTTATCTATAAAAACAAAAAAACAGGCGATAGCAATTACAATGCTATCGCCTGTTTTCCCATTTGCTCCCATGCAAGTATGAAATCGTTGATTGGTGCCCTGGTATGTTTGTTTAAGGGATCATTAAAGTAAATATATTTATCATCATAGCCCGTGACAAGCACAGAATGCTCCCTCATTGTAATGTGAATTTCTCCTTGTTTTGTCTGCCAAGTGATAAATTCGCTTTTGGGTAGTTTTTTATATGTCGCATTAATAATGACCCAAACAGGTTTGTTTTGGTTCAGTTTGGCAAGTACCTCGGAAAAATTCTTTCCACTAAGATCGTTTACGCGATCCCCGGCATATTTTTTTGCTAGCGCCGCTACAGGTTTGTGATAAACGCCATATCCCGGCTCGGAGAAGGTATACATATTTCCGACAAAGCCATTATTCGGGTCGCCAAAATAAACCCCCGTATCATTTTCTTTGAACTTGGCGGGATTTTTTTTGACTTCCCGGGCAAGTGTCATTTTGTCTACGGGTATATCGTGATATGAAAGTAGCATGGCAAGGCTGGTAACTTCGCATCCCCTGGGCAGTTCGGGAAGCTGTTTGATCAACGGTGCTTCTATTTTCACCTTGGACTTGATTTTGTGTTGTGAAATCAATTTATCTGTTGAATGCTGGTGATGCCAAGGCAGCATTTGCTGTGTTGCAGTTATGATGGCGGTTTTGTTGTTACTAATGAACAGTCCTCCGGCAGATAAAGCAATAAGAAAAAATAAACAACTGTAAATGACAAACGATAGCCGGATCCATCTTGAAGCCATTTTTTTGCTGGTAAAAATGAATAAAATAGCCAGTAAAATGGAAAGGATAAAAATTCCTTTTTCCATATGCACATCCACTCCAAATAAATGTGGTATATGTATACTATCGGTAAGTTGCATGAAAAAGTAAAGTGTTAATTATCCTCCTGTGATATTCCCATTTCTGTTTCGTAAAGATAATAGCCGGCTTTTTCCACATAAGATTTACGGACTCTTTCCATTTCTTTGTAATCCGCTTCCGTTAGTTTTCGAATTACCTTGGCAGGCCTGCCGAACGCAAGCGTATGTGGCGGTATTTTTTTGCCAGGCGGAATCAGGCTTCCGGCCCCAAGGAATGCGTTTTCGCCAACTTCGGCTCCGTCTAGTATGATGGAACCCATGCCGATAAGTGCGCACTTGCGGATAATCGCTGAATGAAGGGTAACCTGATGACCAATTGTGACATCGTCTTCTACAATCACAGGTTTATTCGGACTTTGATGAATCATCGTAAGATCCTGGATACTGACCCTTTTTCCGATTGTTGTAGGTGCAACATCCCCCCGAATGACTGTTTGAAACCATACCGATGATTGTTCATCAATTCGTACATCGCCAATAATCGTGGCATTTTTAGCTACAAAAACTGATTGATGCACATTTGGTACATAGCCTTTATACGGTTGAATCATTGTTTTGCCTCCTTGTGTTTTGGGAAAACTAATATTTGATATACAATGATATACAATTGCATAATAAGTATATCAAAAACTTGGAAATATTGATGCACGGAGGAACAAACAATGAAATCCATACCGGAGAATGCTATTTCTTTAATGGCGGCCACCTATCGGGAAGTGTTCCCAGAGGTGAATAGGCAGCTGAATAAATGGGAAAACCTGGCACGGTCGATTCCTGACCCGGAACTGCGCAGACAAGCCTTGGCCAGTATTGAATCAAAACGATTTCATTGCCAAGGTGGTGCAGTGTTTGCACTGTTGGCAGGAGAAAGATATCAGATGGCGATCCGGTTTATTGTGGCGTATCAGACAATCAGCGACTATTTGGATAATTTATGCGACCGCAGTACATCTTTGGACGCTGCCGATTTTCATCTGTTGCATGAGGCAATGCACGACGCCTTAAGTCCAGGTGAAAAAATAAAAAACTATTATGCACTTCGCAAAGAACAAGATGACGGTAACTATTTAGGACAGCTTGTGCAAACTTGCCAGCAAGTATTGGAACATATTTCGGAGTACAAGCAATTTCAAGAACAATTGCTCAACCTAGAAGGTCTATATCGCGATTTGCAAGTACATAAGCACGTCAAACTGGAAGAACGTGTGCTGAGACTGAAACGCTGGTATCAAAAACATAAACATGCAAATACCGGTCTTCAGTGGCAGGAATTTGCAGCAGCTTCCGGTTCCACCTTAGGAATCTTTTGCATTGTCAGCTACAGTTTAAAACATGTCGTGACAGAAGACTTTGCAAAGAAGATTGTTGATGCTTATTTTCCATATGTGCAAGGTTTGCATATCTTGTTGGATTATTATATCGACCAGCAAGAGGACAAGCAGGAAGGAGATCTGAATTTTTGCTCCTACTATGCCAGCCAGGAAGAAATGCATGAACGATTCCACTTTTTTGCTGAACAGGCGGACAAACGGATTGAAGCGCTACCGGATACCCGCTTTCACCTGCTTGTGCGAAGAGGGCTAATCGGGCTGTATTTAAGTGATCCGAAAGTAAAAGACATGCCGGATGAGACAAATTTGAAACAATCTCTGCTTTACAAAAGTGGGGTTGCATCGCGTTTTTTTCATTGGAATGCAAAAACGTATTATTGCTTAAAACGAAAGCAGGAATGAGCGTTTCACTATCTCTTTTGAATTGCAAGGACAAAAGGCGGGTTGTTTTGCTGATTGATAAATTCATATTTTAATACATGATAATGTTTTTGGTCCAATTCAGCTGCAAAATGTAAAAGACCTGCTTTTTCTTCTTTTCCTCCAGGATGCCCATAATAGACGACTAGCACAACATGACCGCCGTGTTTTAATTGCCGTAAAATAGCAGTTACAGCAGAAATCGTTACGTCTTTTTTTGTGATGATTGTTTTATCGCCTTTTGGCAAATATCCAAGATTGAAAATGGCACCGGCAATTTCCTGGTTTCCAATATGAGCTTGCATATTTGCATGGGAGTCCTGGATAAGAATGGTGTTGTTTCGTTTATGGTCGGCTAGCAATTGCTGTGTCTGATAGATGGCTTGCTGCTGAATATCAAACGCATAGACCTTTCCAGTGTCTCCAACCAGTTTGCTCAAAAAAAGGGTGTCATTTCCGTTTCCACATGTCGCATCAATAACAATCTCTCCATGGCTGACAGATTGCTGAAGCAATGTGTGGGAAAACTGTAAAACAGGTTGTACCATAAATCATTGTTCTCCTTTTTGGGTGTATGTTTTTGTCTCTTATGATACACCATGCTTTCAATAATCGTAAATGCTAAACCTGTATCATGGTCATTGCCTATAACAGTTGCATCACAACGCGCATATGCTTGACAAAGCAGCATCCATTCATTACAATTTGTTTAAATAATGAAAGACAGTGAGAAGGATTAGTAATAAATCATGTGTGTTGAAGAGAGGCAGTGGTTGGTGCGAACTGCTGACACTAGTTTATGAACTCGCCTTCAAGTCGCAGGGATGAAATAAGGTAGTCTCTGACGTTATCCGCGTTAAGGATAAAAGAGTGGACACATTTTGTGTTAAATCGGGTGGTACCGCGGGAAATCAGCTTCTCGTCCCTTATAGGGATGGGAGGCTTTTTATATATCTTTCAATAAAGGTCCAGGAGGAAAAATTATGAGCTTTAATCACCAGGAAATTGAGAAGAAATGGCAAAACTATTGGAAGGAACATCACACCTTTCATGCCGACACACATTCAGATAAAGAGAAATTTTATGCGTTGGATATGTTTCCGTATCCATCCGGAGCGGGACTGCATGTAGGACACCCCGAGGGTTATACCGCTACAGACATCCTTTCCAGAATGAAGCGAATGCAAGGATATGAGGTGCTTCATCCAATGGGCTGGGACGCTTTTGGACTGCCCGCTGAACAATATGCGCTGGATACTGGCAACAGTCCTGCCGAATTTACCAAGAAAAATATTGCTACGTTCAAGCGACAGATGCAGGAACTTGGTTTCTCCTATGATTGGGATCGGGAAATTAGCACGATTGATCCGGACTACTACAAATGGACGCAATGGATTTTTACAAAGCTGTATGAAAAAGGTCTCGCATATATTGCGGAAGTTCCGGTTAACTGGTGCCCGGCACTTGGCACTGTTTTGGCAAATGAAGAAGTTATTGATGGCAAAAGTGAAAGGGGTGGCCATCCGGTTATCCGTAAACCAATGCGCCAATGGATGCTGAAAATTACAGCTTATGCCGACAGATTGCTCGAAGACTTGGAGGATCTTGACTGGCCAGAAAGCATTAAGGATATGCAGCGTAATTGGATTGGAAGATCGGAAGGTGCAGAAGTTGACTTCCGAATTGCGGATACCGATGAATCTTTTACGGTGTTTACAACGAGACCCGATACATTATTTGGAGCAACCTATGCTGTACTGGCACCGGAACATCCACTGGTTGAAAGAATTGTTGCGGATGGGCAAAAACAGGACGTGGATCAATATTTAAAGGAAATTCAATCGAAATCCGACTTGGAACGCACAGATCTTGCAAAAGAAAAAACAGGCGTTTTTACCGGTGCATATGCAATTAATCCGGTGAATAATGAGAGGATACCAATCTGGATTGCCGACTATGTATTAATGTCCTACGGTTCTGGGGCGATCATGGCTGTTCCTGCACATGATGAACGCGACTATGCATTTGCCAGAAAGTTTGAATTGCCGATTGTTGAAGTTGTTGCAGGAGGAGATGTTTCCAAAGAAGCATATGCAGGTGATGGACCACACGTAAATTCCGGATTTTTAGACGGTATGGACAAGGAAACGGCCATTGGGGAAATGATTGCCTGGCTTGAAAAAGAAGGAGTAGGCAAAAAGAAAATCACGTATCGTTTGCGTGATTGGCTGTTCTCGCGTCAACGGTATTGGGGAGAACCCATTCCAATCATCCATTGGGAAGACGGCACCATGACAACTGTTCCTGAAAATGAGCTGCCTTTGGAACTTCCTGAAATGGATGAAATTAAACCATCCGGTACGGGAGAATCACCTTTAGCCAACAGTGACTGGATCCATGTAACTGATCCAAAGACCGGCATGAAGGGAAGACGAGAAACAAATACAATGCCGCAATGGGCGGGCAGTAGCTGGTACTTCCTGCGTTTTATCGACCCGCACAATAATAAGCAGCTTGCTGATCCGGAAGCGTTAAAGGAATGGATGCCGGTTGATATTTATATTGGCGGAGTGGAACATGCTGTATTACACCTGCTCTATGCACGTTTCTGGCATAAATTCCTGTATGATATCGGAGTCGTCCCGACAAAAGAACCTTTCCAAAAGCTATACAACCAAGGAATGATTCTCGGGGAAGGTAATGAAAAGATGAGTAAGTCCAAGGGCAATGTCGTTAATCCGGACGATATTGTCGCTTCCCACGGAGCGGACTCGCTTCGTTTGTATGAGATGTTCATGGGACCTTTGGATGCGGCTATCGCCTGGTCAACGAATGGTCTCGATGGTTCGCGGCGATTCCTGGACCGTATTTGGCGTCTGATTATTAAAGAAGACGGAAGCTTGTCGGATAAAATTGTCGAAGCATCCAATGAAAAACTAGAAAAGGTATATCATGAAACGGTTAAAAAGGTAACGGAGGACTTTAATCATCTGCATTTTAATACAGCCATTTCACAAATGATGGTATTTATTAATGAATGCTATAAAGCTGATCATTTACCAAAAGCATTTATCGAAGGCTTTGTTAAAATGCTGTCGCCTGTTACACCGCATATTGCAGAAGAACTTTGGGAACGCCTTGGGCATCATGATACAATCGCTTATGAAAAATGGCCGGAGTACGATGAATCAAAACTTGTGGAAGACGAAATAGAAATTGTGCTGCAAGTGATGGGAAAAGTCCGTTCGAAAGTTCATGTTGCAAAAGGCATTTCCAAGGAAGAAATGGAAAAAATTGCCTTGGAGGACGAAAAGGTTCAGGAATGGACTGAAGGAAAGACAATTCGAAAAGTAATTGTTGTACCCGGGAAACTTGTAAATATTGTTGCCAATTAAGAATCCCGCTTAAAACGGGGCATCCAATCAACAAAAAGGGAGCATTCGCTAGGTCAAAGCGAATGCTCCTATTTTATAGGTAAAGAAAGAATAAAATTGGAGTGTGATTTAATGTCATTTGCTAAGACAGCCACGTCCGGCTCCAGCGTCCAGCAACTAGCAGGGCTTTTTGATGGGGCGAGTAATCGCAGCCCCAAAGTGCTCCAGTTTATACGATGCTACGATGCATAGGACGTGCTGGTACAGGCGTTGACAAATCAGCCGGCTTTCCACTCTGTCTGCATATTTTTCCAGCTGCCATTTTCAAAATACCACAATGTTTCAATTGTGCCGATATAATCATCCTTGGAAACACCACTGATAGGCTGGTAACTTTTCAATGCATATCCTTGCTGTTTGCCAAGAAATACCGGTTTCACCTTTGCAATCTTGTTGGCAATAATAAAGGCAGGTTGTTTAAGCAGATGTCCATCCTTATTGTATATACCTTTTTGGATATATTGATTGGATTTTGCACGCATGTCGATTGTTAATGGTTTTTGCGATGGATCAATTTGTAAATGGACGATAAAATTATCTGTGAAATTTCCGCTAGCAAATGGTTCCGATGGCTGAGGCAATTCTTGTAGTTGCCCATTATCAAGTGTATAAGCTTGATACGGATAAACCTGTTTGCTTGTATCATTGGTGATTAAGCAAAAAATATCGTTTGTACCATTATGATTTATATCAATGAATTTTAGGTTTGGATTATAGCCACCGCCCAATGGTATGCGCCATTTTTTGCCTTCCGATGATTTTATTTCTACCTCAAGCTCTTGATAGAATTTGGCATTTTCCTCCAATAACACTCCTTTTAAAGAAACTGTTTCTTTCATGCCATCTCCTGTGACATCTTCTTGATATGTTTGAATAACTTTCAGTTCATTTTCTTGCGCTGCCGCACTGGATACCATGCTGAAAAATCCAAGCAAAATTACAGAAGTAATAAGCTTCATATATTTAGATGCTATCATGCTGATCCCTCACTCTAAAGTCGTGTAATTATTTTGCTTCTAAATAAAAAACCTATTCAAAAACAGGTTTAAAAGGTAATGGACGGGGAATAAGAAAGGTAAATCTATAATTTTGTTATTTACACCGCAGAATTTTATGTTGACAATGGCAGGTAAGGAGCGTATTATTATTTTTGCTGTTAAAAAAACAACAGTGGATTTAACGTTCGATTCAAAAACAATATTGAATTTGAAGATCGAATATGATATAATAAATTTCGTTATTCAACAGCTAAGATAAACCTTATTGCCTGTTGATTGAAAAAAGTTATTGACATGAATTGCTTATCTATGCTATAATTATTAAGCCGTTTTTGAAACGGCGTATTGAATTTCGTTCTTTGAAAACTGAACAAAACGACCAGTATGTCAAGCAAGTTCGATGCTTTGGGCATTGAACATATGCGG
Organism: Tigheibacillus jepli; assembly: GCF_030732005.1. Taxonomy (GTDB): domain Bacteria; phylum Bacillota; class Bacilli; order Bacillales; family Amphibacillaceae; genus Tigheibacillus; species Tigheibacillus jepli. The sequence goes on along the minus strand of NZ_JAROCA010000078.1, from coordinate 77 downwards.
AAAACGGACCTCGTTTTTCGATAAAGCAAGAAGCTAAGGAAAACTTTTTTGGAGAGTTTGATCTTGGCTCAGGACGA
>NZ_JAROCA010000077.1 GCF_030732005.1 Tigheibacillus jepli | reverse complement strand
TCAGAAGATTGGACCTATCGTATGTTTCTGGATCATCTGGCTACCTATGAATTGAAACGCCGGGATGAAAAGTTAATGCATATTCCATATGAAAATATCTCGATTTCACACCCGGAAATACAAAATACGGAGAAATCTAGGGAAGCGAAAAAATATACATACCATTCTATCAATAAATACGGTGATGAGGAAGGCTTTACCTTAGATGAGCAGGCGGATGGATCCACGGAGGATTTTGATTTTGTACAGATGAACCAGTTAGGTCATGAATATACCTCAGTCCCCAAAGTCGAACGGATTAAACGTGGGTCTGCCAAGCAACGTTTGGAAGAGGATGAAAATACAAAGAGATATTATGGTGACGATAACTCCATTCGTTCTACAGCTGATAGTGGCGGACAGCAATTGGCAATGGGATTGGAACATCAAATGCTGCATGAAATTCAAGTGCAAGGTGAATTACAAGACTTTATTAATGTTCTAAAAGTATTGGAGCAATACCCAGAAGTAAAAGCAATTCGGCAGTTTATTGATGTGCTACCATATGTCCCAAGAGAACGAAAATTTACAAAACTTAACGACGGTATTACAAAAAGACGTTATGTGATTGCTGAAGTATATATGAGGCATGGCGAGCACTTTAATATTATTGAGGTAGAGCGCGAAAATGTTCTTTATCTACTCTTATTTTATCTTTTTCCTCAAAACAAGATTGGAGTGAAATTGAAATTTATCATAATTTACTCATAAACCTTATCAAGGCTGGTGGAGCTTGGACGAGAAAGTCTTTAAAAGCTATTGAAACTAGAGGAGTAAAAATTGTTAAATGCAAACACAGCCGTAAAGGAATAAGACATAGATCAAAAATGTTACTAAGCAAATTATTATAACAAGTCGGTACTTTAAGGTAGAGATAGATAACTTTTTCATAAAATAATTCTTCGAAGTAATCTTTTTAACTAAACTAGGTTTATCAAAATTAATAACCAAGGGGGATACTAGAGTTGAAGATAGTTGAGCAAAAGGTGGGAAAAAATAGATTCTCGGGATATCAGAAAATGGACCATTACCATTCTCCAGAAACAATTATAAATAGTTGGAATGAAGGGGTTCACGAAGTTGTATCAAAAGGCATCGACAGTAAAGGTTTGAGATCTCCGCAATTTGGCGCACTCTGTGCTATTCGTTCTCATTGGACAATTAGTAATAAGGCAGCCACGATTGTTATGCCAACAGGTACAGGAAAAAGTGAGACAATGTTAGCAACTATTGTTTCTGAAAAGATTCCTAAATCTTTAATTGTTGTACCATCAGACTTATTAAGAAGTCAAATCTACGATAAAAGTAGATCGTTTGGTATGCTTTATAATATAGGAATGTTAAGCGCAGACGTGTTACCCCCTAATGTATTTTTATATGCACAAGGAATAAAAGATAGTAATATATTTAAAGATTTTGTTTTGAAATCAAATGTGATTATTACAACAATGTCACTTGCAAATAGATTACCTGAGGAGTATCTTGAGGTGCTGTCTGAGAATATTGATGTTCTTTTTGTAGATGAAGCACACCATATTAGTTCAAAGACCTGGTCCAGGTTTAGAGAGGATTTTTCAAAGAAAAGAATTTTACAATTTACAGCAACTCCCTTTCGAGAAGATGGGAAAAAAGTGGATGGGATTATCATTTATAATTTTCCACTTCGGTTAGCCCAAGAACAACAGTATTTTCAAAAAATAGAATTTGCACCTGTTGAAGAATACGATGATAACAAATCAGACTTATCAATTGCAAAGAAATCGATAGAGATATTAGATAAGGACATAAAAGAGGGATATAAGCATATTTTGCTAGTAAGAGCAAATAATGTAGATCGCGCAAATGAACTATATGAAAAAATTTATAAGAAGTTTTATGAAAAGTATAACCCTGTTTTGGTTACAAGCCGTCAAAAGCCAAGTGAAAACAAAGTTTCAATGAATGCCCTAAAAGAATTGGAATCTAAAATTGTAGTGTGTGTTGATATGTTCGGGGAAGGTATAGATATACCGAATTTAAAAATAGCTGCTATTCATGATAAGTATAAATCCCTACCAATTACACTTCAATTTATAGGTCGCTTTGCTAGAGGTAGCAAAGGTTTAGGAAGTGCAAAACTTATTACTAATATTGCTAATGAAGATATATCAGATGCTTTAAAAGATTTGTATGAAAAAGATGCTGATTGGAGTCATTTATTACAGCAGAAGTCAAGTGAATATATTGATAGGGAAGTCTCTTTACAAGACTTTATTAAAGGTTTTAATACAGATAGTGTAGAAGATATCAATTTGGTTCATCTGTTACCAAAGGTTAGTATGCTAGCTTTTCGAATAAAAGATAAAAGATGGTTCTGGGAAAATTGGATGGATGAACTTGATCCGGATTTATGTAAAAGTTTTATTAACAATGAAGAAAAAACATTGATAATTATTGAACCTAGAGAGGTTGGAGTCAAGTGGACAAGCCAACAAAATTTGAATAATCTAGAATGGAACTTTTATATTATTTATTGGAACAAAGAGAAAGAAACTGTCTTTTTGAACGCATCCGATCTATCAAAAGGCAAGAAAATCGTTCAGAATTTATTTGAATCAGACCCCATATTGATTAATTCCGAACAGGTATTTAAATGTTTGCACGGCATTAATAGGCTCTCGTTAGGTACTGTTGGGTTAAATAGTGGAATAGATGGTCCAGTTAGATATAAAATGTTTGCTGGAATTGATGTAGCTGAAGGAATATCAGAATCAAATAAGGTAAATAGTTACAAATCAAATATTTTCGGAAATGGTTTTGATGGAAATGGGAAAGTAAGTATAGGTTGTTCTTATAAAGGAACAATTTGGTCGCGATGGGTTGAAAGTATAGACTATTGGAAAGAATGGTGCAATCAAACAATAGATAAAATATTAGACCCATCTATTAATGTCCAGGATATTATGGATGGTGTATTGATTCCAATTATAATAAAAGGTATTCCGAAAAAACACCCTTATAGAATAGATTGGCCATATGATCTCGAATTTGAAACTCAACGGAAGATATCGCTTTCTAATATCTCAGGTGAATACAGTATATCTGACGTGGATATTACAATAGATGAGGAACAGCCAACATCAAATAAAATTTATTTCTTAGTACAAAATGAACATTTCAGTGAAAGATTCAGTCTAGAAATTAATCACGATAAATATACATTCCGTTCTGAAGGAGATGTTGCAACTGAAATAAAAATTGGAAATAAACCAATAGTAAAACTTTCGGAGTTTTTCCAAGAGAATTCTCCTACTATTTGGTTTGTTGATGGATCTTCTGTACAAGGTAATATTTTAGTTGAATTAAATAAGGAAAATATGACTATCTTTCCAATGTCCTCTATTCATATGTGGGATTGGGAAGGATTAGGTGCTGATATAAAAGTTGAGTCACAGCTCGAAAAGAAAACTTATTTCAAAAAGGAAAATTCAATTCAATATAATTTAATTAAGGAATTAAAAAGAACAGGCGATTATAGTGTGATTTTTGACGACGATGGTTCCGGAGAAATTGCAGATATAGTTGCTATTGCAGAGCAAAATGCTTCAGTTCATGTTGACTTTTTTCACTGTAAATATGCCCATGGCAAAAAGCCTGGAAAGAGAGTGAAAGATCTTTATGAGGTTTGTGGGCAAGCAGATAAATCTGTCTTTTGGAAGCAAAACCTTGTTGGAATGATAGATAGAATGTTATATAGAGAAAGGCAGCGTATTATTGAAAATAAACCGTCAAGATTTGAAATGGGTGATATTCAAAAGTTAAAAACAATTAAGAATAAGCTACTATTGCAATCGTCAACTTTGCAAATAATAATCGTTCAACCTGGTGTTAAGGGATCGGATATTACTAAAGACATGCACAGTATTTTATCTACCTCTCATTCGTATTGTATGGATACATTTTCAGTTCCTTTGAAACTGATCTGTAGTTAGTTGTTAACTCCTATTATAAAAATGCTATAGAACAGAGTGTTAATTTTAAGTACTCTTGTATTTCATTTGTTGAAACGGATTTTGTTAAAGCACAATTTAGATGATTGTATTTGTGTGAGTGTATCCCTTGACTTTATTTTGCATATACTATATTTTAACTTTAAGTATAAGACTGAGTAAATTCGTTGACGAGAACGAGTATGCATAAATCATGTTCCACAGAGAGTTGGTCTCCTGCTGAAAGCCAACGTTCAGATTATGTTGAAAATCCTCTCTGAGAAGAAAAGTTGAAGTTTTATTGTAGGCTTTTTCGGGAATCCGCCGTTAAAAGGATCGCGTATGATGGTACGTTGAATGAGTGCCGGTTCATCGCCAAAAATGGTGATCTCCGGAATCAGGGTGGTAACACGGGTTTAAACTCGTCCCTATTACAGGGGCGAGTTTTTGTATTTTATGAGGAAAAAAGGAGTGAGATCATGGAAAAGGTAAACACAAATGAAAGCCCTTTACAGCGTGAAAATCGGATTAAGGCTTTATGGGATCGGGAAAAAACGTTTGAGAGGTCCATCTCGGGTCGTGAAGGCAATGAAACGTTTGTTTTTTATGAAGGTCCACCAACAGCAAATGGATTGCCACATGCCGGACATGTTTTGGGGCGTGTAATTAAGGATTTTATTGCGCGATACAAAACAATGCAGGGATACCAGGTTATTCGAAAGGCAGGATGGGATACGCACGGCCTTCCAGTTGAGCTAGGTGTGGAAAAGAAAATCGGTATATCTGGCAAAAAAGAGATTGAAGACTATGGTGTGGAAAACTTTATTGAAGAATGCAAGAAAAGCGTTTTTGATTATGAACGTCAATGGCGCATTTTTACAGAGGCGATTGGCTATTGGGTCGACATGGATGATCCGTATGTAACGCTTCATAATGAATATATCGAAACTGTTTGGTATATTCTAGCCGCGATTCATAAGAAAGGATTGTTGTACCGTGGGCATCGTGTAACGCCATATTGCCCGAGCTGTCAAACTTCCTTAAGTTCGCATGAAGTTGCTCAAGGCTACAAAGATGTCAAAGATTTATCTGTCACGGCAAAATTTAAAGTGAAAGGCACAGAGAATGTGTACTTTCTGGGCTGGACAACAACGCCTTGGACGCTGCCGGCAAATGTTGCATTAGCTGTTAATAAAGATTTGGATTATGTAAAAGTCAAGCAAGGGGACGAAGTTTATATTGTTGCACAAAAGCTTGTGGCGCATGTTCTGGACGAGGGATATGAAGTCATTAGCAATCACAAAGGAAGTGAGTTCGTTGGCCTCTTCTATCAGCCACCATTTGATTATTTGAAACCCGACAAAGGACATGTAGTGATTGCAGCTGATTTTGTTACAGATGAAAGTGGTACCGGGGTCGTTCATCTTGCACCTGCGCATGGTGAGGATGACTATGCTGCAGTTAAAGAAAATGGACTTGATTTTGTGAACGTCGTTGATCAGGCAGGCTGCTACACGGAGGGCTTTCCACCATTGGCAGGTAAGTTTGCGAAAGATAGTGACGTTGCCATTATTAAAATGTTGGCAGATAAAGACCTTTTATTTTCCAAAGAAAAATATGAACACAGCTATCCTCACTGTTGGCGCTGTGACTCTCCACTTATTTATTATGCGATGGAGGGCTGGTTTGTAAGAACAACTGCAATCAAAGATACTATTCTTCGCAACAACGAATCAATTACCTGGTTTCCGGATCATATGAAGCACGGTCGCTTCGGGAAATTTCTTGAAAATATGGTTGATTGGAATTTAGGTCGCAATCGTTACTGGGGCACACCACTAAACGTTTGGATTTGTAAAACTTGTGATCACCAATATGTACCCCAGAGTGTACAGGACCTAAGAGATCATGCCAATCATTTGGTTCCTGATGATTTGGAACTTCATAAGCCTTACGTAGATAAAATCACCCTTACTTGTCCAAAGTGTCAAGGGAAAATGGAACGGACAAAAGAAGTGATCGATGTGTGGTTTGATAGTGGCTCTATGCCATTTGCGCAATATCATTATCCATTTGAAAATAAAGAGCTGTTTGAAAAACAATTTCCTGCGGATGTTGTTGTAGAAGGTGTCGACCAAACGCGCGGTTGGTTCTACAGTCTTCTGGCGGTGTCTTCCTTGTTTACAGGAAAGCCATCTTACAAACGGGTGCTTTCTCTTGGCCACATTCTTGATGAAGATGGTCGTAAAATGTCCAAAAGCAAAGGGAATGTGATTAACCCAATGGATCTTGTAGAAAAATACGGTGCTGATGCACTTCGTTGGTCACTGCTTGCCGATAGTGCGCCATGGAACAATAAGCGTTTTTCTGCGAATATCGTTAGTCAGGCAAAATCGAAATTAGTTGACACCCTTGTCAACGTCCATTCCTTTTACACGCTTTATGCGGGAATTGATCAATTTAAGCCTGACGAACATGATCAAGGAGAAAAATCGTTATTGGATGAATGGGTGGTGTCACGTCTTCATACTGTTATCAAACAAGTCACGAGGAACCTTGACAACTATGATTTCACCGCTGCTGCAAGAGAACTTGCCGTTTTCGTTGAGCAGATAAGTAACTGGTATATCCGCAGATCGCGTGATCGTTTTTGGAGTGAGGGAATGAACAAAGATAAATTGGCTGCTTATCATACGCTATATAAGGTGTTAACAGCGACAAGCAAACTACTGGCACCCTTTATACCATTTGTTACCGAGGATATTCATACCAATCTAACAGGTAAAAGTGTTCACCTGGTCAATTTTCCTGAAGTTGACGAATCAATGGTAAATCAGGAACTTGAGGATGAAATGGAGGGTGTTCTACAGGTTGTTGAACTTGCGCGTCGTACTCGAAACGCTTCAAACATCAAAACGAAACAGCCTCTATCTGAATTAACAGTTGTTGGGGATAGTCGGAATACAAATTATTTAGCTAAATATAGTTATATTATTGAGGAAGAAATCAATGTAAAAAAGGTTCGTTTTCAAGATAATGCTGGGGAATCCGTTCAGTATGAAATTAAATTAAACTTTCCAACTGCGGGGCCAAAGCTTGGGAAACAAGTTGGAGCCGTTCAAAAGGCATTAAAAGAGTTATCTAATGAGAAGCAAAAAAAGTTGCAGAAAAAGGTGTTTTTGCAATGGAAACTAAAACCGGAGAATCTCTACAGATCGAAAAAGAGGACCTCCGTGTCAATCAAACAACCCAGCAAGGAATGGAAATGGCTTCCAATGAGGTATTTACTATTTTCCTAAACACGGAAATTAACGAGGATCTTCTTAAAGAAGGTCTGGTTCGTGAACTCATCCGGGCGGTTCAGCAGTATCGAAAAGAATTAAACTTACCTGTTGAGCAACGGGTAAACCTTACCTTTCATTTAAGTGAGTCGTTTAGAGTATCCATTGAACAATATAAAGAGCTCTTGGAACGTAATCTTTTAATCAAAAATATAAGTTTTAATAAAAAGCAAAATATGAAGTATGTAGAGGTCGAAAACGAAAAAGTTGGTATTGAGGTTACCATTTGACAACTAAATATTACAATGTAATTGATTTAATAGATGGGCTGTACTTAGACAGTCCATCTTCAATTAGCAAATATGAATGTTGGCCTTACAGGTAGGAAATGATCAAACTTTTTTATAAAATATGTGCATAAGTTCATAAATTGGGCGTCGGTTTTGATCAACCTTTTTTCAAAAATGAACTTTTTTAAATCACCATAGGATATGGGTTTATGAGGCATTTTTGATCAAACTTTATTTCAAAGCCACAGTTGTTGTCCCTGTTATTTTCTTCTTCCCTCTGCTAAAAAGTCGGTCCCTACTGCTAAATAATTGGTATTCGGAGCGGAAGGAAGAGAGGAGAAAAAAGAGCAGGCGAGCAATGTGTGCTCAATCAATACTTGCCGGAGCTTTTGGGATTCTGGCATCGAAAGGACAGAGAATAACCACCCTTTTTGCTTTTGTGGAGCTATGGGGTGGTTATTTTCATATATAAGTGGCTTTATAGCAGAAAGTCATTAATTGTATCCTCAAATTTAAAGATTTCGAGAATCGAGTAGTTCTTTTTAGATATATTAATCCCCCACTCTGGAGCACTCTTTTGCCCTGGTTTATCATAATTTCCGTCAACAAACACCTCATTAGGTACTTCCCATGCTTGGGATGGGATAAGAAAAAAATCAGGCATTCTTCCATCTTCAAAAATCAATAAAGCCACATATAAATTTTTATTCGTAATGTCAAACTTGCTTTTTTGCATAAAAACGTAGCCTGTTCCTCTAAGGTATTTCACCTGAATCTCACTAAAGCGGTCATTCTTGTCCTTTACGATAAAATCTATTCCATGGTCATCTACTTCCGAAGTGTAAACATCACACCCATATGATGCAAACTCCATTTTTGCATAATACTCCGCATATCTTCCTAATTGTAATGATTTAAGCTGGACCCAATTAGTATTCGGCATGGTTATTCCTGCGCAAGTTCTGCTTTGTAGGTGTTGTTATCGCCTGTAATCTATGTACCAAATAATAACATGCAATGATAAAATAGTAATAGGCTAAAAATTATCTAAAACATACGAATACTGATTTGAATTAATTACAAGTTGCCGAGACGATATTTAAAACGATTAAAATGGAATTCGTAAATGGAAGTGTGTTCGCCAGTCAACAGGAACTTGATATTGCGTTGTTTGATTACGTGAATTGGTTCAATAACATTCGGATCCATGGATCACTGGACTATCTGACGCCCAGTGTGTGTAAGTCAAGGCACCAATCTAAAATGAGCACAACCGGGTAAAGAGATGCGCACTTTATTTGGAGGAGCTGACGATATCCATTGCAGCTGAGCCAGATTTCTTTCATATATCTGGCTTCCTGGCTCAAGATCATGCCCGCAGAGGTTCCAAGTAAAGTGACAAACTGGGCGCACTATCCTTTAAAAAGTCGTTCAGTTACTGTTGACATACCAAGTTTACGGTGAAAGATCAAGAATGGGAGTGGTAATATGAATGAAAGGAAAGACATTTTAAATGCTTGGATCACGATAGAGCAACTATCCGAGGGTTCTATTAATAAAAAGGACAAATCCCTAAAGCGTTTATATGCAGCGGAGGAGGACTGGAATAAGTTTTTTTCAGGCTTTTTAACTAAACAAAAAGAGCAACAAAATGTATCTGATAAGTTTTTTAAGAAGTCGGGTTTAGTATTATATTTTGATATTTTCAATTTTCAAGAGGTTGTTGATATATTGAGGGAGAAATACAAGATTGCTAAAACCTACGAGGAAGTTAGTAACTCTGACAAATTTACCTTCTCTTTATATTTTGATAACCAGTTAAATTTTAAAGCAGACAAATTATTCTTTACGATGAGCGGTTATATCCGCCAATATGGTGATTTACCGAAAGATTTTTTAAAAGTTGAAAACGCATTTAGAGAAGATTTGAACAGGAAATTTGATGAGGATTTTAATACCACAATTTCTGAACTTTTACAAAGGTATAATTCCTCGACAGAAAATTTCCGCTATGCATTTGTGAAAAACACGGATAATGGAGATGTAAATTTACATTCGTTCTTTATTGAAGATCTGAACAAAGCAAAGACAATCACGAATAAAAATTTGGATCGATATTTTAATGGCTTTTCTGGAGATAGGAAAAATCTAGATGGCAAAAAGGAATCAAGTCATTTTAATGCACATATTTTCAAGAAAATATTACAACCTAAATTTTATCCGTTGGGGCGGTTCCCGAGTAATCCTGATCATGAGCTTTCATTCATGCAACAGGTTGCGGTAAATCTAGCTTTAAATGATGAAAATGATATTCGTAGTGTCAATGGGCCGCCTGGAACTGGGAAAACAACACTGTTAAAAGATATCTTTGCTGATTTAGTCGTACAACAGGCAGCGGAAATTTCCCAGCTTGCTGATAAAAGAATTCAAGGTAGTCTAGTTTATTGGCAAAATGCGAAACTTGGTGTTTTACCGGATTCCATTTCAGATAAGAATATTATTGTTGCAAGTTCAAACAATGGAGCAGTCCAAAACATTGTTAAGGAGTTACCAAAGAAAGAAAAAATTGCTGACGATTTTCAAAAACAACTAGAGGAAGCGAATTATTTTAAAGATATTGCTAATTCTAAATTAACTGGTGAAGGCTTCGGGAGGAGTCGCGAGATTAAAAGTGAGCTATTAAATGAGGAAAATTGGGGTACATTCTCGTTGGAAGGTGGGGCAACAACAAATATTAACAAGTTACTCTTAAACATTGAAGCAATTGAAAAAGATTTAGAAGAAAATAATCAACCGAATACAGGTGTATATCAAGAATTCCTACGTCTCTATGAAGAATTAAAAATGAAACGAGAAAAAGTTCAAGAATATAGCGAGAAAATGTATGAACTTAAACAATTAAAAAGCAAGCATCAAAAGCAATTGATTGCTTTTGAACAAGAAGAAAAGAAGAAAAGAACAAATATGCTTTCACAGGAAAAGGAAGTGAAGCGTGAACTTGAGAGACTGAAACAAGAAGGTGTAAATCTGCAAAAAGATTTATCAAATGTTGCCATTGAAATAGAACATTTAGTGAATGTACAATCGCAAGCTGAAAGGAATTATGATGTAGTTATCTCACAAAAGCCAAGCTTTTTATGGTTCCAGAAAATATTTAATAAATCAAAGGTTGAGCAGTATTTTAAAAATCTCAATGATGCGAACGATCATTTAAATCATCTTTCCAAACAAAAGACTGAATTATTGCATGACCGCGACCAACTCGAAAATGGGTTAAAGGAAAATGCTACAAAAATTGAGCGTGCTCAAAAACAAATCCAGGACACAAAGGCTGACTTTCATCGGTGGATGATTACGCAACAAAATGATTTAAAAAAGTTAGAACAAGAAATTGCGTTATTGGAAGAACTCAAACTTCAAAGTGGCATAAAGGAGCTTGATTTTTCACTATCATATGATGAACTTCAAAAGTCTAATCCATGGTTTACTAAGCAGTTCCGTATTTTACAATCAGAGTTATTTATTTTAGCCTTAAAAGTTAGAAAGCAATTCCTGTATGAAAACAGAAAGAATTTGAAAGCGGCAAGGATTATTTGGAATCAACAGTCTGAACACATTGGAAAAGAGAATGGAGATCAGTTAATTTCAGAATCATGGCAATGGTTGAATTTCGCTATCCCCGTTGTCAGCACTACTTTTGCTAGTTTTGGTAGAATGTTTAAAAATCTTAATGAAAATTCAATAGGTAATCTATTCATAGATGAGGCTGGTCAAGCACTACCTCAAGCTAGTGTTGGCGCAATTTTTAGAAGTAAGAAGGTTATGGTCGTCGGGGATCCATCACAAATAAAACCAGTGCTGACGTTAGATTCAAATGTTCTGACCTTGATTGCAAGATATTACAATGTTGATGAAAAGTTTGTTTCAGCTGACGCATCTACGCAAACAATTGTGGATGCCACAAGCCAGTATGGTTTCCAAAAAAATGAAGATGAATGGATTGGTATACCACTTTGGGTACACAGACGTTCGAACTATCCGATGTTTACGATTTCAAATGAAATCTCGTATGATGGGCTGATGGTACAAGGTAAATCAGAAGAAGAGTCACAAGGAAAATCACAATGGTATGATTCAACCGGAAAAGCAAATGATAAATTTGTTAAGGAGCAAGCTGATTTACTGAAAAGCCTGATTGCTAGGCGTTTGCAGGAAGACCCAAAATTAGCGGAGGAAATCTATGTTATATCCCCATTTAGAAATGTCGCTTATAAACTTGCACAAGTCTTAGATAAAATTGACTTTACGAAGCGAGAAAATGGGAAAGCAACAAACATTGGAACAGTCCATACTTTTCAAGGAAAAGAAGCCAAAATTGTCTATTTTGTTCTTGGAGCTGACTCTAACAGCAGTGGGGCAGCGAGATGGGCTGTTTCCGATCCAAATATAATGAATGTTGCAGCTACCCGAGCTAAAGAAGAATTTTATGTGATTGGCGATAAAAAATTATATGCCTCACTCGGAAGTGAAGTGGCCAATAAAACAATTTCGGTTATTGACGACTATAATAGGTAATCAAATTTAAAGCACCGTTTGTCATAGTAATTTGAATAGCTTACTTACTCGTCTGTTAAATAAATACCCGGGAAATACTTGGAGTACATAAGGTCATCTGCATTCTAACAAGATATATGGTTGCTGACTTTAACTACAAGTATATAAATGATTACTTTTCAAAGGTGAGTAGACTGGGAGGACTATATCTTTCATTTTTTTCTAATTATTGATTAGAAAACTGCAAGTGTAAAATAAAGGGGATCCCATTGTCAAGACACAAATTTTAATAAAGCTTTTTGCGATGTACCCATTTTCTTTTTCTGCTTAAAAATAAAAAGCGGGTGTCATCGTCCGCAAAGCCTAATT
>NZ_JAROCA010000076.1 GCF_030732005.1 Tigheibacillus jepli | reverse complement strand
TCGACGGATGGTTTGGATTTTCCTTTTTTTAAATCAAAGTTGTCGAATTATGTTCCCCGTAAGTTGTTACTGAACCTATTTTTTTAGAAATAAAGGTATGGATTCATCGATTGTTATATTATAAGAATCAACAGCAACATCTAATTTATTATTTCTTATCTCCTTAAAAAGAGCTCTCGTCTCCTCAAGACAATCCTTAACTATCTTTACTCCCTGTTCATATGTGATTTCCATATTATTTTTTTTAACAAAGTTGATAGCATTTTCCGGATCACCTAACTGAAACAAAAAAGCATCTACCGCATATAATATGGAAGTTAAAATTTCCTCAGCCACATCAGAACTAATTGAAGAGCTCTCTTCTCTTGTGTACCTCCTGATTGACTCCTTTAAAATCTGCATTAATTGTATTTGAACTTCATACACTTCTTGACTATTGAGTAACCCTTCCCTTAATCCTACGTTTAATAAAGATATTGTATATTGATTTCGTAATAGTTGAATGTTATTTATCTTTTTCTGTTTTACTAACAACAAATCATTATGTTGTTTTTCTAATCCCACAAATGCTCATCCCCCTCAAATACAGACTTTCTAAATCGAACATCACTTCTAAACCTTTGTGCAAATTCATCAAGCTTGCTTTTTAAAAGCTCCAATGACCCACCACAAACACCGTCGAAGTATTCCCTTATAATATCTACCAATTGAGAGTCACTGATACGATCTTCGGTTTCATTTTTCATGTAATAAAATATCTCTTGTAATTCATTAAGTGTCAATTGATAATTCTTATTATCGATATAAGGGGAAGTACAAAACACCTCTGCTAATTCTTTAATTACACTAATATCCGTTTCCACTCGACCATAGTTATAAAGTATTTGATTTCTAGAAATAATCATGTCCTTTATTTCATTACTAGTGAGCACCAATCCATATTGTTTAGTTTTTTCATTTACTTTTAATACTTTATCTGTATATTTCTCTAAAATCGATATATCTAAGGATTGAAAAAACTGAGGCAATAGCATGTGCTCTTCCTCCTTTTGATAAAAACCCACATTCAACTATTGACTTTTAATCTAAAATATGCTATTGTTATAATTGGCTTATTTTATTTTTTAAAGGAATGCTATTATATTCCTTTTTTACCCGGCTGTCAATTCTTATTTCAATCATTCAGTCTCTAGTTCTTTTAAACTCAGCTTGGATGTGTTAAATTTATTCATGAGAGCCACTCCTTGTCTTTTGGGGTTTAGTCACTTTAAATATACAAGAAGTTGGCTCTCTTTTCTATGGCAATATAAATGATGATTTAAAGATGTACAGTTTTGATTGTATAACGATGTACAGAAATGTTTTTTTATGATTTGTCAATAAATATGAGAACTTTACATGGATCCTCCGCGGACATGATTAACATGCCAGGAAGCCAGTCCCCACAGAGTCTGGCATGGCTAATCAGGCTATCATGTCCGCTTCTCCATATAAAGTTGTTGAAGTACCGTAATCAAAACTGTACACTCTTATTTAATCACTTTTGTACATCCTTATACTATCATTTATAGGCAAAATTAAAAATAATTCTACCGCGCTTCGCTTGCTAACCCTGGTTTTTTCAAAAATGGACAAAAAGCACGTCCATTTCGAAAAAAACCAAGGATTAAATTTGTTGCCCAAAAAAACTAAAATTAATGTTTTTTATTTTTATTTGCCTAAAAACATTTTACTCATACTTCAAAATGCAACCAACTGAATATTCGGATAACATTCTCCCTTTTAATAGATTCTCCCTCATGGAGAGAATATGGATAATCTCCCAATATTGAATTCCTTTTCATTCATAATATTTATCCAATATTATTTAGATATCAAAATAGAGTGTTCTTCACCTTTATTTTGTTTGTACTTTTTCATCCCCTATTCTAAATTAATAATTTTTCTGTTCAATTTTTATAAACCTATTTACTCATTTACTAAGAAAGGTAGCAATAGTTAACACAAAAACATTTTCCTTGATAAATTAACGTTTATGGGTACTTATAAAAAGAGGTTAGTAATTCTCCAAAAGGACCAAACAAAAATAGAATAGCGATGATCATAATAATACATGCAATCCAAAATAAGAACTTTTTCACTAAGCCATCTCCTTTGTTAAAAAAATTAATATACACATAGTTGTATTTACCCTTTATCTAAACTCAATCCTCACAAAATTAAAAAGTCCAATTATACAAAATATTACGAATATAATAATAACAACCAAATAAAAATCTTGAAGAGACTGTATAACTCCGAGTTGGTTCTCTGGTGTCATTGCATAAGCTGGCTGGGACCACGGATAATACTTTCCATACTTTGAACTGGATATAAAGACATTAGGCATAACAAAAGCAAAATTAATGGCTATTGGAAGAGCAAAATTTTTCAATCGAGTGGATAGCCAAAGTTGTATTGCAATTAATGGCAATGTTGCAAACCATCCTCCGAAAAACAGTTTTAATACACTTATAAAAGGGAAAATCCCCGAGACCCCCATTAATTTCCCAATTACAAAAAAATACCCAAATAAAACCGTATTTGTCAAACCGATTAGAGACCACGCCCAAATCATTTTGGATAAGTAAACTGCATTTTTAGAAATTGGAAAGGCCAGCAATTGCTCCCATCCTCCATATGCATGTTCAAAACGGCATAAGAGGGCAACAAACACACTGGATAAAACTGGGCACAAAACCATACCATACAAAAATTCTACTTGCGTCCAGGTGCCCATCCACCCAACCATGCCCACTTCCTCAAACACATGCAGATTTGTCGTATAGTTCATTACCCCAACAATTGTAAGAAAAAGCGGAAGAAGAAAAATCATTAGCCATATACTTGGATAACAGCGAATTTTTAACCATTCTGACCATAATATGCTTTTTAACATTCTGTTCCCCCTAAATCATTTCTTTTCTTGCAAATTGCAAAGCTCCCAAACTAACTAAGATAAAACCAACGATTAAACTTATACCAATCCACTCCCAGTGAAAGATTGGTGGTTTTACAATATGGGAAAAGTCTGTAATGATATTTTCTTCAGAAAGTGTGATTTGATAAGGAATAACCCAAGGAAAATATTTGGCAATACCAGGGGATGGCAACATAAATAATCCAGCTACAATTCCCAATCCACCTATAATAACAGGAATCGATTGATTTTTTATATTCATGGATATCCAAAGTTGAAAACTAATGAATGAAAAGGAACTAAGATAGGGAAACATCGTAAAGTGGAAGAGTCGAGACCAATCTAATGAGTCTCCGCCACCAAACATCATCCCGATTAACCAAAAGCCTAACATTAAGAAAAGACTTGACAATATTACACCAGAAATAATCCAAAAATATCTGACCCAATAGAACTTCACCCTTGAAATGGGCATTGAAAATATAAGATTAAAAGCATTGGCTTGATGTTCCACATTTGCAAGAAAGGAAGTCAATACCGTGACAAATAAATGGATCATCACGAAATTACTATAATAGGTTACCATCCACATGGAACCCCATATACTGTAACTTTTCCCTTGATAAACATCCTGCTGAATGTTTTGAAAATTGAGTATCAATAAAAGGGTAACTCCTGCAAGAAGGATAAAAGGAAACAATATGACAATTCCCCAAAACATCGAACGTTGTACTTTTATTAAATCGGAATAAAAAATTGGACCCATTATAAATGATGCTCCTTTCCGGTAAGACCAAGGAAAATATCTTCCAAAGATTTCTTAACACCTTCCAAACGTGATACAAAAAAACCATTTTCGACTAGTACCTTATTTGCCTCACCAGCTATTTGCGAACTTGATTCCCTTATATATAAAATGTCTTGATCTGTATAAAAGGAAGCTTTTATTCCCGATTGTTCTAAACATTTAATTGCTCGGAGAGGATTATCGACTTTAATTCTTATCTTTGTTTCACTTTCCTTACGTAGTGCATTAATTGAATCTTGAAATAAAATATTTCCTTTGTGGATGATACCTACTTGTGTAGCTATTAGCTCAATTTCGCTTAGGAGGTGACTGGATAACAAAATGGTCATTTCATATTTTTTTGGCATCTCTTTAATGAATTCACGAATTTCTTGAATTCCAGCGGGGTCAAGTCCATTGGTCGGCTCATCTAAAATTAAAAGTTGCGGATCATTCAAAAGTGCTGTAGCAATCCCTAATCGTTGCTTCATACCTAAAGAATACTTCTTTACCTTTTTATCTTTAACATTGCTTAATCCCACAAGCCGTAATACTTCATCAACACGTTTTTTATTATTTACCTGAATTAATCTGCGTACAGCTTCTAAGTTTTCATAACCCGTAAGGTGTCCATAAAATGTTGGTGTTTCTACAAGTGATCCTATTTTGCTTAAAATGGATATTCGATTTTGTGTAAGATTTTGGCTGAAAATTTTTATATCTCCGCTAGTAGGGCGGATAAGTCCAAGCAACATCCGAATCGTTGTCGTTTTTCCTGCACCATTAGGACCGAGAAAACCATAAATTTCCCCTTGTTGAACCTTCATATTCAACTTATCAACTACCGTTTGATTTTTATATTTCTTTGTTAAATTATTCGTCTCAATGACATATGAACTCATTTTATCCTCCCCTAAGTTAATAAATTTTCATATTTTACAAAATGATTTTGATAATAATTCGCAAAAAATATGTGCCCATTGCGACATTATTTATCCTCACCTCAAGATTCCCTTCCTTACAAAAACAGTTATTATTATTGTAAATAATTCATTGCAAAATGTAAAGTATTATTTGCATTTTGCAATATAAAATTGCCCTGTTTTTGAACACAAACTAAAAAAAGGTCCCTAACCAGTATGATTAGTAACCTTTCATTCAAGTTTTATTACAGTTGCTTTCCTAAGGGATATATTTTAAATCATAAATTATTCGGGAATTGTATGTCTATATGAGAACTTGCATAAAATTTTAAAGTTTTACTATTACGTGCATCCGTAAACATTGCCTAAAAATACCCTGAGTAATTAAAGTTAGATTCAGCAATTCCATACTTTCTTGCGACATCGGCTAATAAAATATTATCCATATCAAACATCGCCCCATATGCTGATTTACAGTAATTAAAATTTGTTTAATTTGAAGTTTGTTATTTGACCTTCAACGGAATAAGTAAAGACCTTTAAACCCAATATATTGTGGCTACTTTAACCTAAATTCAAATACTGGATAACGTTCCATAGGTTCAAATCCGAGTTTTAAAGCAAGCTTTTGTGAAGGAATATTGCTTTCTGTAGTTTCCCACAGGGGAAACATATTTTTTTCTAAAAAATAAGAAATTATCTTTATCGCAGCGAGAGTAGCATATCCCTTCTTTCTTTCCTCTTCTTTAAATGTATCGATGTCGATAAAATATTCCTTACCAAAAGTAAAACCGTTATTTTTGGCGATTGATAGAATCGTATTCCCCCTTTTAATAACTACCCCAACGGTCTTTTTAGATAATGTTGAGTTCTTTACATATGAAGTTTCCTCCAATGATTCTGGAATTATGTCAAAATTTCTAAATTCAACTTTCTCTTCATTTCTTTTGCTCCTTTTAGCAACTTGTAAAAACTTTTCAACGTTTAGCGTATACACTGATTCGTAATGCTTATCAACCTTTAAAAAATCAATTTCCTTCAAGGAATACTCTTCTAACTGTTTAGAATCATTCGTATATATTTCAAACCAATTTCTGCTCCTCTTCTTGCAATCTGGCATTACAATTTCTCGAAAAAATCGTTTTAACTCAGATTTTTCTTGATTAGTTGCTATGTTACCTTCTAAATACATCCACCTTCCAATGGCCCAAACAATAGCAACTTTGGGACTGTTTTCATGATCTACAAAAACTCTCCCTGGATAACTACCATGAATGACTGCAAATGCTGGAATGAATTGCTTTTTTTATTTAAAAAGCCTTTCTACGCTAGAAAAGGAACTATATTGTAATTCAATCATTTTATAATTCTCCCTTATTTATTTATTTCCAATATAAGCTTCTTTTGCAGTTCATTAGCGGCTAAAAGCGCTTCTTTATCATTATATACATCACCAGGTTTGTTTCCTCTTCCAATTATATAACCCTCAAAAGAAATACCAACAAAATCAAAAATATAATGAAACTGCTGTATCAACGGTAGACCTTTTATGTTTGGATAATCTCCTCCTACCGCAATTACATAGGCTTTCTTATTTGCCATGGAATGTTTAAAGTCAGGATATTTTTTATCCCTTAATGTCTGAGACCAGCGATCAATAAAGTTTTTCATGATGCCGGACATGCTATACCAATAAATCGGTGTTGCAAATACAAGAATGTCATGGGGCATCATACGTTCTATAACTAAATTGTGTTCATCATGAATCGTATGAAACCCCCCTTCTTCATGTCGTAAATCTTCAATGGATTGAATTTTAAAGTCCTTTAAATAGATTTTTTCTGCAGTAATCCCTTGAACCGCTTTCTCAGTAAGTATTTCAGTATTACCATTTTGTCGAGTTCCTCCGTAAATAATGGCAATAGACATACTTCATTCACTCCTTTATCAAAACAACAAAACTTTAGATTTACAATGAAAATTACTTACCCGATAACGTAGGTAACTTTAATTCTTTCCTCATACTTAATTGCTGAACTGCTGTTTGAAATCCAATCTGTTTTAACACCTTATAAGTTAGTTCACTTTCTCGGACCGGTAAGTTGGGAACTATTCGATTAAGAACGTTTTTAAAATCTCCAAAAATATGACCGAGCATAAAATAAATTACTTCCTCTGCATTTTTTAAATTTGGTCTTGCTTCACATTGGAACAAAATAGTACTTATATGATTCCCTTTGGAATTGAAGATCCTTTGATAATAAGCATAGCCAAGCACCTGTCCAACTTCGCCTTCAACGATGATTCCTTCGCCCTGTTTAGCACTCTGCCATTGCGTTTGCCAAGGGTTCATTGCTTTATAAAAAAATTGTTTGCCTATTTGCTGTAGCAACACTTGTTTAACAGTAACTTTTCTTTTTAAATGAGGGATTGGATTTTGACACAAAGCTTTATTAAGATTTAAATACTCTAATATCCCCACTTCTTTATATCCCATATCCTTATATAAGGAAATTGCTTTCTCGTTATCTTTTAACACCTCAAGTGTTGCAATATCTACACCGTTTTGTTTTAAAATAGAGATACTTACATCCACTAATTTTTTTCCTATACCTTTAGATCGGTATGCCTTGGCAACACCAGTTCCTCCATTCCAAGCAACTTTTTTACCGTTTATTTCTCTTATTCCATTTAAAACAATTCCTATCGGTTGTTTGTCGTCAAAGGCAATGATAGATAGACTAACGGATAAATCCTCCTTTACCATCCTTTCCAAAAACCTATCAGCGGTCATCTTGACATCAATTGAATACCCTTCAAATCCTGCATTCCAAGCATTAACAGCATCTGTTATTGTACAATCTTTCAACTTTTTAACTTTAACCAATTTTTAAATCTCCCAAAGATCAAAATTTAATACATAAATATACTCATACTTCCACAAATTCTTGTAATTATATTCCTTTAATCCTTAATCTGTTAAATACGATTTAATACTCGAATAGTAGTTAGCCAATAAACAATATATTGTCCTACACCTACTACACCTATACCAATTAATGGAATAAGAACATGACCAGAAAAAAGAAAACAAGCTCCCGCTATAATTGGCAGTGCAAAACTATAGTAAATATAAACATTCCGGCAAGCTTTATAGGTAACCCACTGTTGACCCTCATCCATCTCGCGGAATTCAGGTGGAATTAATCCAAACGGTTTAATTTGATTATCGGGATTCTTACGGTTGTAAAGCTTTATAAAAGTTAACCACAAAAATGTACAAAGTACTAATATCCCAAAAGATAATCTAGCTAAGACAACCAGTGTATTCGTTAGTGAAAGTGTCAAAAATGTAATGAGCAGTATAAATAAACCCATCGGTATTAATGGTGTACGTAAGATATGTTTCAACATGTTTAATCATTCCTTTCCTTTAAATAAAAAACTTCTTCAACAGAAACATTAAAAGCATTTGCAATTTTTAATGCCATCGTTACAGATGGGGAATAATCCCCTTTTTCAATTAATCCTATTGTTTGCCTTGTAACGCCAATTGCATCAGCTAAGTCTTGTTGTGTCCATCTAAACCGTGCACGTAACTCTCGAACCCTATTCTCAAGCATCAAGTTCCCTTCCTTCTAAAATAGATCACTATCATTGTAATATAAGTATTACAAAATGTAAATGATTATTTGCATCAACCGAGGAATGAATATTTTCAAAAGTTAGGAAATTCTTTTTGCAAAACTTAGCCTTAGAAAACTTAACATTTCAAGGATTCGCGGCTTTTTTAATTTTTTTGGAATTGCAAGATAAAGCATGAATTTGAACGTATTTGGCTTAATTATTAAACTCCATAAGGAAAAATCTAAAGCCTAAATTAACAAAGAGTAGAATTTACTTTTCCAATAACAATAGAGACCTTTTGGCGTTTTTCCTACTTTTATATCCCTCGATATTGATTAAATGAATTTATTTTGTGAGAAAATGCGCTAGTATAAATAAGAATTTAGGAGGAACAGAAACTATGACAGTCTCAATGCGTTTAAGAAATGCTGGCAATAAAAAAGGCAGAATCTATCCCCGTTGACAAGCTCTATCGTTGTGCTTACCTTTACGATATTAAGTATTCACTAGTTTCGGTTTCGGATATTTAACTATATGTTTATTTAGCTAAATCTTTAATATGAGTTTTCAAGGTCTTTCCTCAACCACCGCATGTTTGGGGTGGAAAAAAAGACCATTATCTTGAACAAAACGTTTGGATCAATTCCAGAAATATTTCATTTCCCTAAACCCTACATCCCAAAGCTTTATATTTCCCTTAACGACTATCATAATCTTGCTTGTACGTTCAAGTGGAATTTCAAACATTTGTGGGAACAATTCCGGATAATTCATTTGCTCCGTTCCAGAGCCGGATAATACCTCACGACCATCGACTAAAACTCGTATACCTCCATCACTATCCATTAAGTCCGGTATTCCATAATAAAATGAAAAAATAATCTCCTTCTTGGACGTATACGTGTAGGTTTCACTTCCTTTGCTTTTGGCGTCAAATACATTATATTCAGGTTCAACGTTTTGACCGCTAACTTTAAAGCTGTACGGTTTTGTTCCTGCTGTTGTATGCCCGGAACTATCTTTCAGTTCATTCAAAGCTATAAAGGGACCCTCTGCTTTGGTCAACGTTTTCTCCACAATTCCGCAAATTGCTAATACCCCGATTAGAAGAACAATACACGAGATACCGGTAATAGCCATATTTAGCCAAAAGTTCTTTGTCCGATACCCCAGTTTGTACGCTCCGAATCCAATGCTTGCACCTAAAGAGTTTTGTATGGCATCGTTAATATCAAAGCTTCCGAGCAAAGTTAGTGCCTGTATGGTTTCGATCACGAGAATAGACAGGAAGAACAATGAAAAGAAACGAATAAACTTCACACGGAATAACAATGGAATCAATATGCCGAATGGAATGAAGGCTGCCACATTCCCTAGATCTACGAAATCCATCAGAGTAGGATGCAGAAAATCAGAAATCTTTGGCAAATGGTAGAACTCAATCGGAAAGAAAATAAAGGTGACCCCAGTCGTGCTTGCAGATGCACCTATTCTGCCGAAAGCGAAAAAAATAAAATATAGTATCAAAATAGTATAAAGAATAGTTACGGTAAAAATAACTGTACGTTTTTGTGGCAATGTTTTTTTGCCCTTGGCAGTCATATAAAAACACCTCCTGAAACAGTGTATCAAAAGTCATGTGTAAAATACATAGTATTGGAGAAAGCTGGATTACAAAAGAGGAGGACATTAAGACAAAATAGACTTCTGCAAAATGTATATGAAGATATTGACGTATATGGAACTCTTCAAGTAGAGTACAGGAATTGTTACTGAACTAAAGGGGGCTTCACAAAGAAGGAATGGCTCCTTTTTTGTGGAAATAATCTCATCTCTGGTTGTCTATCCGCTTCGTGGACAGAATTATCCTCCACACCGACTAAATATATTTACGGTTATTTCCACAAATTGACACGCCTGTTTTAGGACCGTTTTGCACAGTGGCAAACCGTGCAGGAGTATCCCTGCCACCTTTTCTAAAGAGTTGATTTATAAATGGTTCTGAACATAACTCACTACGAGTATATATTTTCATTTTTGTAAGCTATTATCACTTCATTTTTTTCAAAAATTACCATTGTTGAAAATGCTCCCCAAAGATAGAAGGAGATTTTTATTTTTAATCTGTCTACCAATGAGGAGTATTTCATAGTGCTGGAATCACTTTCTTCAAGTAGCTCGGCCTTATAAAAGTGTCTTTTACAAAGGGTACATTATAAATTTAAGGTCCTCTTCATAAATATATTTAGAATTTGAATCAAACGTTGCTCTTCTGCCATTCTTCTCGATTTAATTCTCCGTTTATTGCGGCTGCGGATCCAGCGCCTGAAGCAGCTGCAACAATAGATTGGTGCAAGTGTGTAGTTGCATCCCCCGCTGCATAAACACCAGGTACACTTGTTTTTCCAAACTCATCGACTTCAATTATTCCTGTATCCGATATACGGCAACCAAGTGCGACTGGCAATTCGGATCCAATTACCAATTCTGATTTGAAGAAAATTCCTGTGCACGGAATTTCTGTTCCATCTTCAAGCTTAACATGGTTTACCATGCCCTCATTTGATTGGATTGAATGAATTGGCGTATTGAATACCGGGATATTATGTGCACGCAATTCTTCACGTTCTGCTTCACTCAATTCATCAGGACCATTTGTACAAACTACTAACTGCTTCGACCACCCAGAAAGCAATGGGACAAAATGCATTAATGTCGCTCCTCTGTTTATGACAACTAATTGCTGATCCCTTAGTTCCCAGCCATCACAATACGGGCATACAAACGCACTCTTACCATAGACCTCCGCCAACCCTGGTATACCAAGATCACGCTCCTTCATTCCGATAGCAAACAACAGTTTTCTTGCGGCTATCTTCACCGCTGAAGCAGTTTCCAACAAAAATTGTCCATCTTCACCTACTATCAACTCGACCGTATCTTCCAAATGGGAAACCGACGGATACGTGCGAAGCTGTTCTTTTGCAATATTTCTAAATTCATGTGGGCTAATGCCATCACGTGTTAAAAAGGCATGAGCCTCTCTAGTGACTGCATTACGCGGTTGCCCCTCATCGATAATCAATGTCTTCTTCCTAGCTCGTCCTAATATAAGTCCAGCACTTAAACCAGCAGGACCTCCTCCAATAATAACAACATCAACTTCCTTCATGATTAACTCACTTCCTCTTATTAGATTAACTTTCCAAATGTGTATACGCCCAATAATTACTCTGTACATCTCATATGTTGTTAAGACCTAACCAGGACTACTGAAAATAACCATAATTCAGTTTATACTGTATTCTAACTGTGCTACGATGATTACATTACATGTTGGCATCACCTCCTTACATAAGAACTCATCCACTAGCTCATTTGACTTTTAAATAATTCGCACATCTTTGAAACACCATCGATAGGCGCTGATTTTCTCTGTATATGGATTTTTCAGTCATAAATCCCTAGTAAAATTCGATGACAGTTAGCGATATGAATATGCAGACTACGTACAGAAACTCCTCCTTAACTTTCGATTTTTTTCCTATAATCTTTCGGGGACATCGTTTTACAATACCGGATTAAAGATCGCTGTATCTTGAATCAACTTATACGGTACTTTTATACATGTTCATTTTTGGAATCTCCTAATTTTTTTTTATAATTTCATTAAAGATTTTAGAGATATATATTATCTATAATTGGTTGAAAGAATATGTGCTAGAAAACGATGTTCATTTCCTGCACAAGATCGGACATTTTTTTATTTCTCAAATGCTCTTCCATTTTTTCCTCTGCTGCCAATACTACTCTTTGAATCGGACAATCTGGCCCGTGATCGAAACTACAATCAAACAAAGAGGCTGATCCCTCAATCGCATGAATAATGTCAAGAAATGAAATATCTCCCCAATTTCGTTTCAGCCTGTATCCACCATTCACTCCTGTTATGGATTCAATCATACCAGCCTTTACTAGCTTGGTCAGTATCTTGGACAGATAAGTTGGTGACACCTTTTGCTTCTCAGCAAGCAGCTGAACGCCAACAGGTTTATCCGGAGTCGCTGCAGTAAGAAAAAGCATCGTATGTAGAGCATAATCTGTAGCCTTTGAAAACTTCATTTATCATCACCCTAATTAAGGATTTTATTTATCTATAATAACTTGAATGTTGTTAGACGCCAAGTATAATGCATGGGCTATTATATTATAGTAGTTAGTCGAACTTCTTGAAAATGCTCTAATCGTGACTATAAATCCCCATTTCTCTCGTTATGAATGGTAATGCTGTGAATGCTAAACTAAAGTGAACAGTTTCTGCTAGATAAAAATGAACACTTTTACAGTGATCGAGGGTAAGCACTT
>NZ_JAROCA010000075.1 GCF_030732005.1 Tigheibacillus jepli | reverse complement strand
GTGGTGACTTTATTCTATCAGGAAAAGGTCTTCCTTTTTACGTTTTTATTCATTTACACAAAATATTTTACACTCTCATTAAAATCTACTATTTACAAAATCTTAATATAACATTAACAAACTATTAACAATTATAGTATAAAATGGAAACAAATCGGTAAAGGAGGATTTCCATGGTAAAAAAAATGAAAAAGAATTTCAAAACGAAACTGATGCTCCTAGCTGTGATCGTATTCGCTGCAGTTAGTAGTTTAACAGGTTTTTTTCAGGATGATGTGGAAGCGAAACCGCCAAAACACAAGCCAAACCACGGAAAAGTAAAAAACGTAATCTTCTTGATTGGTGATGGGATGGGACCAGCCTTTACATCTGCATACCGCTATCTTAAGAATGATTCAGACAACCAATTTGCCAAACGTACAGCATTTGATAATTATCTCGTTGGAAGGCAAATGACCTATCCGCAAGACCAAGAAGAAAATGTTACAGACTCTGCTGCTGCAGCAACGTCTATGTCCTCTGGAGTCAAGACGTACAATGCTGCTATTGCCGTAGATAATGATCGCTCTGAAACCAAAACGGTACTGGAAGCTGCAAAAGAAAGAGGTAAAGCAACCGGCCTTGTAGCAACATCTGAAATCACACATGCAACACCAGCGTCATTTGGTGCCCATGATGAGGACCGCAATAACATGGACGAAATAGCTGATGACTATTACGATGAGTTAATTAAAGGCAAGCATAAAGTCGACGTAATGCTTGGTGGTGGAAAAGACCAAATGATTCGCGATGACCGCAACATTGTAAAACAATTTCAAAAAGACGGGTATAGCTATGTCGACAACAAAAAAGACTTGTTAAAGGATAAAAACGAACAAATTGTTGGCTTATTTGCCGATGGTGGCATGCCAAAAATGATTGATCGCAACAAAGAGACCCCATCTTTAAAAGACATGACAAACACAGCCATTAAGCGCCTAAACAAAGATAAGGACGGTTTCTTCCTCATGGTAGAAGGCAGCCAAATTGACTGGGCTGCACATGATAACGACATCGTTGGTGCCATGAGTGAAACAGAAGACTTTGAAAAAGCATTCCAAGCTGCAATTGATTTTGCGAAAAAAGACAAGCACACATTGGTTGTTGCAACAGCAGACCACTCCACCGGCGGATTTACAATTGGTGCCAATGGCGAATATAACTGGTTTACTGAACCAATCAAGAAAGCAAAACGCACACCGGATTTCATGGCTAGTGAAATTGCAGATGGTGCCGATGTAGCAGCTACATTAAACAAGTATATTGACTTTGATTTAACTGCTGAAGAAATCCAATCTGTTAAGGACGCAGGAAACAAAGTAACAGAAATTGACAACGCAATTGAAAGAATCTTTGACAAACGTACAAATACCGGCTGGACAACCAGTGGTCATACCGGCGTAGATGTTCCAGTATTTGCCTATGGACCTGCCTCAGACCGTTTCGCAGGGCAGATCGATAATACAGATAACGCTAAAATCATTTTTGATTTACTGGCAAAAGGCAAACATAAAAACAAAATTGATGATAAGTAATATCGAAGTTCTCTTCTATCCAAAACAGCTGGGTATTGTAAAAGGGGCAGACACCTTATAAGTGTCGCTCCTTTTTTTATGAAGATAATCTTTTTTGCCAAACAAAAGACTGACATCGCAATGTCAGCCCCGTCCATTCATTTTCATAACAGGTTATCCTATTAATTCAAATTATATTGTTTCCCTTTTATCATATAGATGATATTTTCTGCAATGTTCGTTGCATGGTCGCCTACCCGCTCGATATCGCGGCAAATGAAAGCTAGCTGTGTAATTTGTGCCGTCTGTGTTGGGTTTTGTGCGGCCAGTTTCAGCAATTCCTGAATGATTCTGCCATACTTTACGTCAATTTGATCATCTTCTTTTGCTAGATCAAGTGCGGCTTGCAAATCCTCATTATGATATGCATTGAGCGCATCGTGAACCATTTTTTGGGCGATAGTCGCCATTTGCAGAATATCTTCCATCGGCTTGTCAACTTTTTTCTTTTCGATTCGCAACGTTGATTTCGCGATATTCACCCCGAGGTCTCCCACCCGTTCCACATCAGTAGAAATGCGCAATGCTACAATGATCTTCCGTAAATCTGATGCTACAGGCTGTTGTTGGGCAATCATGGAAATCGCTGTCTGATTAATTTGTTCATCCAAACGATTAATTTCCAAATCGCTGCTGATCACATCTTCAGCCAGCTTCATATCCTGCGTCTGCAATGCCTCTAAGGAATTCATGACTGCGTTTCTTGCAAGTTCTACCATATGCAGCAATGTATCTTTTAAATTCTGCAATTCATTTTCAAAGTTTTGTCTCACTTGCATTTGCCTGCCCCTCTCTTAGCCAAAACGGCCCGTAATATAATCCTCTGTCCGCTGATCGGACGGATTGGAGAATAACATCTTCGTCTCATCCAATTCAATCAGCTCACCCATTAAAAAGAAAGCTGTCTTATCAGAAACACGTGCTGCTTGTTGCATATTATGGGTCACAATGACAATCGTATATTTTTGCTTCAATTCCAAAATCAGCTCTTCAATTTTCATAGTGGAAATCGGGTCCAGCGCTGATGTCGGTTCATCCATCAGAATCGTATCCGGTTCAGTCGCCAGTGCCCGCGCAATGCAAAGCCGCTGCTGCTGCCCGCCGGAAAGGCCAAGCGCCGGTGCATGAAGACGATCCTTAACTTCTTCCCAAAGCGCCACACCTTTTAGCGAATTTTCCACAATTTCATTGAGCTTGCTTTTTTTATGGACACCGTGAATTTTCGGACCATATGCCACATTCTCATAAATTGATTTTGGAAACGGTGTTGCCTGTTGAAAAACCATGCCTACCTGCTTACGAAGCTCTACCAAATCGGTTTTCGGCCGTAAAATATTCTTACCTCGATAGTTGATCTCTCCCTGAATCCGTACACCAGGAACGGTTCGATTCATCACATTTAATGTTTTGATGAACGTGGACTTTCCGCAACCAGATGGACCGATAATGGCCGTTACTTCTTTTTCATGAATAGGAAAATCAATATCCTTCAATGCATGGTTGGTGTCATACCATAAATTTAGTTCCCTAATATCAAAAACTTCTTTTTCCTGGGTTGCAATCACGCCAATTCCTCCTTAACCGAATCTGCCGGAGATATAGTTTTCTGTCTGTTCTTCATGCGGGTTGGTGAATATTTGCTTCGTCTTTCCATATTCTATCAGCTCGCCATTCAAGAAGAAGGCCGTTTTATCGGAAATTCTAGATGCTTGTTTCATATGGTGTGTCACGATAATAATCGTATAGTCCTTCTTCAATTCTAAGATCAAATCTTCAATTTTAGAAGTGGCAATTGGGTCGAGCGCTGATGCTGGTTCATCTAAGAGCAAGATATTCGGCTTCATGGTTAGGGATCTTGCAATGCATAGGCGCTGCTGCTGCCCACCGGAAAGAGAAAGTGCCGATTCATGCAGTCGGTCCTTCACCTCATCCCACAGTGCCGCTTTTCGCAGGCTTTCCTCCACAACTTCATCAAGAACCTTCTTTTGCTTCATGCCGTAATAACGCAATGCATAAGTAAGGTTGTTGTAAATTGATTTTGGAAATGGATTTGGCTTTTGAAACACCATCCCGATTTCCTTGCGAAGTGCCACCACATCAATTTGCTTATCCAGCAAGTTGACGTCATCGTATTGAATCGTTCCATCCACCCGTGAGCTTGGAATCAAATCGTTCATCCGGTTAATACTTCGCAAAAACGTAGATTTTCCGCAGCCGGACGGGCCGATCAGTGCAGTTACTTTATTTTTTTCAATCGCCATGGAAACATCTTTTACTGCGTGATTGTCTCCATAATAAATATTCAAATTACGGACATCTAATGCTATTTTGTTTGCTTCTTCCACTTTTTGCAACACTTCCTCTGTTTCCGTTCGCTCTAGCGTAAGCTGCATCATATTTCCCTCCGTTTTTATTTTGAGGCTGTCAACCGTTTATGAATGAACCTGCCAAGCGCTCTGGCAATAAGGTTAAACAATAGCACCGAGATAATTAATACCGCAGAGGCGCCATCGGCAACAGCTCTTGCATCCGGGATTAATCCTTCTGAGTTGACTGCCCAAATATGCACAGCTAATGTTTCCGCCGGCCGGAAAATATTTAATGGAGAATCTGGTGAAAATGGATTCCAGTTTCCAAAATCTAGCCGCGGTGTTGTCAAGCCAGCCGTAAATAATAGGGCTGCTGCTTCACCAAACACACGTCCAGAGGCTAAAATAGCACCAGATAAAATGGTTGGAAAAGCACTTGGTACAAGCACCTTTTTAATCGTATGCCAATGTGTCGTTCCCAATGCAAGACCTGCTTCACGCTGATCTCTTGGCACAGCACGAATCGCATCTTCACATTCACGGACCATGATAGGCAGATTAAAGATGGTCAGTGTCAGTGCACCGGATAGGATCGAATAGCCCCAGCCCGTCAAGTTTACAAAAACAAGCAAGCCAAACATACCCAGTACAATCGATGGCAAAGATGCCAATACTTCAATGCTAGTACGGATAATCGATGTCAATTTCCCAGGTTTGGCGTACTCCGCCATATAAATACCGCCGCCAAGTCCAAGCGGCACCGTAATAATCATTGTAATCAAAAGAATATAAAAGGAGTTAAACAGCTGCGGCCCAATCCCACCGCCTGCTCGAAACGAACTTGATGGGGACGTTAGAAAATCCCAGTTTATTATCGCAATACCGTGATACAAAATATAGCCAAGCAGCCCGGCCAGTACCAATGTAATCAATGCAGCACAAGCAAAGAAAACGCCTGTCGCAATACGGTTGGTTATTCTACTATTCATTCATACTTCCTCCTTGAAGACAGAAAACGAATCAATATTATAAAGAGCAAGGACATCAACAGCAGAATTAAAGCCAATGACCAAAGCACATTATTTTCCAGACTGCCAAATGTAGTATGTCCCATGTTCAGTGTAATAATCGTTGTCAGTGTTGCAGCAGGTTCTGTCAATGAGTTGGGGATGGACGTTGCATTACCAATTACCATCTGTACCGCCAGTGCTTCACCAAAAGCACGCGCCATCCCAAGCACGACCGCTGTCAGCAATCCTGGCATTGCTGCCGGAATTAAAATTCTGGAAATGGTTTGCCATCTTGTTGCACCAATGGCAGCGGATGCGTCCCGCAACCCTTTCGGCAAGGAATGCAATGTGTCTGTGGCAATACTGGTTACTGTTGGCAAAATCATAATTGCCAGCACAATCATCCCTGCAAGCAAGCCAAAACCTAATCCGCCGAATGAACTGCGAAGAAATGGTACCAGGACAGATAAACCAATGAAGCCGTATACGACCGATGGAATCCCTACCAGCAATTCAATTATTGGCTGGAATACCTTTTTTCCCCAAGACGGCGCAATTTCTGTCATGAAAATAGCAGCACCAATACCTAGTGGCGCAGCAATAATGGCAGCTAAAATCGTTACTGCAAATGAACCAAATATAAAACTAAGCGCGCCATAAGACGGTTCTCCATTACCAGAAGAAATAGGATGCCAATTGGCACTTGTTAAAAATTCCAGCGGGCTAAGCCCATTACCGATAAAGGACTGCAATCCCTTTTGGGTAAGAAAAATCATAATTGCAGCTGTTGCAATGATAATCAGCAGCGCACAAGTTGTAACAATATACCTTCCCTTTCGCTCGGGATTATGCTTTTGTTTTTTTATCAACCGTGTGCTAGCCGATGTAACAGTTGGCATAGAATGCTCAGACTTCATGATGCACCTCCATAACGTAAAACTTCATTCACTTAAAATGCTTGCTCTCCCATTGCATAAGATGAGTTTACGGGGGTTTACCCCCACCTGCATGCTTTTTTGCTCACATGTTAAGTGGGGGTATGATAGCCCGTTATACTTTGGAAAAAGCATTTTGCAGGGAATATAAGCTGCTTAGCTTATACCCCTGCTCATTTTTCCATGATTTATTTTTTAAAATTTACTTGATATTGCCTTCAGCATCCCGTTCTACCTGCATGTCTGTGGCAGAAATATATCCTTGTTCAGGTACGAGATTTTTTTGTACATCATCGCTCACCATATAATCAAGAAATTCTTTTGCTAAGCCTGATGGTTCTCCCTTGGTGTACATATGCTCGTATGCCCAAATTGGATAATCACCGCTTTGTACGTTTTTATCTGTTGCTTCTACTCCATCCAGCTTCAAGCTTGTAACGGTATCATCCAGGTATGAAAATGCGAGATATCCAATCGCACCAGGCGTTTCATTAACTAGCTTCAATACACGGCTGGAAGAATCTTCCGTAATACCTTCTGCAGGTGTTGCGCCATCCAATGCATATTTCACAAATGTTGCGCGTGTACCGGATGAATCTGGACGATTGACAAGTGTGATTTTTTGATCCGCACCGCCAAGGTCTTTCCAGTTTTTAATTTCTCCAGTGAAAACTTTCACCAAGTCGTCTTTTGTAATATCTTCGATTCCGACTTTCGGATTTACAACTGGTGCCATTCCAACGACTGCTACTTTATGGTCAACCAATTCCTCTGCTGGAATGCCTTCTTTTTCTTCTGCAAAAACATCTGAGTTACCAATATCTACTTGACCTTCAGCAACTTGGCTTAGGCCTGTACCACTGCCGCCACCTTGCACTTGTATTTGTGCATCTGTGTTTTCATTCATATATTCTTCAGCTGCAGCAGCTGCCAAAGGTTGTAATGCACTGGATCCGGAAAGAACAATGTTGCCACCTTTACTGGCGCTATCTTTATTTTTATCTTTTGCACTTTGATCATTCGCACTTCCATTTCCACATGCAGCAAGTACAACTAGCATAGCAATAAACAAAAGCGATAATACTTGTTTTGCAGATTTCATTCACTTTTTCCCCCTATTGGTTAATGGTTGTCTTCCTTACAATTCCACTATACCCGATAAATATGTATTGTATGTAAATCTAATGTAAATTTAATGTAAATCCGAAAACCAGCGCCACGCCTGAAAAAGAAATAGGGGTGTGCGTTTTGTTTTCTGCAAAAAAGGTAACTATAAGCGTAACATGTTGGTTAAATGAAAATTTATTACAAACTCGAGAATCTCTATTTTTGACAAATTAGTGACATCAGTTCTATCATTGAGTTAAAGATGAATAACGCTATTCTCTCGTTTTTACAATGTATATTAATTACTAGGAGGAATGTAAGATGAATCAATATCAAGAGCTGAACAAAAGCTTTCTTAACGGCAAATGGGTAGAGGGAAATGAAGGATCCAGCGTGGATATTTTAAATCCATATGACAATCATGTCTTAGCAACTGTCAACATTGCTTCTCTGGATCAAGTCAATGAAGCTTTTGAAACTGCAAAACAAGCACAAAAAGTCTGGGGGAAGGATGCTGCCCTGCGTAAAGATGTGCTAAAAAAAGCCATTCAGTATTTTAAAGATCATAAAGACGAAATCCTAGAAATCCTCACACTGGAATCTGGCAGTACAGCGGTGAAAGCTGGCCTAGAATTCGATTTGACGGTGGGCTGTATGGAGGCTTCTCTGGAAATGGTGGATAAAATCGGCAAATACGATGAAAAACCATCCATCATTCCAGATAAAACAAATGAATTCTATCGCTTGCCAAAGGGTGTTATTTCATCTATCGCACCTTTCAACTTTCCATTGTACCTGTCCATGCGCACGATCGCTCCGGGATTAGCCTTGGGAAATGCAGTTGTACACAAAGCAGATCTCCAATGCGGCTTGGATTCAGGATCACTGATTGCTAAAGCATTTGAAGAAGCAGGTGTGCCTGCCGGTGTATTCCAATCGCTTTTAACCACACCACAAGTTACCGGTGATGTGATGTTTAACCATGAAGCAGCAAATCTCGTCAGCTTCACCGGTTCGACACCTGTTGGCCGGCAAATCGGCAAAGTTGCTGGTGAACAACTGAAATATGTTGCATTGGAACTTGGTGGCAATGGCCCTTTCTGTGTATTGCGCGATGCAGATATTGACAAGGCAGTAGATGCAGCTATCTTCGGAAAGTATTTGCACCAAGGGCAAATCTGTATGATGATTAACCGCATCATTGTTCACGAGGATGTTTACGATGCATTTGTGGAAAAATTTGTGGAACGTTCGAAGGAAGTAAAATACGGCGACCCGCGTGATCCAAGCGTTGTCGTTGGACCACTTATCAACGAGCGTCAAATGGAAAAAGCACTTGGCTATATCCAACAAGCAAAAGATGCAGGCTACGATATACCACTAGAAGGCAAACGTAGCGGCAATATCCTGACACCGACAGTTATCACAAACGTAGAAAATAATGGCGCCTTAGCGCAGAGTGAATTGTTTGCACCAATTGCTTTGGTGATCAAAGCATCCTCTGATGAGAAGGTCATCGAAATGGCAAATGATACATCATACGGCTTGAGCTCAGCTATCTTCTCTGAAGACGTGGAAAAAGCCCGCAACTATGCATTAGATTTGAAATTCGGTATGACTCACATCAATGACCAAACGGTTAATGATGAACCAACTGCATTGTTTGGCGGCATGCGCCAAAGTGGTATTGGCCGTTTTGGCAGTCCGCATATTGTAGAAGAATTTACGGAAGGCAAATGGATATCTGTACAAAACAAGCCAAGAGAATTTCCATTTTAATTGAAAAAAATAAAAGCCGCTTGGATGAAATTTTCCAGGCGGTTTTATTATACTTTTACAAATAACACTGAATTGATTGCTCAATCCAATAGAGAAACTGCGCGTTCGGGCAATTTTTTTCAAAGGACTTCATTTTGACATACATATCCATGCCGTCTGAAACATCATGCCATAAATCTGTAAACACAATATCATAATTGCCTGTAGCCATATTTTCTTTGGCATATTGAAATGCATCTGCCTGAATGATGCTAATCTTGTCGCCGTGTGCAAATTGCGGCAGAATATATCTCTTAAACAAATCGATCACATTAGGATTAAGCTCCACGACCGTAACATTGTCTACATTATCTTTTTCGGATACCATGTATGCATAATATCCGAGCCCAAGTCCGTAAGTAAGGACGTTGCCGGTAGCTTTATCCACAGCATCTCTCATTGTTTCGATTTCATTTGGTGTAACCGTCATCCAGATGCAGCCATTTTCCAACATGGCCGGATAGGAAACGCTTCTCCCAAAAAGCCAATTTGTGGAATCTGCCTTCCTTCATTTGTCTGTACGATATCATTACAAACAAAGCCTTCAAACGGCTGATAGGTTTCATATTTCAATTCACTATTGCCCATTTTGATGGTTGGTAGCTTGATATTTTTGTAATACGGATTATTCGCGTATTCACTTGGTTCCAGCTGATGAATCATTGATAGAAAATACGCGTGAAAAAATGCCCTGTCTTCTGCGTTTTCAACAATATCAAGTCCAAAGGCAGCAGCCAGTATGACACCAAACGCATATTCATCCGAGACATTGTAAGATGCAATACGTTCCATTTCCGCTTTGTCAACGTAATCTGGCGCCTTATTTAAGTAATTACTTAGTAATGCAAAGATTTTATAATTATCCTCTTTTATTTTACGATGATGCACCATTTTTTCACCTGTTTTTGTTCTTTATTCTATTTAAACATACCTACATAAAATCCTCTAATGGAAAAGACAGCTCCTTTCATAACAACAATAGTCACTTTTATTTATTTTTCTGAAAATAGTGATTGACGAAGCTTCTTATTTAAAATATAATACTCATTAGTAATATAATATTTCTATTTCATGGAGCTGGAATAATGGGAAGAAGAGGAAGAAAGAAGGGGGCAGATGGGGAAAAGCGAAGGAGGCTTTTGCTTCAAGCGGCCGCAACGGAATTTGCACTACATGGTTACCACGAAACAAAAATCAGCATGATTGTTGAAAAAGCCAATGTAACACAGCCCTCCTTTTATCTGTACTTTCAAAGCAAAGAAGCAATTTTTCAAGAATTAGTGGATATGTTTCAGCAACAATTAATAATGTTCATAAAGCAAAGTCTGCTGGAAGAAGGATTAGAAAAACATACGCTTGAAGGGGAAATCACAGAGCGAATCACCCGTATCTTCACATTTTTTCAAGAACAGCCCCAATTAACTCGGATTGGCTTTTATATGGCCAATGAATCCAAAGTAATCAAAAATCAAATAGCTATCCTAATTGAACAAAACCTGCTGGAGGAACAAAGAAACGGTTATTTCAGATCAGATACCGATATGCATACCGTGGCTGAAAGTTTAGTCGGCATCATCGAACGCCTCACCAAAACAAGATTACTGAACGGCTTGAGTAAACCTGAAAAACTGGCAAACGAAATTGTACGGCTATTATTGTACGGGTTGAAGAACGAAACATAGATCATTTTTCATTTAAAGGGGAATGGGGAGTGAAGATTATTGCAGAGTTAGGGGGCAGAAAGCTTGATGGGGAATGGGTACAACTGATTTTGCAAGCGAAAGAAGCAGGATTAAAGGCGGATGAGGTGAGGACATTTCTTCAAAAAAAGAGCAAAGCACAAGAAGCAAATATCCTCAAAAAAGCTGATTCTCCATCAAGGTAAACATCAAGGCGGTTTGTATTTCTCATTTTGTGAGAATACGAACCGCCTTGATTGTTCATGCAGATACTGTCTACAAGATCCTCATGTCTTTTCCTTCATTTCACTATATTTGTAGACAAGGGTGTAGCTTCCAATAAAATCTGATCTTTTTTAACTTCATATAAACCATATGGGACAAGCCTTAAGCCTGGCAGAAAGTCGCAGGTCAAGAATAAGAGCGTGTACAAAATATCGTGAAATGGGAAGCCCCTTTCCTGCAAGGTTTGCAGCAATACATCGTGGTATGCCACTGCTTGATCAAAAGATGGATCGCTTGTCATCATGCCTGTCAGGGGCAACGGGATTTCCAAAATAATCTCTGCTTTATCTACAACGACGATACCTCCTCCGATTTCATGCACCCTGGCTGCGGCCGTGGCCATTGCCTGTGCACACCTGCCAACAACCAGCAATTCTGTTGTCGTATTATAGGTTGACGCCATCCCATCTAATGTAGAAGCAAACCGTTCCAATAAGGCTCTGCTTACCCACTTTCCCCTTCGATCAATTAATGCAGCGTAAAGCAGGCCATCTTGGCCAGAAAGATCTGCAAAGCCATCGGCAGCAGGGAGCATGATATCCTTACGCTGCGTAATTACATTGCTTTTGAAATAGGAGACCGGAATTGGTTTGCTTTCATCTCCATGTGGATACAAGTAAAGCTCCGGGTTTTCAAGAACAAATTTGGGAAATTCAAATGGTTGCCTGACAACATATTTTTCCCAAGAAATTTCCGGCATTGATGCCAGCAACTGGCCATTTTCCGCCACTATTTCTCCACTTGCAATCACCATATCCGGCCGGAAGTTTTCCAAGTCCGGAAGCAAAAGGATGTCTGCCTTTCTCCCGGGTGCAATGCCACCAATATAATCTTCTAGGCGGAGGTAGGTAGCAGCATTGATGGTTACCATTTGAATGGCATTCATCACAGGCACACCCAGTTCAACTGCATTGCGGACAAGCCCATCGACAAAACCCTCTCTATCAATAAAACCTGGGTGCGGCCCATCTGTTGTCATCACGACGCGACTTGTGTTTACATTTCCTTTTGTAATCATTTGAATCACTTCTGCAAGATCCGGTCTGAGGGAACTATTTCGAAGCACTGTCCACATGCCCAAACGCAAGCGGTCCAACGCCTCTTTTGCAGTAATTGCTTCGTGGCAGGCCGTCACACCGGAAGCGACAACGGCATTTAATTTTTCATATGAACAGCCTGAGGTATGGCCATCTGATATTTTCCCAATCTCCTTGACAAAGTCCATTGTCTCCAATAAAAAGGGATCACCTTTATACAGCATTGGCCAGCGGGTCACTTCCGCTGAACCGACTACTTCCTCCAATTTGAGCAATTCGTGTATGTCATGATGGTTATACCACGCTTTTTCACCTGGGTAATCTGCTTGCGATACAAGCCTGACAAACCACAAAAAATTGCCCGGCATATCTTTTAAATCATGCGCCAAATCTTTAAAACCCTTCGCTCCCATATGCAGATGGAAAAACAAGTTGTCATTGACAGAGGTTGTCGTACCAAGCGGCAGCACCTTGCTTGTTATGCTGATTGGATTATAGATAACCCACGGATGCGAATGCGCCTCAATAAACCCGGGCGCCACATATTTTCCCGTTGCATCAATCACCTTTGTATCTGCTCCAATTGCAGCTTCACTCTCGCCAACGTAAGCAATGCTGTCTTTATATATAGCAACATGCAGCTTTAAAAATTCCCCGGAATAAACATTAATGATCGTACCTCCCTTGATGAATACGTCTGCAGGGAGGTTCCCCTTTGCGACCTCGACTAATTCGCTTCTGCTTGCATTGATTTTCAAACCGTTCACTCCCATCTTTGCTTCGTTTTTTATTATGTTTTGTTTTTCTTCGTCTGTATAACATAATATTAATAATGGATAGACTGCGGTAAAAGTCAAGTAGTTAATCAAAAAAAGATGTAAGACGTTTTGGGCAATATATCGGTTTTTGGGTAT
>NZ_JAROCA010000074.1 GCF_030732005.1 Tigheibacillus jepli | reverse complement strand
CCAAAATCGTGCCGGGAGAAGAAAAAAACATAAAAAAAGATTCCAAGCAAATTTTTTATTGCTTGGAATCTTTTTTTACCATTTTTGGCTAGTTATGTCCCAACCTCTTTTTTCACTTTGTAAAAATTATCTTGTTATCGCTTCTGCAAGCTGGTGGAAATCCATGTCGCTTGTGACTTTGAATTTTCCTAGCTGAACCCTTGGGCTGTAATTCTTTTTCTCCAGATACTGATTAAACTTATCTGCATCCTTGATAATGCCGTTTTCCTGCAGCATGTCACCTATTTCAGAAGCAGGCATTCCCGACTGGATATGAAGGGTGTATTCCTTAACCTCGTCTTTTTCTGCATCTTTTTTCTTGTCGTCATCTTTGTTTGATTTTTCGTCATTTGCTTTGTCTTCTTCTTGCTGTTTCGAAGTGTCAGTAATGGCAGCGGTATTGTTACTTGCTTTTTGCTCGTTTTGCTCTTTTTTCACGGTAAGGTCGATATATTCTTTTTCTGACACCACCCGATAGCCTTTATCTGCCATGACCTGTTTCATTTCATCTACGTCCAGGTTCTTATCGGCATTAACGGAATCATCAAAGAAATAATATACCCCAACCATAATTACACCGCTGAGCAACAGTCCTAAAGCGAATGAGCGTATGTAATGTTTCAATTTTTTCACCTAACTTTTTAAAATTTGTTATGCGATTTGGAAAAATAATTGTCGTCGGCAATATTTTCGGATAGCAGTTCTTCTTCCAATGCTTTAACTTTTTTCTTCAGCTGATAGGTGTCTTGCGAGGTTGTAATAGATAGATGTTCTATTTCACTTTCCAAATCTTCCAGCTTGTCTTTCATAAAGAAGGAAGCGATCAGCAGCACAATAGCAATGGCAATAATTGTTACTCCTGCATATACCATAAGTCTTACCTCCTTTTTCTACGGATCTTCGCCACAATAATGCAAAAGATTTTATGTTTCGACTCTCATTACTAGTTATACCATATATACCGGAAAGAGAAAACAATAAATTTTTGTCAACGTATTCTTGATTGATTTCTCAACATCTGCTATGATATATGATTTGCCTGAAGGAATTAAGTACTGTTAGCATAAAAACCGGAAAACCGTGTTGATTTGTTACATATTTGACACATGATCCGTATTTCGCTACAATGATGAAAATATTAAAAATTCCATGAAAAAGAGAGTAATGCTGTTGTGAATGAAAGCGAATCGGGGTTGGTGGGAGCCTGATCATTCACGCAGGGTGAAGCGCACTTTGGAGAAGCCGATCTGAATGATATGTAGGGTCGAGCGGGAAACGCCCGTTATCGTTTGAGCAGGTCTAATGCTATGGACAAAAAGAGTGGTACCGCGGATAAACTTCGTCTCTATGAAAATAGAGGCGGGGTTTATTTGTGTTCTGTGAATCTTAATTTAATGAAAAAGGAGCAGATCGAATGGATTTCATCAGCATATATTCGCAACAAATTGCAAGACATATCAACGGCATGCTTTCTGTAGAAGAGATTGCGGAAATGATGGAAGAGCCCAAGCTCACACAGCATGGCGATTTAGCATTTCCTTGTTTTCAGCTTGCAAAACATATGAAGCAATCACCGAACGAAATCGCCAAGTGGCTTGCCGAAAAAATCAAATCGCCTTCCATTGCCAAAGTGGAGGCAATCGGTCCATATATGAATTGTTTTATGAATAAAAAAAGAGCAAGTAAACAAATCCTGAGAACAATTTATCATCAAAAACAAGCCTATGGCACGCACCAGTTCGGTGAAGGCAAAACGATCACAATCGATTTTTCCTCCCCCAATATAGCCAAACCATTTTCGATGGGGCATCTCAGATCAACTGTGATAGGGAACGCAATCGCATTGATTGCTGAAAAATGTGGGTATCAAACTGTGAGGATCAATCATTTGGGAGATTGGGGCACGCAGTTCGGCAAATTGATTGTCGCCTATGAAAGATGGGGCGATGAAAAGACCGTCAAAGCTAACCCCATTCAAGCATTATTCGCATTGTATGTGCTATTCCATGAAAAAGCGGAAAAACACCCGATTCTGAATGAGGAGGCAAGGGCTTGTTTTAAAAAATTGGAGGATGGCGATGGTGAAGCTACACAATTATGGACGTGGTTTCGCAAGGAGTCATTAAAGGAATTCACCAAAATATATGAATTACTTGGGGTCACTTTCGATGCATATACAGGGGAAGCATTTTACAACGATAAAATGCAAGATGTGATATCAATGCTGCAAGAACGTGATTTGCTTGTACGTTCGGATGGGGCTGATGTAGTCAACTTGGAAGAAGCCGATCTGCCGCCGTGTCTCATTCGCAAATCCGATGGTGCGACGTTGTATGCTACAAGAGATATCACTGCCGCTTTATACAGACAGGTGCATTACCAGTTTGACAAGGCAATCTATGTAGTTGGTCAAGAACAGGCTATCCATTTTCAGCAGGTGTTTCTTGTTTTGCAAAAGCTCGGTTTCGATTGGGCCGGCAATATGGTTCATGTGCCCTTTGGTTTCATGCTAAAGGATGGCAAAAAAATGTCGACCAGAAAAGGAAAGGTCGTGCTGCTCGAAGAAGTGCTGGCAGAGGCTGTCAAACTGGCTGAACAGAATATAGAAGAGAAAAACCCGGCATTGGGAAACAAAGCGGATGTGGCCAAAAAGGTTGGCATCGGTGCTGTGATATTCCATGATTTAAAGCACGATCGACAAAACAGCGTGGCATTCAATCTGGAGGAAATGCTGCAGTTTGAAGGGGCTACCGGGCCATATGTACAATACACACATGCAAGAGCATGTGCGATTTTGCGAAAAGCTCCAGTTTCTCAAGACATGGTAGAGGGATTAGACGATGAATTTAGCTGGCCAGTCATTAAGAAATTACATCATTTTCCGGAAATCGTCATGGCTAGCCTTCACAGCTATGAACCGTCTAAAATTGCAAGGTTCCTTTTGGAGCTTAGCCAGGAATTCAACAGGTATTATGGCAAGGTCAAAATTTTGCATGATGACCCGCATTTGCATGACCGTCTCGTTTTAGTTGCTTGTAGTGCTACTGTTTTGAAGGAGGGGTTGCGCTTGCTCGGAATCCATGCGCCAGAGGAAATGTGATGGCGAGCAGGACATTCATGATACCAGCTTTTCCGGCATAGGATGAAAATGCCAACATATTGGAAAAAGGTGGGATCAAAATGTATAATGCTAACTTATATTCCCAAAATGACCAAGTAAAAACAATCCGGTGAATGGGAAAGCGAAAATCGCGGTAGAACCAGACATAGTTATTGTACGGAAGGATGTTCAGACAGAGGCATTATCATTAACGCAAGCGCAACAAGAAAACATACAAAGGATGGAGAAAGTCATTCCTTGTTGCATCTCGGTATTAGACAAGAAGATATGCAGACAACAGCTTTTACTATTCAGCCCATGTATGATTATGTTGAAAACAAGCAGGTATTTCGAGGCTTTGCAGTCAGGAATAAATTGACCGTTTCATTGCAGTATCTATAGCCTTTGCAATGGCAGAGAAAATGCTGCTTCAATTGAATCCTTATCCGATTCAAATAGACGAATTATCCAATAAACCGCAAATGCAAGGCCAAACGCTTTCATTAGCATACAAAGATACGACCCCGATCGAGCCGGGAAGTATTTTATCTCGGCTGGCGTGCAAGTGGTGTTTCAATATAATTAGAGGATTTCGGCAAGATGCGTCGAATGTAGTATAGTAAGGAGGCGAAATCGATGAAACCAATTCAGAATCAAATACCGGCAGTATTCATTCATGTGCGTGATCTCAAAAAATCGGCAAAATGGTACAGTGACATATTTGGCCTCGACATAGATTTGGACAAGGTCGTATCGCCTGTGTATAACGTGCCGATGAAGGGGGAGACTGGGTTGACCTTGGACGATCATACATTTGACAATCAGTTCAAATTCCAGCCGAGTCCAAACCCGATTGCCAACTTCATGGTTGCTGTTATTGACAAAGCTTATGATTTTCTACAACAAAAGCATGTGAAAATCGTCAGGGAAATTGAACGTATCGGTCAAGATTTCGCTTGGTTCAATTTTGCTGATCCAGATGGAAATGTGCTGATGGCTTGTACATGTTGATGGGGAGTGAAATATTGCAAATCTATCGTTTTAAAAAATCTGACGGAAAAGAAATCAGTCAGTATGACTCCAAATTTGTGATGTCCCGGATATTATCCGCGGATACGAAGCTCCATATAAGCTGTATGTATTTAGAAGCCGGTGGTATAGTTGGCTACCATGATGCCGTGGTTCCCCAGCTTTTGCTGGTCATGGAAGGCGAAGCGTTCGTTAAGGGGGAAGGTGCTTCCAAGCGCAGAGTATGCAGCGGTCTAGCGGTTTTTTGGGGGGAGGGTGAGGGACATGAAACATATTCCGCGGATGGGATGACAGCCATTGTGATCGAAGGAAAAGAATTGGCACCTGAAAAATATATGGTAGAAGAGAAACCGGAATAGGGGGATTTGATGATTATCAGGCCGGCAGAGGAAAATGACGCAGCTGGAATCGCTAAAGTCCATGTGGATAGCTGGCGGACGACTTACAAAGGCATTGTGCCTGATACATATTTGTTTGAGACATTGACCTATGAATCACGCTTGAAGAACTGGCAGGGAAATCTCAGTCAGGGACATGTGTTTGTTGCAGAAGACGAGCAGCAAGGGATTGTCGGATTTGCAAACGGAGGAAAGGAAAGAAGCGGAAAGTATCCGAAACACGAAGGTGAATTGTATGCAATCTACATACTGAAAGATTTTCAGAAAAAGGATATCGGCAGAAAATTGACGGAACGTGTGGTGCATCACCTTGTCGATAATGGTATTCAATCGATGCTGGTATGGGTGCTGCAAGAAAATCCATCCAGATACTTTTATGAAAAAATCGGTGGGACATGTGTTGATGCCGAAACAATTCAGATCGGCGGAAAGAAATTTCAGGAATTAGCCTATAGATGGGAAAACTTGCATCAATTCCAAGGAGGCAGAAATGATTGAGGCGGTGTTTTTGGATCGTAGCAGGCGAAATTTGGTAGAGATGCAATGAAAAAATGGCGGGGTGCAGCTGCTATTTGTGTAAATGAAAATAATGAATTACTCATGGTCAAACAGGGCAAGCTTTCGGAGGAAAAATGCTGGTCAGTTCCATCCGGCGGTGTAGAGGGATATGAAAGCTATGAAGCATGCTGTTTGCGTGAATTGAAGGAAGAAACTGGCTATACAGGAAAAATTGTTAAATCACTATTTGTAAAGCATGCGAAGTTGGATGGATTTGAGGTTGACGTGCGATATTATGAGGTGATGGTCATTGACGGTTGTGCAAACGTTCAGGATCCAGATGGGCTGATTTACGACATCGATTGGAAGTCAAGGAAGGAAATTGAAACTTTGCATCTGTCTTATCCAGAGGATCGGGAAATGATACTAAATTATATTCGTGGCAAGGAAAATAGAGGGAGATAAAATGGAACTGCAATCATTTTTGGATGAATTCACAGCACATTTCAGCACTATTCTTAAGCAAAATCTAGAAGGAATCTATCTGCATGGTTCCGCTGCAATGGGATGTTATCAAGAGGGAAAGAGTGATATAGACTTACTTATCATTGTTGGAACCCCAATCAGTTTAGAAGTAAAACAAGAACTGATCGCGGCAGTATTGAAATTGGAAGAAAAAGATCCGCAAAAGCAAACGGAATGGAGTATATTACGAAAAGCAGATTTGAATCATTTTCTTTTTCCAACACCTTTTGAATTGCATTATTCTAAGTCCCATAAAGATAAATATGTATCGGATCCAAAATACACATGCGCGGATGGCGTAGATGCAGACCTTGCTGCACATATTGTGGTTACTCAGCAAAGGGGAATTTGTTTATATGGTACAGAAATCAGCAGTGCCTTTCCACTGGTTGCAGAGCAATATTTTATTCGCTCAATCGTACATGATGTAAGTGATGCAATGAATGAAATAGTGAACAACCCCGTGTATTATACACTTAACTTATGCCGTGTTTTATATTATTTCCGTCGCGGGTCCATCCTTTCCAAAAGTGAAGCCGGGCAGTGGGCA
This sequence comes from Tigheibacillus jepli, assembly GCF_030732005.1. GTDB lineage: Bacteria > Bacillota > Bacilli > Bacillales > Amphibacillaceae > Tigheibacillus > Tigheibacillus jepli. Next base: position 7,139 of record NZ_JAROCA010000074.1, on the reverse strand, counting down.
TTAGAGCAGCCATTTTCATCGGAAAATCATAGCATTATTTTGCATTGCTTGCAGATCTATGAATCCACAGATGTTCATGCCTGGCGTCCTGTAGAGCGAATGTGCCTTGTACGATTTGCTGAGAATATGTTGCGTGAAATCGAGAAAGAATTGGCCAGAAAAGGGTATAATGGCATCCAATTTTTGGAGGAAGATAAATGACCGTGATGATTCGTGTTTTTTTCTAAAACTCATTGACTTAGGATGCAGAACCTTTTTAATCGGATTCCATTCTTTTCCATTGATATTTTATCGCTGACGTCGTAAAACCAAATCCCCGAGAACTATTTTACACATAGTTTTTTGCAATCGATTCTTGATTGATTTCTCAACATCTGCTATGATATATTAGTCTGAACTGATAATGTACAGTGAAAACAAGTTTTATTTGTTTGGAGGGATAACCATGCGTGTAAATATAACATTAGCTTGCACTGAAACCGGTGATCGCAACTATATTACTACAAAAAACAAGCGTAAAAATCCAGAACGTTTGGAGCTTATGAAATACTGCCCACGTTTGAAAAAATATACGCTGCATCGTGAAACGAAATAAATGGGACATAAAAAACGCCTATCTGCTTACAGATGGGCGTTTTTTATGTTATAAGAAAGTATATAAAATTCAGGCTGAATGAACGTTATTTTTGGGCTGACAGTCACGTCCAGCTCCAGCGCCCAGCAAATAGCAGGGCTTTTTAATGGGGCGAGTAACCGCAGCCCCAAATGGTTTTCGATGGGGCGAGTAATCGCAGCCCCAAACTTCACGCTTCTCCACTATGATAAGTCAACATCGGTTCGCTTTCAGCTCACCGTGTTTCCTTTATCTCATTGCGAAGCGCTCCAGTTTGTACGTTGCTGAACGGGCGCTTGCGCCTTTGTTCTGATAAGAATTAAAGCACCAATGTGGAAATAAATTGCAAGATTGTTTACCCTTAAAATGACACGAAATGTAACAGGGGGACTTGGATTGGAAAAATCACAATGGCGTAAGAAAATGATAGCGAATCTGCAGGCATTAACCAACCAGGAAAGAGAAAAGGTGAGCAAGAAACTGATTGCCGAACTGTTGCAATCAAATCTATGGAAAAACGCGAAGTCAATTGGTGTGACGATTTCCAGAGGCTTTGAATGGGATACGAATCCGATTATTGATGCAGCCTGGCAAGAAAAAAAAGCGGTATGTGTACCGAAATGTGAACCAAAAACAAGAAAAATGACATTTCATCAATTAACAAGTTATGAACAATTGGAAGAAGCGTATTTTGGTTTGCTTGAGCCTATTGTCGATTTAACGGAGAAAATGCACAAGGACAGAATTGATCTATTGCTTGTTCCTGGAGTAGTATTTGACCGCAGCGGTTTTCGCATCGGTTTTGGGGGCGGTTATTATGATCGCTTTTTATCAGATTTTCCAAACATGACGGTTTCGCTCCTTCATTCCATGCAGCTTATAGAGAGGGTACCAAAAGAAGAATTTGATATACCAGTTGAGCATCTTATCACGGAAGAAGGCATATTTTCAATAGCGAGGGAGGGAATATGATGAACCGTTATCACAGACAAATGCTATTTGCACCCATCGGGGAAGATGGTCAGCAGGCATTGGCAAAAAGCGCGGTGCTTGTTGTTGGTGTCGGTGCGTTAGGTACGGTAATATGCGATCAGCTTGTCAGAGCGGGGGTAGGTCGCATCCGTATAATCGACCGGGACTACGTGGAATTGCATAATTTGCAGCGACAATCATTGTTTGATGAAACTGATGTCGCTGAGGTCTTGCCAAAAGCAATTGCCGCAAAGCAGAAACTGGAAAAAATCAACCATGAAATACAAATAGAGGCCATTGTTGGCAATGCAACAAGAAAAAATATAGATGAACTGGTTCAGGGAATGGATGTTGTCATGGATGGCACGGATAATTTCGCGACCCGGTTTTTGATCAACGATGCATGCTTTAAACATCACATACCTTATTCGTATGGCGGTGTGGTCAGTTCTCGCGGCATGACCGCCTTTTTTATCCCGGGGAAAACCCCATGTTTGCGTTGTATGGTCAGAGATAGCCAAAGTAGCCAAGGGCAAACCTGTGATACAGTCGGAGTGCTTTCACCGGCAGTGAATATGATTTCCTCCTTGCAAGTGGTTGAAACGCTGAAATACTTAACAAATAATGAAACCAGTCTGCGTAATAGCATGCATGTGATAGATGTTTGGCAAAATCGGCAATATGATATGAGATTCGGTAAACCTGTTTCTGCTTGTCCAACGTGTCAAACGCAGCAGTATCCAGCTCTAAAAGCACTGGCCAAAGATGAGGAAGTCGTATTATGTGGAAGAAACACGGTGCAGATTCATCACGTAAGCAAACTGGACTTAGGGGAATGGGAACAACGGCTCAAAAAAGTGGCAACTGTACAACGAACGCCATTTTTATTACGGGCAAAACCAAATGATGAGATCGACTTTGTCATATTCCCGGACGGAAGGGTGCTTGTACAAGGTACAGAGAATGTAACTTTGGCCAGGACGGAATACGACCGTTATATTGGTTCTTAATATAGTAGCATAAAGTACTGTCAAATGGCATGGACAGTTTTGTTATTTAATGATATGTTTTTAGTAATTGTCAAAGGGGGAGAGATATGGCCGAATATGAAGATAGAGATATGATGTATCGGCTGGCGAAGCATTTGGTCGATGAATACTATTTTCAAGTATTGTTTGTTGGCGATGATTCTGATGAAGTTTGGCTTGAGAAACGGGTTGGCAAAAAGACGCAAATCATTCGTTTTTACGGCGAAGGGTTCGACTGGAAAAATTATATGAAGCAGGATATTGCAAAGGTTTTTCAGCGTGTCAAAGCAATTCGTCGGCTATTGGCCAATAAGTTAATAGAAATACATAATGTTTATGTTGCCGCAAACAGCCCGCTGGATGACTGGTCCATCTTAAAGCAGCCCATGCAATTAAATGAAAATAAGCCGATTATTATGTATCTTTATTATCTGGATAAAGCGGATTTTGAAAACGAGCTGGATAGATTTGCAAAAACATTGCATGTTGGTAAATTATTGGAAAATGATGGTTCATCCGATGGTAATGAGATGCATTCAGATAGCATAAAGCAGGAATTGCAACAAGCATTGCGTCAGCAAGCCGCTAATGAGGAAAAGGTTTTTACCTTTGGCAAACCTATATTCACGTATTTGTTTTTGGCAATTAATATCATCGTATTCGTTTTGATGGAACTAAACGGCGGTAGCCAGCAAACAGCCAATCTGATCCGGTTTGGCGCGAAAGAAAATATACATATAATCGATGGTCAATGGTGGCGTCTGCTGACGTCCATGTTTTTGCATATTGGTTTTTTACATTTGTTCATGAATATGCTCGTTTTGTATTACCTTGGTACAACTGTGGAAAAAATGTACGGGTCATTACGATTTTTTGTGATTTATATTTTAGCGGGCATTGGGGGAGCAATTGCCAGTTTTGCGTTTAATATGAACGTATCTGCAGGTGCATCCGGTGCCATCTTTGGTTTATTTGGTGCATTGCTCTGCTTTGGGCTATACCACCGGCAAATATTCTTGCGCACAATCGGTCAAAACATTATTTTCTTGCTGCTAATCAACCTTATATACGGATTTTTCGTCCCTGGGGTTGATGTACAGGCGCATATAGGCGGACTGGCTACCGGATTTTTGGCAGCCATGATCACACAAATGCCTGGAAGGGTAAAAGCATTTCATCAGGCATCTGCGAGTATGTTGGTCCTTGTACTCATCTCCGCCTTCTATCTGTACGGTGTGCAGCAGACGGAGCATTCCGCAGCTTACGCGTGGGAACAGACGAACCAACTTGTGAAGGAGCAAAAGTATGAAGCCGTTGTCAAGAAGGCGACGGAAGGGTTGAAGAACGAGCCGGGCGAAATGAAGTCTCTTTTACTATTTAACCGGGGATACGCGCACAGCGCACTCCAGCAAACGGATCAGGCAATTGCCGATTACGAGGCAAGCATTCAGGCAAATCCTGATATTGCTGAATCCCATTACAACCTGGCATTGCTGTATTTGGACCGTTTTGAAACAGACAAAGCAAAAACTGCTGCAAAAAAAGCGCACGAACTTGCCCCGAAAAACAGTGACTTTAAAAATCTATACGAGCGTTTAAAAGACAAATAAAATTGTTGAGGAATGAAAAAAGCAGTCAGGAACTTTTTCCTGCTGCTTTTTTGACTAACCTTGGTTACGAAAATTCTTGAATCAACTTATGCTTTTCACCGTTGAACTCGAATAAAACAAGGATTTTTTTCTGCTGCATATTGATCAGTATGCAGGGCATAGGAGAAGATAAGGTGTTTTGTTTATAGGCTGTTGCGGGAATCAGGTAGTTTTTATAAATTCCTTCCCATAGTTTCCCGATTATTTCTTTTGTTTCATCCATCGTGAGTCCTGGCAGTGGTTGTTTATCATATTTCTGCAAGTCCATTAATTCAAGGATAATGTAGTCATCCGGGTTGATTCGATAATGTGCTGTCAGTTTTGTCCAGCTTTTGTGTATATGATCCTTTGTAATATAGTCAAGTTCTTTCTTTTTTGCTTTTTCAAATTTTGATTCGGCTGTCTGGAATGACTGGATGCCTTCTGAATCAAAATAGACATATCGTTTGGCACTTGTTGTTATTTGCTTGCCTGTGATTGGTGCTTCATCATCATGGATTTCAGCATGGTGCAGTGAGATACTCTGCCAAAATGTGTCCTCAAAAACAGGAAGGTCCAATTGATATTGCAAAGTTTTGCTGTTTTGTTTCCAAGCACTATGGACACCGCGCAACTCGCCATTGGCAAACAAAAAGGAAATGTCCTGGCGTAAGTAAGCGGGCGTGTCGGTCGTTGATTTTATTGACCAGCCCAATTTGTTTCCTTTGTCGCTTGCAAAAGCATCTATCTTTGTATACGCAGTTGTAAAGTGTGTCGATTTTGCTGGTGGGAAATAGGTAACAGTTGGACTGGCTTTCTGTGACTCCATGTACCAAATTCCAATGCATAATACGATTATAAAAACAAGTGGATATGGAAGCCATTTCTTCATCACAATCGTCCTTTTTGTTTGGCGCAAAGCCGGTATCGTTGATATAAATATATGAAGAGGCATGTCTCAATATGAGCATGATTCCAGGAAGTATTTTTATGCGTGGTCTGCTATAATAATAGCAGGTGATAAACTTGCAAAGTATGTATGATGTACAGCAGCTGTTAAAAAAGTTCGGGATATTCATTTATGTCGGTAACAGGAAGGCAGACCTGGAACTGATGGAATTGGAAGTCGCGGAATTGTATCGTGAAAAATGTATTACTGTATCAGAGTATCAAGAAGCGTTGCTTGTACTTCGGAAAGAGAAGCGGATGTAACCGGATAAAAGGGGATGGAGACATTGTCACAAATAAGAATTGGCGTAGATATTGGGGGAACATCCATAAAGATTGGGCTGGTAGAGGACACCGGGGCTATTTTGGAAAAATGGGAAATTCCTACAAATCAAGCCGGAACAAGTGAGATCATTGTAAATGAAATATGTGATTCAATAGGAGCCAAACTTGAAAAATACGGCTGGACGTTCCGTGATGCCGCGGGAATCGGAGTTGGTGCCCCCGGCTTTGTAGATGGGAAGACAGGTTTTGTTTACGAAGCGGTCAATATCGCCGGATGGCGTAATGTGCCACTTGGGGAACTTTTTACAAAACGAACCGGCTTACCGGTGTTTGTTGAAAACGATGCCAATGCAGCTGCACTTGGAGAAAATTGGGTCGGTGCCGGAAATCAAGCTGAAAATATGGTGGCAGTTACACTTGGCACTGGCGTTGGAGGCGGAATTATTGCCAACGGAAAAATCCTGGATGGCGTAAACGGAACTGCCGGTGAAATTGGCCATATAACCATAGATCCACATGGTTATCCATGTAATTGCGGAAGACGTGGGTGTCTGGAAACAATAACTTCTGCAACGGGAATTGCAAGGCAGGCCATGGAAAATATTGCGAAGGACCCGGATAGCGGCTTGGCGGAGTATTATCGGATGAACGGGGGAGTAACCGCAAAAGTTGTGTTTTCACGGGCTGCGCAGGGAGATGCAAACTGCCAGGAGATCGTAGAACATACAACAGATGTATTGGGAAAGGCACTAGCGAATTTAGCCATCATTGTCAACCCATCATGTATGGTAATTGGCGGTGGCGTTTCCAAGTCCCGAGATCAGTTGCTGCAACCACTGAAGCATGCTTTTTCAAAATATGCATTGCCTAGGGTCAGCGAGGTTTGTGAAATTAAACTTGCGCAACTTGGTAACGATGCAGGTTTAATTGGAGCTGCGTCATTAGTTAAAACAAGCAATTAGCAAAACAAAGGCGCAAGCGCCCGTTTTAACGTACAAACTGGTGCACTTTGGGGCTGCGAATACTCGTCCCATCAAAATGCTCTGGGACTGCGAATACTCGCCCCATCAAAAAGCTCTGGGGCTGCGGTTACTCGCCCCATCGAAAACCGTTTGCTAGTTGCTGGGTGCTGGAGCCGGACGTGGCTGTCATAGCAAGTGAGATTAATACAGCCCAATTTTATAATTGCTTTACCCAAAATAAAAAAGCTAACAATTTGTTAGCTTTTTTACTTTCTGTAGTGCTCCGCTATGTACAGCTAAAGCGATATTTGTACTTTCGTCAGAATCCGTTTTTAATCGTATCGATGATTGTAGCGATGGAGAAAAACCCGAAAGTCACTGCAGATAACGCGGCGATAACTAATGCCAGCATGTTTTTGAATTTTAGCTGACGGAATACGGAAATAACTGATACCAGGGCAACAAGGAGCATAATTAATGCTAGGATAAAATGTTGCATCGCTGTTTTTTCCTCCTTTGGTTCATAGTCTTCATAATTGATTAATCATACGTGTATACCTTAATATGTACCTAACCACTATTGATTATTTTATAATATTAAACATGTTTTGTCGAGGTATAACATGCAAGAGCTTTTTGCGATGTACCCATTTTCTTTTTCTGCTTAAAAATAAAAAGCGGGTGTCATCGTCCGCAAAGCCTA
>NZ_JAROCA010000073.1 GCF_030732005.1 Tigheibacillus jepli | reverse complement strand
AAAAAGATTCCAAGCAAATTTTTTATTGCTTGGAATCTTTTTTTTACCATTTTTGGCTAGTTATGTCCCAGCCTCTTTTTTTCAATCAACAATTAAAAATAGATGAAACAAAAAACAGGAACAGGGTTGAACCCACGTTCCCATTTTAAATTTTAACTTAGCTTCATTAGTTTCCCCATTTGCATAAAGCAATTTATAGGAATCCGCCAAATTGTCGTGATCAGCACGGTTCTGGCAAGTGTTTAACGGGAAAGTTTTGGAAAGTGCCATCACGCAATAATATTACCTAGTGCATGAGCGATAGCTACTGCTGCTCCACCTATTACGCCGGTCAATGTTTTTGTATTCACTGTTTTAAAGGTGTATGTCTTTAAGTTGATTGTCAGATGAAACCAGCTGTATGCGGTGTATTACTTTTATTCATACAGGAGTGACTTATTTGGTTTACCTATTGATAAATAGGCGTGAAGCTGATGCACAAATGGGCTTATCACTAAAGTATGGTTTCGTGGTCGCTTCTTAAACAACGACCTGTCTCGATATAAATTAATGCATAATATTAAAAATTAAAAAAACAGGAAGTAAGTTGGAATTGAACGTTTGCAACGCTAGTGAATGCAATTATATTTATTTAATTGACAGTACTATCAATTATTTAATAACTAGCTATTCTGTTTATATTGAGTGTAGCTTTTGTATTATTCATGCATTATTTTACTGTCTCAAGTTTTTTTGTGGAAAATACTTTGAAAAACCAATATTTTATTGAAGATGGTGAACTTATACTGTTGATATGGGGTTTGGCATACTCCAAATTGTAAGTTCCGATTTTAAAAGTGAAACACTAGATGAGTATAGACTGGCTTACATCCCCATAAGCAAAGGCAGTATTACCTGATGTTTTTTCAGTTGGCCCATTTTTTTTAAAAACCTTCTCTCTATAAAAACAATAGCGCGGGTTCCATGCTTATCTCCAAATATCTTTATCTAAAGAAAGCAGGCTAGTTTCCTTCATTTATATGATATTCCTGGAAAAAATCAAAAAAAGCTTTTACAGGTGCAAATTGCATGGAGCTGTTCCGACTATAAACCCATGTTTTCCTTTCGACCTGTTTTCCATTGGTATGGAGAAGGGGTTCAACGAAGAGATGTTTTTCATTTTGCAAACAAATGCCGGGAAGTATGGCATAGCCAAGCCCCATTTTTACCATCTCCTTGCATGTTTCTAGATTATCAACGGCCATCGTAATATTACTTTTGGTATCAAATGTTTCGACCCACCAATCGTTAATAAGATCCTTTAAAGAGGAATCCGTTTTATAATATATTCGGTTAAGCCTGGGCAGTTCATCAATGTTTATTTTATAATCGGATGCTATCAATAATGGCTCGGTTTTTAATAACATCTTTCTTTCCATCCAGTGATGTTTTCCACGAATGATGGCGATATGAACATCAGATGATGCCAACGCAGGCTCGATTTCCGAACTAAATCCAGTAATAACATTAATATCTACATCTGGATAACGGTTTAAGAAGTCCCTCAACATTTTCGGTAGTATATATCTTCCAATTGTAGTGGATACTCCCAGCTTCAACGTACCCTTCACCTCATTGTCCATCGACTGAATTGTTTCTTTTGCTCCCTGTAATTCATCCATCATTCTTTTTGCGTATTGCACAAGGTATTCTCCTTGTGGGGTAAAATACAGCCCTTTACGGTTACGAATAAAAAGTTTGCTATTGAATTCTTCTTCCAGTTTATTGATACGGTAGGACAAGGCTGGCTGGGAAATAAATAAACGTTCTGCGGTTTTTGTAATGTTATGTTCCTCATTTAACGTTGCCAGCAATAACCAGTCTTTTTCATTCACGATTACACCCCACATCAATTATTTTTATGGATCTTAATAAAAATTATATATTTGATTTATATAAATGTATACTATATTCTATTATTAAATTATTATTTAATTGTTCAGAAATCAAGTTTTGAATGCGTTTACATTAAGAGGAGGTTAATAATGAAAAAGATCAAAGCTTCATACGTACTGACGGCTTGTTTGGTTGCATTATTAATTGTCATTTCCGGGTGTGGTAAGAACACTGCTTCTTCGGAGACAAGTTCTAATGGCTATCCTAAAATGACAATTAAGCTCTCCCATGTTGTCGCTGAAGATGATCCAAAAGGGAAAATGGCAACAAAATTCAAGGAGATTGTAGAAAAAAAGAGTGAAGGTAGCATTACCGTCAAAGTTTATCCCAATGGCCAGCTTTACGGTGATGAAAATGAAATTCAGGCATTACAGTCTAATAATGTTCAAATTATTGCGCCTCAAACGACGAAATTAGCCGGTTTTGATGAATCAATGGAACTGTTTGACATTCCATTCTTATTTAAGGATGAAGACGTTCTATATAAATTTGAAGATAGCGATGCCGGGCAGGACTTATTAAAGAAATTGGAAGGTGATGGTATAAAAGGCTTGGCTTTTTGGCCAAATGGGTTCAAACATATTACAAACAGTGAACGTGAAATAAAAGAACCAAGTGATCTTAAGGGGCTGAAAATCCGCACGCATGGCGGAGAAATATTAAATGATTCCTATAAGCAGTTTGGAGCAGCTTCTACCAAAATAGCATTCAATGATGTCTATCAGGCATTACAGTTAGGAACCATTGACGGACAAGAAAATAACCTAACAAATATTAAATCGCAGAGTTATGACGAGGTGCAAAAATATCTGTCGCTTACAAATCACACGCGAACAGAGTACGGACTGGTAGCTAATAAAAAGTGGTGGGATGGTTTAAATGATAAAACCCAAAAATTAGTTAGCGAGGCTGTGGATGCGGCTACCAAAAAGGGAAGGGAACTTGCTAAAAAAGAGTCAGATGAAGCACTGAAGGAGATTGAAGCAGCTGGAAAAATGAAAGTGCATGAACTGACAGAAGAAGAACATGAAAAATTTGTTGAGGCTCTAAAACCAGTTATTGATAAATGGAGTAAAAAAATGGATTCGGAAATCATTCAACGTATATTGGATATGCAAAAATAAATTACTTTAATTACTTTTTTGAAATAAAATGCGGATTAAACGAGTGCAGAGTGGGTAAGGGTACTCAAACCGGACAACAAAACGAATGCCTCTTTCCCATCTTATTATCAAAACATAGAGAAAGCAGGTGTAGTTAATGCGAATGGCTAATAAAATATTCAGTTGGTTTGAGGATATTTCTTCCATATTATGCTTTGTAGTAGGCATGGGGTTAATGTTATATGAAGTGATTATGCGTTACGTTTTTAGCCATCCAACTACTTGGATAAATGAAATTTCCACTAGTTTGGTAGTGTGGGGTGTTTTTTTAGGACTCTCATTGGCGCTGAGGGACGACCATCACGTAAGTGCGGATATATTATATGCTGTTATTCCCGCGAAATTCCGTAAAATACTGGATTACTTTGCTAACTCAGTTGGAATTATATTCTGCGCCTTCTTTGTCTACTATTCCGCGTCTTTGGTCTATAGCTTGTTTAACTCAAGGCAAGTTTCAATTGAAACAGGCGTTCCAATGTGGATATTTCTAGCTATTTTGCCTATTTCGGGCATTATGTTTGGAATTCGTTTTATTGAAAGACTGTGGAGGACGCACAAGACAGACTATGAGATAAGGGAGAACGTTGACGAACCCGTGGAGGTGAAAGAGAAGTGTATATAACCGTCTTATTTGGATTGTTTCTACTGCTAATTATTTTGCGTGTTCCTATAGCGGTAGCACTTGCCACTTCTACAATTATCGTATTTATCATATTGGGAGATTTTGATTTATCAACTGTACCTCAGACAATGTTCAGTGCCTTGGATTCTACTACATTAATTGCTATACCTGGTTTTGTGTTTGCCGGAACGATTATGGCTAGGGGAGGAATAGCAAAATACCTAATTGCAGCTATGAGGGCCTGGGTCGGTCATGTATCTGGAGGATTATCTGTTGTTACTGTATTAGCTTGTGCCTTTTTCGCTGCGATTAGCGGGTCCAGCCCGGCAACTGCCGCCGCCATAGGTTCCATTATGATCCCATCTATGGTAGAAGCTGGGTATAACAAAAAATATGCAATGGGATTGGTTGCGGCTTCCGGTTCATTAGGTATTTTGATTCCGCCAAGTATTCCTTTAATCGTGTATGGGGTCGTATCTTCACAATCCATTGGACGTCTATTTATGGCGGGACTAATTCCCGGTATCTTTTTAACTGCGGTGCTGATCGCTTACGCAATTATTTATGCAAGAGCAAAAGGGTATGGCAGGTTAGAAAAAGCAAGCTGGAAAGAAAGATGGGTTTCACTAAGGAAAGCCATTTGGGGAGGCATACTTCCTGTTTTGATACTTGGTTCCATTTACTCTGGGGCAGCAACACCGACAGAGTCATCCATTATTGCAAGTGCGTATGCGATTGTGGTTTCACTCTTTGTTTACAAGGAAACATCCCTTAAACTGTGGCACAAAATATTTAAAGAAACAATAGGTGTTACGGCGATGATAATGTTTATTATTGCATCAGCAATGCTATTTTCGCTTTTTTTGACACAAGAACAGATTCCACAGCAGCTTGCTTCTGCGATGTTGTCTATACCTTCCTTGAATGTTGTACTGTTTTTTGTTTTTACAGCACTGTTATTCCTAATTTTGGGGACATTTTTAGAATCGTCTTCCATTATATTAATTACATTGCCTTTGTTGATGCCAATCATGTTGTCTTTGGATATAAATCCTATCCATTTTGCCATTGTTATGATTGTCAACATGGAAATTGCTCAGGTCACACCACCAGTCGGGTTGAATTTATTCGTGATTAGCGGGATCACAAAAGAAAAGCTTGGAACGGTTTTTCAAGGTGCCATGCCATTCACAATCGTAATGGCCATATGTATGATCATTTTCATGGCTTGGCCAAGTCTGTCATTGTGGTTGCCCAATAGTTTGTTTGGTAAATAGTCAGTTGTAATTTTCACGGAATTGGAACGACAGAAAACGATGGAATTGCCAAAAACGCTGAACTGCACGTTAAAAACCAAGAACAAAAGCAATTCCGTCAAAGCAGTGATATGTGGGCAGATAATCCAATAAATAGTAGAAGGAAACGAACAGAAGGGAGAATGAAATAATCATGTTACTAAAAGTCCCGTGCACCGTGATGAGAGGCGGTACAAGTAAAGGATTGTTTTTCAAAAAAGATGATTTGCCTATCGATAAATATCTCAGAGATAAAGTTATCCTAAAAGCATTTGGAAGTCCTGATCCATATGAAAGACAAATTGATGGTCTAGGGGGAGCTACATCTACCACAAGTAAGCTCGCTATTATTGAAAAACGGAATGATGAAATGAACAGTGTTAATTATACGTTTGGGCAAGTGGATATAAAAACTTCCTTCATTGATATGAACGGAAATTGTGGCAACTTATCATCTGCAGTTGGACCATTTGCAATTGATAATGGAATGGTTGATCAGGTTGAGGAACCTTATACAAAGGTAAATATATACAATACGAATACAGGAAAAAATATTGTGGCTTTTGTTCCTATTAAAGATGGGCACACACAATATGAGGGAACATTTTACATCTCCGGGGTTCCAAACCCCGGCAGTAAAATTCAGCTTGACTTTATGGATCCTGGAGGTGCAATTACAGGCAATTTGTTGCCCACCGGTAAGACAAAAGAATTTCTTCAAACTAAATCGGCTGGCGAAATTGAAGTTTCCCTCGTAGATGCTACGAATCCATTGGTTTTTATACGAGCGAAGGATATTGGGTTGATTGGAACAGAATTGCCCAATGAAATAGACAAAAACACGAAATTATTAGATACACTATTGGAAATTCGTGCCGCAGCTGCCATAAAACTAAACTTGGCGAAGAATCTTGAAGATGCAAATCGTTATTCTCCAGCTGTACCAAAAATGTGCTTTATAAGTGAAGCTCAAGATTATCGATCCACTGAAAACAATAATATTAGGAAAGATGAAATAGACATTGTTGCTAGAATGCTGTCCATGGGAAAACTTCATCCAACGTTTGCGATTAGCGGCGGCATATGTTTGGCTGTCGCTGCAAAAATAAAAGGTACCATCGTCAGCGATCAGTTAAAACACGTAAGTGAAGATCTAATCAAAATCGGCCATTGTGGAGGAATAATGGAGGTTAGTGCAGAAGTTACCAAGGAAAAGATAGCCCTTCGAGGAACAGTATTTCGTACTGCCCGTTGTCTAATGACAGGCTTCACGTATGTTTCTGTATAGGGTTATTATAAAAAACATTTATGGAAATATAAATAAAATAACTATTTTATTTATATTATTTTTATCTTTATACTAATAAGCAGTGATAACAATAATAAAATGTTGGGGTGGGTAATCATGAGTGAATGGAATCAGGCGTATGATCTTGTTGTGGTAGGTACAGGGAACGCGGCATTGTGCGCAGCAATTTCTGCAAAAGAAAATGGTGCCAGCGTATTGGTTCTAGAAAAAGGCTTAAAGAGTAAACGTGGTGGAAATTCTTTTTTTACAGACGGTGCCATTCGGTTTGCTTATAAAGATATGACTGGTATTCAGGAAGTGTTGCCAGATATGGATATGGAGCAGATACAGCATATTGAAATGCCTAACTATACTGAGGACGACTATTATTCGGATATCATGAGGGTTACCGAAAATAAAAGTAACCCCGAATTAGCCAGGCAACTGGTATCAAAGTCTTTTGAAACGATCCAATGGATGAAGAAACAGGGAGTACAATTTGAACTGAATGAAAACCAATCATTTGAAAGAGACGGAAAGCTCCAATTCTGGGGCGGTTTGCCAATTCGGGCTCACCGAAAGGGAATTGGCCTCATTGAGTCTTTAATTGCCAAAGCGGAGGAAATGGGGATTAAGATTGTATATGAAACGAGAGCTGTAAAGCTGAAAACATCTGGTGGGATAGTAAACGGATTAATTGTAAATCAAGCCGGTACTGAAAAAATCATCCCTGCAAAAGCCGTTATCTTAGCGTGTGGCGGATTTGAAGCGAATAAAGAGAAAAGGAAGAAATATTTGGGTGATGAGTGGGAGAAAGCCGTGGTCAGAGGAAGTGAGTATAACACGGGGGATGGACTAGATATGGCTTTGAAAATTGGCGCGCAACCATACGGCGATTGGGGAAGCTGTCATGCGCATACAACTGATTTCAATGCTCCTCGGGTTGGAGATTATAGTAAGCCTGGAGACATTTATAAAAAATCATCTTATCCACTTGGCATCATTGTCAATAATCAAGGCAAGCGTTTTGTAGACGAAGGGGCTGATTTTAGAAATTATACCTATGCGAAATATGGGAAGGAAACATTAAAACAACCCGATCAGATGGCATTTCAATTATTTGACCAGCAGGTATATCCAATGTTACGTGCGGAATATAAATTGGATGAAGCGACTTGTATAAAAGCTGATTCCATTACGGAACTAGCTGAAAAAATGCAAGTTGATAAAAGCAGTTTAGTTTCAACAATAAACGAATACAATCATGCTGTGCAAGAGGGAGAATATAATCCAAGTATCAAAGATAATAAAGGTACAAAAGGAATCACCCCGCCAAAGAGTAATTGGGCGTTACGTTTGGAAAAGGCCCCATATTATGCTTATCCAATAACTTGTGGCATCACTTTCACATTTGGAGGAATTCATGCAAATAAAAACGGTGAGGTATTAGATAGCGATGGATCAGCTATTCCGGGTTTATTTGCGGCGGGGGAAATGATAGGTGGGATTTTCTATTACAATTATCCTGGTGGTTCCGGACTCATGTCTGGTGCTACTTTTGGAAAGTTAGCAGGTGAAGCTGCAGCCAAATATCTTTCAAAAAGCATGAATGAGACAGCTAAGTGAGTTCGTTCCACTAAATTTCAAATGCCGGGATATAAAACCTGTGAAAACATTGTCTTATGAACCAACAAATAGTGCCAAATGAAAAGTACCTGGCACTTTTTGTTGGTTCATTTTATTGGTATTGCTATCAGCAATGAAGAACATATTTCGATATTCAAAACATGCCAAATGTGGGAGCGATAAACGATGTAAAACCCACAAATAATTGAGAAAAAGAACAATCGCTAGCTCATTAACGTCAAGTAGGAATGTGTATCCTGTCTGACGGTTGAATGCAGTCGTGTCCGGCACTAATATTGATTAAAGGAATACGTCCCAAAGACCGATAAAAAAGGTATGGGATGAATTGAAAAAGCGGTGCATCTTTCTTGAAAAAATATATACAAATTATCTATTTATTAGGCTAAGTCAAGAAATACATTGCCAAATTTGTTGATGATATTACGACTTCGGGGAGGAATCGTATACTCGGAACGTCTTCGCTTTTTCTAACCTATCCCGCAATACATAGCGGTGAGGAGAAATCCATTATGAAAAAAAGATATCGATTCAGTCTGCGTATGAAATTGATGTTGTTTACTACTATTTTGGCTATTATCACGTATTCAACCTCTGCATTATTCCTATACGTCATTTTTGACTATGTTCAGGGTTATATCCATTTATCCATGCCTGTTTTTACGATTCTCACATTATTGCTGGGGGTTATCTGGTCGGGCATTTTGGCATATGTTGCGGCTGGTTTTATCACCAAACGGCTTGAGAAATTGGAGAGTGCTGCAACACAAGCGGCAAATGGCAATTTGAATCAGGTGATTGAGACGAAAGGATCGGATGATGAAATACGTGCATTGTCCGTTGCATTTGCTACAATGCTCGATAACCTGCAATCTATTGTACATAATATCGACTCCCATTTTAAAAGGACGAATGAAACGGTCCAGGAAATGAAAAAAGCCAGTGAGCAAGTCTGGCGGCATTCGGAAATCGTTGGTTCATCGATTGACGATATTTCCAAAGGGGCAGAAAGTACTGCCGAAGCAATTCAGGATACGGTAGAGGCAGTAGAAACAGCGACAAATTTGGCTAGTGAAGTACAGGCGAAAGCGAATGTTTCCAGGGAAAAATCGACTGCCATGCTGTCAACTCTGGAAGAAAGTAAACATGTTGTTCATCGTTTGGTCCAGGGTATACAGAAACTTGCCACGGATCAAGCGGCTTCTCTTGAAGATGTGAGCCATTTAAAACAAAATGCCACGCAGATTGAGTCGATCATTACAATGGTCGGAGAAATTGCTGCACAAACTAATTTGCTGGCACTCAATGCCTCCATCGAAGCAGCCCATGCCGGCGAACATGGCAAGGGATTTGCCGTCGTTGCTGATGAAATCCGCAAGCTCGCAGAACAAAGTACAGAAGCAGTCGGCAGTATTTCTTCATTAATCGCGACGATTCAAAACGATATCAATCAGGTCGTTGAAAAAATCAATGAAAACGTGCATCATGCAAAAAGCCAGGCAGATAGAGGGACGAACACTGACAAGGCAATTGGCGAGATGGCTGTTTCTGTTGAAGAAACGGCTGCAGAAATCGAACAGATAAGCGTTCTCGTCGACAGGCAAATGGAATCCATCCAATCTACCGCTTCACGTTCACAGGAAGTTGCTGCCATTGCAGAACAAACGTCAGCCGGTTCCCAAGAAGTGAATGCTTCTGTCAATGAGCAGGCAACGACAATCGGTGAAGTAGAACAACTGGCAAAACAATTGGAACAGCAGGCAGCTACATTGAATAAACATATACGGTCTTTTTCATCGGAAGAGACTGTGTGAGGATAGGGGAAATACGATGGAGCGGTTTTGGTAAGCAGTTACAACACTATAAGACCAACCCGTTTTCCTATCCGAATGGGAAAAGTGGTCATCCAAACCTTCCATCTTTTTCGTGGAACGATCCCTTTTTGACTGGGTATCGTATACGATGAAAAAGACGATAGGACACGTATCTCCTTGCTTGGCGCGTTTGCTTTTAAATTTTTCTATCATGAACTGGAGTCTGCGCCGTGTAGCCCGGTTAGGACACCACGGGGACTCATTCAAGAACCTTGTCATGCAGCTCAAATCACACGGCTTATGGACTGCACGGCGAATATTGGAAATTGTCTTTTTGCCATCTGATAGCATAATTCCATGTTCAAAATGCCATGTATGTTTCAATTGTGGTTTGGAAAATCCTCAAACCTAGCGCAAAAATGAACTTGGCGATTGTTGAATGGAAGAATACCAAAAACCTTAGACGTCTCCTTTTTGTGTGTGGTTTGAGAGTTACTTTCCAATACCAAAAAATGTGAGGTGTGCCGCATAGCAGTGCTGCTTGAGATAATAGCGTGTAGAAAGACATGCATTCATAAGCAAAAAGAGTTCCAATCACCATCATGATTGGAACTCTTTTTCTTATCTTCTGTTACTAGCTTTATTGAAATGGATTTTGAACGGATGACGCCTGGAAGGGACAAACGCTCACACCACTATAATTCTCGCTTCAACAATTCAATCTCTTTCTTGTCCAATTTGGTCACCTCAGCAATCAAATCCATTGCCATACCTTTTCGCAGCATCTCTAATGCTACCTGCTTGATGCCTTCTTCCCGGCCTTTTTCTTTTCCTTTCTCCTCATACGATATCGGAATCTCCATAATCCTGTCTGCCTCATCCATATGCTTGATTTCTTCCATCAGTTGTTCCTCCTCTTTATCGTTTAATTGCAAATAGCTTTCGAAAAAACCATATAACAAACGTCGTTTGGCTGGATCAAGCTGCATGTTTACCATCATCCGCAAAAATTCCTTCTTCACTTGCACCCGCTCTTCTTCCTTGTAATTCATTTTGCTTAAAAGCGCCGCCGCTGAAGGATTGTTGGAAGTAATATAATTCCGCCAGTTTTTCTTTCGCAAATGCAGCGTCAAGTAGTTGAATATCAACACATGGAAAAACGGAAAGGACATGACATATTGGTCTTTTTCCCAGTTTTCCTTATAGCTAAAAACAGCGATAGGGATAATCGGCTTGCGGTACTTATTGTAAAGCATGCTAAAATATTAATACATCCGTTCGTGGAAATGCGACTGCTGCGTGCTTTGCGGTTCTACATGTACAATAACCACAGCATCTGTATTTTTCAATTTTGTTTCCACAACAATATCCAGTCGACGGTTTTCACCTTCCAGCAGGTCTGTGAATACTTCTTCTGATAGAAAAGAAATATTTTTGAAATCGATCATCGAGTGAACCTCTGAAAAAAATGCTTCCAGGAATTCTTTAAAAAACGATTGGATTAGTTCCTTGAATAATTGATCATGGTGCGTATAAGAGGGTGATTTTTCCATAACCATTTGTGCATGGGGCATCTGGGCACATCCTTTGCGGTTTTTTGGGGTGAATTCGTGGGAGAAATATCTTTATTTATTATATCAGAATACATCGACAAATAAAATGATGATCAAATGTTTTACTAGCACTAGGCACAAGAACCCTCCTCACGTTGCATGTGCTCACACATTCTATATGAGGGACACAGGGAGAGGGACACAGGGACAGGTCCCCCGTCCCTACTAAAAGGTCACTGATACAAAGATGTCAACCGTGTCCTCACATCACATAAATGCCCATCATGCCACGGTAAACGGCTGAATGAAAATGTCCTCCGCTGCAAAATCAACGGCTATGACATCGCTGATTTCACTGCTTTGTCTATCGAAGAAACACTGCCATTCCTTGATCAAATCAAAGACAGAACGGCGGAATTTATTATCGAACCGCTGCGTGCACAACTCGACGCGTTGAACTATGTCGGATTGAATTACCTGACGCTTAACCGGGAAACACCAACGCTTTCGGGTGGAGAATCACAACGTATCAAGCTTATCCGCCACCTGAACAGCCCACTTACCGATCTTATCTATATTATCGATGAACCGAGTGTGCCTGCATCCAGCGGATATTGAAAAAATTAATGAGATTATGCGCGCTATCCGCGATAAGGGAAATACGGTCCTTATCGTCGAACACGACCCAAGCGTCATCAAAATCGCGGATTACATTGTGGATATCGGTCCGGGAGCCGGGAAAAACGGGGGGAACATCACATTTACAGGGACCTATGACGATTTATTGACGTCTGATACTGCTACAGGTCAAGCACTAAGACGTGAACACCATTTGAAATCCGCTGTCAAGCAGCCGGATCATTTTATCCAGCTGGAACACATCACGAAAAACAACTTACATGACGTTTCCGTAGATATTCCTCAACACGTATTGTCTGTCGTTACAGGTGTCGCGGGTTCCGGTAAAAGTTCACTTATCAGAGCGGGTTTTGAGCACCGTGATGATACGATATTCATCGACCAAAAACCTATACATGCATCCAGCAGATCCAACTTGTTGACATACATGAACATTTTTGATGATGTCCGCAGCTTTTATAGCAAGGAAACGGGTATGAAGAAAAGCATGTTCAGTTACAATTCTGAAGGGGCGTGTCCAAATTGTCATGGTAAAGGGTACATCAAGGTTGAACTTGCTTTTATGCCCAGTTTCTCGCAAATTTGTGAGGTCTGTCATGGGACGCGCTACAAACCTGAAGTCCTTGCAGCAAAGGTGTCAGGCTATTCCATAGCGGATGTGTTAGCATTGACCGTTGATGAAGCAGTCCACTTCTTTCAACATGACGACCATATCACACACCATTTGCAAACAATCGCTTCCACCGGACTCGGGTACATGACACTTGGTCAATCGCTCGATACGCTTTCGGGCGGCGAGATACAACGTGCCAAATTGAGCAGATATTTAACGGATCAAGTGACGGATCACATTTTCATTTTTGATGAGCCAACGACCCGCTTGCATGAAGATGATGTACCAACTTTGCTTAAAAGGTTCGAACAACTCATCGATGAAAATAATACGGTCATTTTGATTGAGCATAATTTGACCATGATGACATACGCAGATTGGATCATTGATGTAGGACCAGGTGCAGGCATGAGAGGAGGCCGGATTTTATACAGTGGTCCGCCGAAAGGATTACTGGGAGTTGAGTCATCTGTTACGGCGAGACATTTGAAGGGATATGTTATGCCGTGAATGTAACACAAAGTGTCGTTTTTGCTTACCTTTTTCTTCGTATAACAAGAAACCAAGACAGCAAACTTGTCTCGGTTTCTTTTTAAATACAGTTCTCAGTTGACTTATAGGTTAGCGGCTGATCGTAATTTAGACGATAGGTAGTAGTTTTAATGTTTTCTATCCTGATGATTCTTAAGTGTTTTTCCAGCCTTAGTTTTAGCTGTTTTAGAAGATTTATTGCTGCTAAGTATCCTTCCAGCTTTCCCCACTTTTCCCCCAGAGTGTTTAACCAAGATAACCCCCCCTAAGTCTAGTAATTATTCTATCGCTAATTTAATATTAACATTCGCAAATACAAAACACAATATATAGCGTCATATCAAATACAAAACACAATATATATTGTATTTTGAGTTATAGGGATATTAGGCATATCTATTTTCTTTCTTACAAAGTATCTAAACCATTTGACCACGCACCCTGCTTTTGTAATCTTTCCTCATAAGCCCCTAAATGAACTTGGACACTAAGAGTGAAATATATTATACTACTTAATGTGTCAGGGAGGCTTACAA
>NZ_JAROCA010000072.1 GCF_030732005.1 Tigheibacillus jepli | reverse complement strand
TATTTTGTGGTGAAACATTGTATATAGGGTTTGATGATTGACCCTTTTCTATTTACACAATTATACGGACTCAATCCGTTAAATAAAGAAATGTTGGATGAATTACTAAAAACGCTGCAAATCATTGCGCAAAATGCCGATAGCATATTAATTATCGCCGGGAAAGGGAAGGCGTTTTGCGCTGGTGGCGATATAAAAATGATGCTGGAAAATACCGATCGTGAGCAATTTGATGCGATTATGGATACAATTTCAGAAATCACACACCAGTTGTACGTGATGCCTAAAATTGTGCTAGCTGCCATACATGGTTCTGCGGTTGGGCTTGGTCTCAGTTTGGCACTTACAAGTGACTATTTGATAGCGAATGAATCAGCAAAACTTGGCATGTTGTTCATTGGTATCGGCCTTGCACCGGACGGCGGCGGACATTATCTGCTGGAAAATCGTATCGGCACGCAGCAGGCGAAACAATTTATTTGGAGCGGCAGTACGGTATCGGCTGAAAAAGCAAAAGACATGCAGCTTGTTGATGTTGTTACAAAACTGGATCCGATCAAAGCAGCGGAAGCAGTTGTCCAAAATCTACAACAAGCACCATTGACAGCGATGATCAAAACAAAGCTGCTTTATCATAAAAAGCATGCACCTGCTCTTCAGATATCCATGCAGGAGGAAAAGGAAAACCAGCTGGCATTGCGCCAAACACGGGATCATCAAGAAGGGGTGCAGGCATTTATCGAAAAAAGGAAACCTACTTTTACCGGTTACTAAGGCATAAGAAAAGAGACATTGCTTCAAAAGTAACGAGTTCGCAACATGGTGAGAAAACATTAAATAGCATAACAATTGGGGACGCAATTAGCATATGAGTTGGTGTCCCCCTTTTTGTTATTATATCAACGTTATGTCTTAAATTTCAGGTGAATTGGTATAGCCATTTCACAACACCGCATAATTTTTTGTGGTATCACGAATAACGGTGCTAATTGGGCTGTTAAATCATTAGTTGAATGGTATTTAAAAAACGATTTCCAAGTGGTCATATTAAGATATAAGGGCTTTGCTTTTATATTAAAATAGATGATAGGAAAAGCGATTAATTAGCAAACGAGCCACTTGTTAAAAGTACGAAATTTCTTACTCTCTTTTTTCGTCTTAATTAACAAGGACTTTTGGTATGAATGGAGTTATAAATATGTGGTTAGTATTCGGGCTAATGGCAATGATTTCAACTTGTATAAACTTATATATGTTTGGAACAGGCAAAAATTATAAATTAGCAATGGCGATGGGGTTATCATTTACAGCGTTAACACTTGTTACGGATTACAGTATGGTCTCCAATTGGGTGAAGGTGGAAGACTGGGGTGCCTTATCAGATGTAGTGCCTACTATGGAAGTAGCGTTATGGATTTTAACAAGTATATCGATTTTATTAAATATAACTCCTACACTTTTAGAGTTAAAAAACAAAAAATAACCAGTGGGTTAAATTTTATGTACAAATAGAAGTCATGTTTGTTAAGTAAGATGCATCGAAGGTACAACAATAAAATATGGCAGGCAAGCAAAAACGCACAGACATCACTGTGCGTTTTTTCATGCTATTTTAAACTGTTAATTATAGTGCAAGTCATACGCTGATTCGCGTAATAATTGAAGTGCATTTTAGCGTTTTCTCCCCATCAACCGAAACCGTTGCTTCAGAAGCAGCGTCTCTTTTTTGGTGTTTCCTATCGATGGAACAAAATAAGTTTGGCATCCGGGGAAACACAACGATGTGTATGTTCTGCATATCCTTTATCTTCCAATTTTGATTGGCCGATATTTTTTGCCTCTTGATCATTTGCAGCGGAAAAATTTTCGTCAAGCAGCTTTTCACCGGATTTTGCAAAAACGGTAAGCGTGTATGTTTTCATCAGACATGTCTCCTCTCATCCTCCAAAATAATGAATGAATACTTATTCACTATTGTATCATTTCTGCTCCATAACAACAGTGTCATTTTTCCTGATTACGCTGAAAAATAATATGTAAAGTTTACTTGACACAGCCAGCGATACCCTTTACAATCGTGTAAAGTACACTTCATAAGGGATCGATAGCTGTGAAAACATTTATTCGCCAAAAACGTACACAGGCAAATTTGACGCAAGAGGAATTGTCGGAAATATTGCAGGTTTCCAGACAGACGATTATTTCGTTGGAAAAAGGTAAATATAAACCATCTTTGGTCTTGGCACATAAACTTGCACAGGTATTTGATTGTACAATTGAAGAATTATTTGTATTCGAGGGGGATGAAAATGTTCAGTGATTCGTTCAAGGACAATCCGGAAGTGATGCTGTTACTTGTGCTGATATTTTCGCTCATGGGACTATTGTTTTATTACTTACGGAAGAAGGGAAAGAAACGTTACCAGTTTGACGAACGTTACGAAAAGATTACCAATCGATTCAAAGCCAAAGCATGGGATATCATGTGGGTCGTTTGGCTGGTATCATGGATGGTTGTTATCATGTTTGATGGCATTCATTTCAGCTTTTTTTTGATAACCGCATTGGTTGTCACCCGAAGCATCATCATGCTCGTTTGTGCAATGGTTTATGCTGAGGAAGACGAAGGATAGAAGGGGAGAATTTTTTTGACTTTATATTTAAAAGATGTAACCAAACGTTTTGGTAAAACAACTGCTGTCGATCATCTGTCACTGGAAATTCCGGAAAAAGAAATGTTCGGATTTTTGGGAGGCAATGGAGCAGGAAAAACGACAACATTTCGCATGATTTTGGGATTGTTGGATATCACAGAAGGAGAGATCACCTGGGATGGGGAGTCAATTGGCTATAGCAAAAGCCATTTGATCGGCTATTTGCCTGAAGAAAGGGGGCTTTATCCAAAACTCAAGGTAAGTGAACAGCTGGTGTATCTAGGGAAGCTGCATGGGATGACAAGAAGGCAAGTCCTTCAGGATCTATCCTATTGGCTCGACCGTTTCAAAGTGCCGGAGTACAAAGATAAGAAAGTTGAAGAATTATCGAAAGGAAATCAGCAAAAAATCCAGTTTATTTCAGCTGTTATTCACAAACCTAAGCTACTCATCCTGGACGAACCATTTTCAGGGCTGGACCCGGTGAACGTGGAGCTTTTGAAAGAAGCGGTTGTCGATCTGAAAGAAAGTGGAACATCAATCGTTTTTTCATCACACCGTATGGAGCACGTTGAAGAGTTATGCGAGCATTTATGTATCCTGCAAAAAGGCAAACAGGTCGTCCAAGGTTCGTTGCGGGAAATCAAGCAGGCTTACGGCAAGAAAAACGTGGTGATCCATGCTGATTTTCCACTGGCGTTTTTACAGCAGCATGCAGGTGTCGTACAGTATAAACAACTCATGGATGGCTGTGCATTGAAAATCGATCGGGAGGAAGTGGCCAAGCACATTTATTCCGAGCTAGCCGGTAAAGGGTTTGTCAGGAAATTCGAGCTGGAGGAACCTTCACTGAACGATATTTTCATCGAAAAGGTAGGTGCATCATATGAATAAATTTTGGACTATCGCGTCTCATACGTTTTTAACGAAAGCCAAATCAAAAACGTTTATTATTACAACAGCCATTACCTTGGCTATGATATTGCTTGTCGGAAACATCCAGTCCATCATTAACGCATTTTCCGATAATGGCAAGGATAAGGTAGCAGTTATCGACCAGTCGCAATCATATTATCCGATGTTAAAAGACAGTATGGCAAAAAATGACGACATAGAACTTGTGCCTTTCAAAGAATCCATAGAAAAAGCAAAAGAAGCGGTTAAAGATGACAAATATGATGCGCTCCTTGAGCTAAGGACGAATGAGGCAAAACTGCCGGCTGCGACGTTTTATGCCAATAACATTGCATCCTCTTCCATTCAGGAGCATCTGCAGGAAAAGATACAGGAAATAAAGACGGCAATCGCAACAAATCAAGCTGGTCTTGACCAGGAGACAGTCCAAAAAATTTACGCTCCGGTGGAATTCGATAAGGTCGCATTGGACAAATCAGCCAAAACCGAAGAGGAACTGAACCAGGCAAGGGGCATTGTCTACATCATGCTGTTCATTTTATATATGGCAGTAATGCTGTATGGGCAAATTATTGCCACGGATGTTGCAACAGAAAAATCCTCGCGTGTGATGGAAATCATTATTTCCAGTGTGTCACCGATTACGCATATGTTCGCGAAGATTTCCGGGATTGCCGCTCTTGGGCTTTCGCAAATCATCTTGATTGTGCTGGCAGGTTATGCGATGGTGACGATGAAAAAAAGCGAACTTGTCGGTGGGGTTTTTGAATTCTTTGGCATCCAGCACGCATCTGTGAAAATTTTTATCTATGCCATTGTTTTTTTCTTGCTTGGCTTTCTATTATACGCGACCCTTGCGGCAATGCTTGGCTCGCTCGTAAGCAGGGTAGAAGAGGCGGGACAAATGGTAATGCCGATGACGCTATTAATTGTTGCTGCATTCATGATCGCCATGTTTGGTATCGGAATGCCGGATTCAAAATTTGTGACGGTTTGTTCCTTTATACCATTCTTTTCGCCCATGGTGATGTTTTTACGAATCGGCATGCTTGATGTCGCATTTTGGCAAGTAGCCGTCTCCCTGGTGATTCTCATCGTAACAATTGTTGTAATGGCCATTATCGGCGCGAAAGTTTATCGCGGCGGTGTGCTCATGTACGGACGTTCCAATGCGTGGAAGGGTATCCGAAAAGCAATTCAGCTGACAAAAAATGAATGATGTACGATCATAAAAGTCCTGGTCAAGAATGGCCGGGGTTTTTATCGCAGTATTAACTGGCTGTAAGACCCCCACTTCAATCATTTGGATTAAATGAAAAATGATAAGTGGGGGTCAACAGCTACTAAACGCCCGATTGGTTCGGGCCAACACGATGTTGGTCACTCGGGTGTTGCCACAAAGGTTTTCGGTGGGACGAGTAACCGCAGTCCCAGGACGTGGCGATTTTAACCCGAGTTCATTACTTGATCAGTGGGGGAGAAAGGGAACCCCCCACTGAATGAAGTTTCACTTTATTGCGTATTTATTCCAGGCAAAAAAAGTATAAAATGCGGGTGCTAGCGCCTTATGCTTAGAACGTGCATTCGTATATGTATTTTGTTAAAATATAAAGTAACTATTTGTAGCGGAGGTGCCACCATGGCAACAAAACTCTCATTTTTGCATGCCGCAGATTTGCACCTGGATAGTCCATTTAAAGGTTTGGCAAACGTTCCTGAGAATATTTTTAAGGACATACGTGAAAGTACATTTCTGGCACTGGATCGCTTAGTCAGCCAAGCCATTTCGTTGGACGTTGATTTTATTTTGCTTGCTGGCGATTTATTTGACAATGAGCGGCAAAGCCTTCAGGCACAGGTACGGCTGCGAAACGCATTTGAAATACTGCAGCAGCATGGAATCCCTGTATATCTTTCTTATGGCAACCACGATTTTATGCAAGGAAATATTCATCCTATTGCATATCCGGATAATGTGTCCGTTTTTCCGGATGAGCAAGTCCGTCACTTTGTTTATACAAAAAATGGCAAACCAATGGCTGCTGTTTATGGATTTAGTTACGAGCAACGTGCGGTCCATGAAAACAAGATACAGCAATACAATGTTGCAAATCAGGATATTCCTTACCATATTGCCATGCTGCATGGCAGTCTGCAAAGCAACACAGCACATGATACATATGCACCATTTCAAATCAGCGACATGACAAAGAAAGATTTCGACTATTGGGCACTCGGTCACATCCATAAGCGAGAAATTTTGCATACAAACCCGCCTATCGTCTATCCCGGAAATACGCAAGGCCGCTCCGCAAAAGAAACAGGGATGAAGGGCTGTTACCATGTGATGATGGAAGAAGGAAAAACAAGTTTGGAATTTGTGCCACTGGCAAACATTGTATTTCAAACGATGGAAATCGATATAACGGAATGCCGGCAAATCCATCAACTTGAAAATTTGCTGCTTGAACAGCTGGAACAAGTGAAGGATGTACAGCATGCACAACTCATTGCATTAAAACTGACAACTGAAAACAAAGCAGCATCCCTCCTGCAGGGGGAGCAATTATTGCAGGAGCTAGTCGATATTGTCAATGAGCAGCTCGAACGTGAAGTGCCCTGGCAATACATTTATCAGGCTGCATTACATGTATATCAGCAGGAAGAAGTGGCAAAGGGTCGTCACTTTGCAGGCGAACTGGCGGCAAATCTCGCAGATGCTTCTGTCCAGCCGTATGTCCGGGAATTGTATGGCCATAAAGCAGCACGAAAATTTCTGCCTGCCATTACACCGCAACAGGAACAGAGATGGAAAGAAAAAGCACAACAGCTGCTTTTACAGGAAATTTTACAAAATCGGGGGTGAGACATTGAAAATCGAAAGCGCATATATATATGGGTTTGGAAAATGGGTGGATTTTACCATTGATTTTTCCCATGAGGGCCTGCAATTTGTTTATGGGGAAAACGAATCCGGGAAATCAACACTTCATCATTTTTTACTGTTCATGCTGTTTGGGTTGCCCCCAAAAGAGCGGGCGCTATTTCGTCCGAAGAAAAGCAGCAAGTTTGGTGGACAGCTTGTCATTTACGATGAAGTTTTCGGGGAATGTATCATTGAACGGCTAGAACATCAGAAGAAAGCACAGGCTGTATGCAAGACTGCTGATGGAAAAACACATGACGAATCGTGGCTGAAAGAGCAGCTTCACGGGATGACAACTGCTGTCTATCAATCCATCTACGGTTTTTCGGCAATGGATTTGGCAGGCATCGAGGATTTAAAAGAAGAAGATTTGGGAGAAATATTGCTCGGAATCGGTTTTACGGGTGCGAGCAAATTGCATCAGGTAGAGAAGCGCTTGACAAATCAATTAGGAGAGCTATTCAAACCAAGCGGCAAAAATCCAAAGATCAACCAGGAACTGGAAACATTGCAGCGTATGCAGCAGGAGATTGCTGTATACCGCAATGAAGAAGCAGTTTATTTGGAAAAGAAGCAACGGCTCAAGCAACTTGAAAAGCAGGAAAAGGAACTCCAGTTGGAACGCAGCGATGCGCAGGAAAGGCGCCTGCATCTGGAGAAAATTCAGCAGGCACTGTCTGCACTGGAAAGCTACCAAGCCGCTGCTGTGAAATTGCAGCAGCTCCCAGAGCATATTCCATTTCCGACACATGGTTTGGAGAGAATAGCGGCGTTGAAGGACAAGTTGATTCCCTTGAAAAGTGAACTGTCAATTGTCAAAGCGAATGAAACGGAGACGTTGACGGAGCTGGAAGAGATCGACAAGAGCATACAGGCTTTTCCAAAGGACCCTGTTCAGGAACTTTTGCAATCGCATGCGCAATATCAGCATGTCTGCAGAGAGATACAACAAATCAACGAATCCATTCATACGGAAAAAACAAAGTTGGAAACAGAACTGGCACATCTTGGGATTGGTTTTTCCATGGAGGATATCAAGGATGTGCAATTTCCTTTTCATTTAGAGAAAACATGGGAAGAAATCAAGAACCTGTCAGAAAAAATCGCATTGGAAAAAGCAACAGCCACCAGTGAGCGTCGCAAGCTAAATGAACAGCAGACCTATTTGGAGGAACATATACAGCAACTGCAAAGGGAGATGCTGACAGAGGATAAGCGGCTTGCTTTGGAACGAACAAAACAGGCATATGAAAGAAAAGATATGGCAAAGGCATTGCTGGAAACCGGTACGAAAAACAAGCAAGCATGGCTGATGCAGCAGCGTAAACAGGATCGGCAAGCAAAAATATATGCGTATTCCGGTTTTATTGCAGCTATCATCTTTGCTATTGCAGCATGGTGGACGAAACATTTTGGCTACTTGGCAGGCATGCTTGCCAGTGCTTTTTTTGGACTGAGCCAATGGCATTGGCAAAAAAAGAAAAACAAGACAGTAGCGGAAATGTTCAACGACTTTGGACCGTCTGAAGCGAACGAGAATACAACCGAAGCGGACTACCAATCTTCCAAAGAGCGTTTGAAACAAGATGATTTGACAAGACAGGAAGCGGACAAGTTGTTCGAAAAAATGAAAGACCTGGATTTGCAGTTGCTGCGTGTGGAGGCAAAAATGCAAGAAATCAAACAGCAAGAGGAACAGCTTGCTGCAAACAAACAAAAGCAAATCGGCAACTATCCTTTTTTACAGCAAGTGGAAATAGCCTCATGGCCGAGGTTGTTTCATTTATGCACCAACTTACTGAGAATTCGCGATGAGATCATCGCACGAGAGACCCGTAAAAATAAACTCGAAACGCAAAATGAACGTTTTATCAATAAATTGCATATGTTTGCCCAAAAAAATGTCGGACAATACAATAGCGATACAAATGCACCTTCACCTGACCGGCTGATGGAGCAAATAAACAAGCAATATCAGCAGTATCAAACGAATAAACAGCGTTTTGCCGACCTGAAGCAGTCTTTGGAAAAGACAACAACTCGTAAACAGGAATTGCAAGAAGCGATTGCTGTCTACAATACAGAGCTTCAGCAGCTTTATCAAACGGCTGAAGTGGAAGATGAAGAGGCATTTTACAAAATGGCAGAAATGAAAAAGCTGCAGCAATCGCTTCGTGAGCAGCTACAGCAAATTCGCGTACAATTTTCTATTTATTTTTCGGACAAAGAGTGGCAACAGCTGGTAAACGAGCAGCCGAAACAAAGTAAGTTGGAATGGCAATCTAAACAGGTTGATGAAAAAATCGAACAGCTGGAAAGCAGCATTTCCGAAAACCAGAAAGAGCGTGCTGCGATCGTTACCGAACTGGCCCAAATGGAACATGCAAAAACACATTCCGAGTTAACGCATCGTTTCCAGATGGAACAGGATAAATTAGCAGCGCTTGCCGAAAAGTGGGCAGTTCTGAAACTGGCAAAAGAAATGCTGGAAGAAACGAAACGTGACTTCCGGGATAAGTACATCACAGAGGTCATGCGGCAAACATCCGCATATTTTCGGGAATTAACCGGCAACAAGTATCATAAGGTTTTCGCTCCTGCCGATAAACAAACTTTTTCGGTTGAAAGTGCAGACAAAATAACATTTGCTGTCAATGAACTGTCAAAGGGGACTGTAGATCAGCTATATGTTTCCCTGAGACTTGCGATTAGCAAGGTGATTAGTGATGAAAATAATATGCCTTTTATAATTGACGACGGCTTTGTTCATTTTGATACCCGACGCAACACAAGGATGATGCATTTATTGCAGGAGATTTCCGCAAACAGGCAGATTATTTTGTTTTCCTGCCGTAAAGAGCTTGCTGAAAACGTAGGGGTAAACAATATTATCCGTTTGTCAAATCCTGTTCGCATTTCCTGAGAATACATGGTAAACTAGTTTCGTGTGATGAAATGTCTGTACTACAGTGTGCAAGAAACTATACATGAAAATAGCAGTTGGAGGGACACCCGTTGCCTGACGAACAGATGAATAAAGAATGGGAACGATACGAAGAAACAATTGAAAAATTTGTCCAGGTAATAGCAAGAAATATGAATTTGTACGGTATCACTTCATCAGTCGGAAGATTATATGGTACATTGTACTTTTCCGATGAACCGATGACACTGGATGATATGCGCGATGCCTTGGAGATGAGCAAAACAAGCATGTCGACAGGTGTGCGTGCACTTTCAGAGATGAAAATGGTCGAATCAACGTTTAGAAAAGGGATTCGTAAAGATTTGTACCAAACCGAAGAAGACTGGTACAAATCCTTTACCTCTCTATTTGGACATCGCTGGAGGCAATATACGGAAACAAATATTGAAGAAGCGGAAGAAACCATCGATAACCTGAAGCGACTTCAGGAGCATACGAACGATTTGGCTTTGAAAGAAAAAATCGAGAAGGATATAGGCAAACTCCGCTATGCCAGAAATTATTACAAATGGCTGATGCAATTCATACAGGTTATTGAATCAGGAAAAATTTTTGAATACATTCCGAAAATCAAGACACCATCCGAAAATGAATAAGATGCGAAGTGTTGACTATGAAAAGGGGGAAAGTCAGCATGCGAAAAGGAATTATGCGGCATCAAATTGGAGATCCTTTTGAAGGGTTTTTATTGATTAAAGAAGCATCCAAAGGAACAACTAGCAATGGAAAGCCCTTCATGACACTGATTTTACGAGATGCGACCGGACAAATTGAAGCCAAGCTATGGGATGCAACAAATGAAGATAGCGAAACTTTCGTTGCAGAGCAGATTGTGCAAATCAAAGGCGAGATCATCCAATTTCGCGACAAGCCACAGCTGAAGATTTTTAGCATACGCCCGGCGCAGGTCACAGATGGTGTGCATGTATCTGATTTTGTCGAGAAGGCACCTGTTGCAGTTGGAGAGCTGCAGGAAAAACTAACGGCAGCCATCTTTGAAATGGAAAACCCGGCTTTGCAGCGAATAGTACGGGCGTTTATCAAAAAATACCAAGAGCCGCTATTGCTTTACCCGGCAGCAACGAAGAACCACCATGAGTATGCTTCCGGACTTGCCCATCATATTGTTAGTATGCTGGCAATCGCAAGGGAACTGTACCAGCTTTATCCGGAAATCAATAAGGACCTTTTATATGCTGGTATTATTCTGCATGATATTGGTAAATTGAAGGAATTGTCCTCCGTTGCAACACCGACGTATACTTTGGCAGGCAAACTGCTTGGTCATATTCCAATCATGGTAGAAGAAATTGGCGAGATGGCAAGGGAATTGCAAATTGAGGGAGAAGAAGTACTTATTTTACAGCATATGGTACTTAGTCACCATGGAAAAGCGGAATGGGGCAGTCCGAAACCGCCGCTTGTACGCGAAGCCGAAATCCTTCATTTGATTGATCTGATCGATGCAAAAATGAATATGCTTAATCGGGCATTGAAAAACGTAAAGCCTGGAGAATTCACGGAGCGATTATTCGCCATGGATAACAGATCTTTTTACAAGCCGCAGTTTGAAGCCGGACGTGTCCAACCAGAACAGCAGGAATTAAGCCATCATCAAAAATAATTTGATGGTGGCTTTTTCCTGCTTATGATGTTTCGCTTCCAAGCATTGGAAAAATGATACCAATAATCCTGTCATCTTTTAACGTTCATTTTCATATACATATTGTAGAAAAGTCGGACAAGGAGGGTAAGCATGATATTAGGGATGCCTTGGTGGATTTTCTTTATTGTCTTATTGATCTTTCTGAGCGGGTACATGGCATTTCGGGCTATGCGCGCGGAAAAACAGCTGGAACAGCAATTTATCGAAAGGGAGGGAAACATTTATATCCAGCGAATGGAAGAGGAGAAACAACGGAAAACGGACAAGCAACATCGGGAAATTTCCGGTTGAATCACATTGTAAATTATCAATTTACTAGTCAGTGCTTATGTAAAGTGAACTTCAATCAGTGGAGGTTACCCGCCCGTTAATCTGGAGCCGGACGTGGCTGTCACCCAAAAGTGACGTTCTTACAGCCTAAATTTTATACTTTCTTATAACATGAAAAAACCTGTCCAATTTCGGTTATCCCCGAAATGGACAGGCTTTTTAGGCATCATTATTTGGCTTCTTTCTTTTCTTCGAGGTCTTTGAACAGATCTTTGAACTGCTTGTCTTCCACTTTAATATTCGCATCTTTTAAGATCTTGTTCAACTTTTCTTGCTGCTTATCTGGTGGCAGCTTTTTATTGCGGATGTCATTTTTGATTTTATCTTTGTTATCTTTAAATGAACCTACATCGTTTTCCGTCTTGCGCTTGTCTTCTAATTTGATGATATGGTAGCCGAAATCGGATTTAATCGGTTTGCTAATTTCACCTTTTTTCATTTCAAAGGCTGCATTTTCAAATTCCGGTACCATGGAGCCAGCTGAGAACCAGCCTAGTTCTCCGCTTTTTTCAGCGGATGCCTTATCCTCGGAATACTTTTTGGCCAATTTGGCGAAATCCTCGCCGTTGT
Organism: Tigheibacillus jepli; assembly: GCF_030732005.1. GTDB lineage: Bacteria > Bacillota > Bacilli > Bacillales > Amphibacillaceae > Tigheibacillus > Tigheibacillus jepli. The sequence goes on along the minus strand of NZ_JAROCA010000072.1, from coordinate 1,674 downwards.
CCAATTTCTTTTCCACTTCTTTTGCTGTTTTCTCATCCTTAACCAGAATGTGGCGCGCTTTTAAATCGTACTTCATATGCTCGTACTGTTCTTTCATTTCTTCGTCCGTTACTTTCACATCGGAGAAAATCGCTTTTTCCATCAGCAAGGAGTTTTTTACTTGCGCACGGAAGTCATTTTCATCCTTGAACCCCTGTTGCTGTAGGTAGCCTTGGAACTGATCGCCCAACTGATCCTTAATGGATTTTACCTTTTTATCAACTTCTTTGTCACTAACATCATATTTGTCGCCAAGCACTTTGACGATGACCATTTCTTGGAGAACACCTTCACCGTAGCGGTTCTTCAATTCATTGTAAAAATCGTCTTTTGAAATGTCTCCCGCCTTGGATTTAACAACAACGTCCGAATTGGATTTCCCCGAATTGCAAGCGGAAAGCGTAAGAACCCCTGCTATAAGCAGGACAGCGATCATTAACTTTTTCATAAAAACACAACACTCCTAATCTAAGATTACTCTACTGGGTGATAAGAGTCTGTTCAATAATCCGGCAAAATGACACATTGTAATTTGAAGAGGGAATACTTTTTCAATTGTCAAAAGGATCGAATGCTTGACCAAATGACAGTTGTGTGCCAGGAAAGCCCCACTTATAAATCAAAGTGTTTTTAACCTTTTTGTTGAACACAAGCTATTGATAAATATAACATACTTACCCGGTAAAAAAAATAAAATTATTTGATATGTCCTCTACTGGCTACCAAAATTTTGCTTCATATGTATGTTTTGTCAATTTGCAGCGTTTAATACATCAACATAGGATGTAATCAGCAAAATTAAAATCATGATATTGGAAAAGCGAAAAATCCCATTTTGCCGGCGAGTTTTGATATTTAGGCGCAAGCAAAGCTTTAAAATTAAATAATTGAACACAAACAAAATAAAAAGCCCATATATCGAAAAAACAATCGTCATGAATAACCCCCCAAAAATTAAAATCGTGTGTAATGTAGACGTGTTTTTAAAGGTGAAGAATGTATAAAATTGGGCTGTATTAATGTTATTTGCTAAGACAGCCACGTCCGGCTCCAGCGCCCAGCAACTAGCAGATGTTTTGGTGGGACGAGTAATCGCAGTCCCAAGGGTATTGGGTGGGGCAAGTAACCGCAGTCCCAGGACGTCGCGCTTTTAGCCTGTAAGGGCGCTTACGTCTTAGTTCTCATATAACTACTTTACCAAAGAATTTATTTCATTTACAGCCCCGAAATTTTTGAAGTTATGGAAATGGATGTATAAGAAAAGAGCAAGATCGTGGGGACCTTACTCTATTTCCGTCAAGATATCAAAATTGTGGGCACTGTTTTCGATAACTGCCTTTTTTGGCGCTTTGGAAATCAGTGCAACAAATAGAAAATCAATATATGAAAATCCGATGTGGACACTTGTAAACAATAACAGATAAACATCGTAACTCGTAAAAAGGTAGCTTGCTATAATCCCTGGTATGGAAACAAATAAGGTCGGTGCCAAAGCAACAGCGATAGATATTCGCTTGGACATAAATTGGTTTGTATAAGCCAGAGATGGTAGCAGCAAATTTTGATTCTGTAACAAATCGCGGGATTACCGACATTATTCGACATGAATAATGCATAGTAATCGGGTAGTTGAAA
>NZ_JAROCA010000071.1 GCF_030732005.1 Tigheibacillus jepli | reverse complement strand
TTGTAAGCCTCCCTGACACATTAAGTAGTATAATATATTTCACTCTTAGTGTCCAAGTTCATTTAGGGGCTTATGAGAATTCACTTACTATTGACTATATTATTTAATATTTATTAAGCCTTACGAAAAACATTATTCTACTTGAACACCTTTAATTTGATACTTATATTCCGATTAACCAATTTCTTTAACCCCACCATTATACTTATAGATGATAATAATTTCTGATTTTTGGAAAGTGGATGATGACCTTCGTATATTTCCCATCTTCTGAATGAATGGAAAGGTCATGTCCTAATTTAAGAGCCATTTCTTTTGCAAGGTAGAGACCTAAACCGGTAGATTTGGCATGACTTCTCCCAATAGATCCTGTAAATCCTTTTTCAAATACGCGGCTGATATCCTCTGGCTTAATTCCAATGCCTGTATCTTGAATCTGTAGCCGCTTTTCTTTTAGATCTTCCTCAAATTGTACGGAGATTTCCCCGCCTTCACCTGTATATTTTAAAGAATTTGAAAAAACTTGATCCATAATAAAACCAAGCCATTTACTGTCGGTATGGACAACCTGTTCAATATTGTCCATATGAAAACGAATTTGCTTGTTAATAAAAGATTTGGCATATTTCTTTACACTGTTTTTAGCGACTTGATCCAACACTACCTCGGAAATAAAATAATCTTTGGAAAAAGAATCAATGCGAGAATAATAAAGAGCCTGCTCTACGTAATTTTCTATTCTATCCAACTCATCTTCAAACTTGTCCACAAGGTATTCAACAGTTCTTCCATTACTGTTTTCCATAAGCAAGCGACCTGCCGCAATCGGAACCTTGACTTCATGAATCCAAGATGTAATAAAGTCTTGATGATCCATTTTTTCGTTATACAACTTTTGTAATTGATCGCCATGCACACTATTTACTTTTTTTAATAACTCAAGATATAACAGTTGTTCATCGTTTCGCGGTTTAGGCAGAGTTGCGAGAAATTCTTCATGATTACTTTCAACCAAATCATTTAATTCCCGATAAAATTCTCTATTGTAATAGTATTCGATGATTACGTATATAGCTACAATAAAAAAGATAACCACATTGGTATATACGATATTACTTACAGCGTTTCTGGAATCTGTGCTCACAATCGTCATCAAAGAAACAAAGAACATAATGATCACGTTTAATATAAAGAAATTCCGTTTATCTTTTAGATATTGAAAGAAACTCATTGGATAATATAACCTTGTCCTTTCTTAGTCATAATGAAGTGTTCTTTTCCAAGTTCAGCAAGCTTTTTACGCAGGCGAGCAATATTAACCGTCAATGTATTTTCATCCACAAAATTTTCATCCTTCCAAAGGCTACGCATCATTTTCGTACGACTGACGATGGTTCCTTTATTTTTCATCAGGATTTTCAAAATAAGAAATTCTGTTTTCGTGAGTTCCGACTTTCGATCTCCATGTAAGGCCTCTCCGTTCTCAAGGTTTAATATAATTCCATCATGTTCGATTGTCTTAGACTGTGTTTCCATGTAGGAATACGTTCTGCGGAGGAGTGCATTAATTTTTGCAATCAATACATCCATATGGAAAGGTTTTTGAATATAATCATCTCCTCCCATGTTTATCGACATCACTATATCCATTGGTGTATCACGGGAAGAGAGAAAGATCATAGGGACCTTTGAAATTTCTCTGATTTTATTACACCAGTAAAATCCGTCAAACGATGGCAAATTGATATCCATGATGACTAGGTGAGGATCATGATTAAGAAATACCTGCATGATTTGGTCAAAGTCTTCGATCTTAACGGTTTCAAAACCCCACTTTTCTAATGTTTCCCCTACCATATCACGAATGGTCAAATCATCTTCCACAATCATGATTTTCATTCCTCTTCCCTCCAAACAATCATCCTTCTTTAACATCATATTAATTGAATATCGACCAACATACAAAGAAAATATCGTGTTTAAACATATTTTTTATCAATGTGACGAAAATGTAAGGTTACGAGATCAAGCTGTAAGTTTATATAAAGGGCACCTATTGTAAAATAAAAACGTAAAACAAAACAACTCTGAATGGAGGATTTAAATATGAAAACTATTGTCGAAGCAAAACAAATAAAAAAAGTCTATGGTGCAAAGGGAAATGTATTTTCAGCTTTGGAGGATATAGACTTAACCGTCATGGAAGGTGAATTCGTCGGTATTATGGGTCCCTCGGGTGCTGGTAAATCAACTTTACTAAATATATTGGCAACAATTGACGAGCCGACTGCTGGTGACATCGTGGTTGACGGAATCAATTTGACAAAGATGAATGAAGAGCAATTATCTGCCTTTCGCCGTGACAAACTTGGTTTCCTTTTCCAAGACTATAATTTATTAGATACTCTAACTGTGAAAGAAAATATTATCTTGCCGTTAGCCTTGGCAAAATTGAACGTTAAGGAATTGGAACGAAGAGCAGATGAAGTGGCAGATAAGTTTGGCATTCGCGACATTTTAAATAAGTACCCGTATCAAATTTCTGGGGGACAAAAGCAACGCACGGCAGCATCACGCGCGATTATTTCAAAGCCAAACCTAATATTGGCAGATGAACCAACAGGTGCGTTGGATTCGAAATCAGCAACAGACTTATTAGAAAGTTTAAAGGATCTTAATGAACAAGACAAGGCAACAATTTTAATGGTTACCCATGATGCTTATGCGGCAAGTTATTGTAATCGCGTCCTATTTATTAAAGACGGTAAAATCTTCACAGAACTTGTGAAAGGGAAAAGATCCCGCAAAGAATTTTTCAACAAGGTGTTGGATGTTCTATCAGCACTGGGGGGTGGAGCAAATGACGTTATTTAGTTTAGCAAGGAAAAATATTAAAGGTAACTTCAATAATTATTTTGTCTATTTTGTTACGCTCGTCTTCAGCATGGTTATTTATTATACGTTCACTTCCTTGCAATATAGCGAAAAAATTCAGGAAAGCATTGAATTGTCGGATACAATGAGTTTCATGTTTGGGGTATCATCAATTATCTTAATTTTATTCGTAGCAATCTTTATTTTGTACTCCAATTCATTCTTCACAAGAAAAAGGAAGAAAGAAGTCGGATTGTACGCCATACTTGGTTTACGCAAGAAAACCATTGCAAAAATGTTGTTTTATGAAAATTTGATTATGGGAATCATTGCAATAGTTATTGGAATTATTCTTGGAACCTTACTTTCCAAATTATTTGCAATGATTTTAATAAAACTTATGGGTTCAATTGCCGAGGTGGACTTCGGTATTTCCATTCTAGCGATTACCCAAACAGTCATAGTCTTTATGGTCATTATTTTATTCACTTCCGTTCAAGGTTACCGTTTGATTTATCGTTTTACATTAATCGAATTATTCTATGATGAGAAAAAAGGAGAACAAATTTCAAAGGTTTCACTTCTTTCGGCTGTTATCGGAGTTATATTGCTTGTCGTTAGTTACTGGCTGATATTAAAACCATTTCCTGACGAATTTACTACGGAATATTTAATGAAAAATTATGGTATTGCTTTTGTTGCTCTCGTCATTGGCACCCATTTATTTTTTCGATCTGTAACGGTCTATTTATTAAGATTATCACAAAAAAATAAGTCGCGTTATTACAGAGGAACTAGAATAATTGAAACATCTCGTTTACTGTTTCGTATTAGAGGGAATGCACGTACCTTTACAGTCATTGCATTGTTGAGTGCTGCAACAATCTGTTTCTTAGGTGCAACTTACAGTGGGTATTACAGCAACGAAAAAAGAGCTAAGGAAGTTGTTCCGTTCAGCTATTCGCATTTGTCAAAAGGTCCAGAATTTGATTCGCAGGTGGAGAGCATAATAAAAGCAGATCATCGACATCCAATAAAAGCCCAACTAGACATACCCGTCATTCAGGTAAAAGGAATACTCTCATTTCAACTGGATTATGACATAAATCCTGTGCAATTAATCTCAGAAAGTACATTTAATAAAGCAGCGAATGCTTTAAATAAGGATGAAACAGTCTCACTATCAGGAAATCAAGCAGCAGTAATCCAGCCAAGGTTTACTGAATATACGAAGTCGGTTTTTAAAGGAGAAAATATAACGATTCAATTGCCTCAAGGAAGCAGCGAACTGCCATTTGTTCATATGGTTGATAGTAATGTGCTACCTTTCGATTATCCCGATTTCTTTCTCGTAGTCAGTAACGAAATGTTTGCCAAGATAGCCAAAAAAGAGGCACCATTAACTTATAAAGTGTATGAAGTGGAAAATGAAGTAACGGCACAAGCCACATCAAAGAAAGTAAATAAACTGGTTGGAAACGATTTTCAAGTTTCTTCATCATTTTATACGGAGTATAAGCAAGGTAAAGAAGGAAACGCAATTACTCTCTTTATTTTCGGATTTTTGGGGCTAGTATTTTTAGCAGCAACTGGAAGTATCATTTATTTCAAACAGTTAACAGAAGCGAATGAAGCAAAAGGACACTATGAAATCCTTCGTAAAATCGGTGTCAGTAGAAAGGATATACGTAAATCCATCAAAAAGCAGTCATTATTTGTGTTCGGATTGCCACTAACCGTAGGAATATTGCACAGTTGTGTGACATTGTACTTTACCAGCAACTTTATGTCTAATCTCATTGGAATCAATCTCATTGTCCCTATTCTAACGGCTATAGTCTTTTTTGTTATCATCTATGCAGTCTATTATGTATTAACAGTTAATACGTACAATCGCATTGTAAACAAATAAGAGCGAATCATCTCTCGAATGTTCGGGAGGTGTTTTGTTATATATCCTTTGTTAGGAAATTCGTTATTACTCCGGAATCTGACCCGATTGTTAAAGTATCACGCTATAGTTTAAAAAGAAAAGAGACGCTTATTAAACAACATCCTAGCTGTATTAATGTTTCAAAATTTCTCCTCTGATCAAGGTTTCATTTATCTTACAATCACTATATGTATAAGATGTTTGACATTTTGTTTGCTGCATAATATAATTAAAAATGTAAAATATGTTTGACAAATAGGAGGGAGGAACGGGCATCTAATGTTAAATCGTATCAGGGAATTACGTAAAACACAGAAAATGTCACAAGAACTTCTTGCTAATAAATGTGATGTGTCCAGACAAACAATAAATGCTATTGAAAATAATAAGTATGATCCAAGTCTTGTTCTTGCATTTAAAATCGCAGCTATCCTAGATATAACAGTGGATGAGCTGTTTCAATTTCAGTTGGCAGAAAGCAAAAGCGAGGAGGATTCTAATGAGAAATAAAAAACTAAAAGTATTAACTGGCATTGTTTTAAGTGTTATCACCCTTTTATTTTTAGGGTTATATATTATAGATTTTTTAAATGATAGTGAAAATCCAGCACCTGATATTCTGCTATGGATTGTTGTTATTTTAACATTCTTTTATTCAGCAACATGGGGCGATGATTCAAAAGCTGAAGAAGATGAAATGGGCCAACAAATTAAGAATATAAGTGGAAAGATAAGTTACTATATTCTAATAGCTTTTCTATTTGTTCTTTGGTTTGTATACAGTCAAATAAATGAATCTGATTTAGGCAGTATCTTTTTGCTTTCTGCATTTTGTATTGGAGTTATCATATTTCCAATCGTTCAATTTATGGTTGCCAGAAGATTTATGAAAGACTAATCTTCTTTTCAAAAAGAAAATTATTTTAGAATGGTCCAAATACTTTTTTAAAATCACTCGTTCAATTTGTTTTTCCCGAATGGACGATTGGTACCGTTGGTAGAGGTGAATAGGTGACAATTAATTTTTGTTCCAAGTCATTTTCCTTTATGTATCGCTCTTTGTAGTACGTTCTTGTATTATTTTCTAGATGGTGAATATCATCCAAATTAACTTTTTGATTACTCACGTTAGGGAAATTGCTTTGCAAAGCACCGTATTAAAAGCCTTAGAGACCTTGTTTTATCAAGGATTCGAGGCTTTTTTACTTTTCTTGATTTTTTAGGCTAAAGCATGAAAATGAACGTATTTGGGGCTAAATTGGGGCTGATTAATATTAATCAGTATAGGCGTATGTAAGGGAATGGGTATATTTCAAAAAAATGGGTATTCGGATTTTGTGGTGGAAAAGGGCTTATAAGTCTCCCTTTTCCAATTTCTTAATAAGTGTGGAAAAATCGACACCATAGTTTCCTGTTATCACGTGGTCTGTTACTTCATCCCAATATTTCAATACAAAATCCCTTTTCATAAAGTATCTTCATTCTATTGACTTTAACGTAACGTAATACTTTATAGTAGTAATTGAAGGAGGCGCAAAGTGATGGATATGAAGGTAAAAGAAGTGGCAGAATTGGTTGGTGTTAGTATTCGTACACTTCATCATTATGATCAGATTGGATTGTTGTCCCCAAAAGAAATCACTGATTCTGGTTATCGGCTCTATTCAGAAGAAAACCTTGAAACATTACAACAAATTTTATTTTTCAAAGAACTTGGATTCACCTTAAAGGAAATTAAAAAGATTATTAACAGCCCCTCATTTAACCGACAAGAAGCATTGATTTTACAACGAAAAATGTTGATTGAGAAACGAAATAAAGTCGATAAAATGATTGAAACCATTGATAAGACGATTAAACATATGGCGGGAGAAATACAAATGACGAATGAAGAGAGGTTTGAGGGAATTAATGTTGAATTCAACCAATTTGAAGAAGAAGCTCGCCTTCGTTGGGGAAATAAATCTATCGATGAGATATACACAAAACTAAAGGATTGTCCAAGATGAACAAAATGATTTACCTTATAGATGGGATATGATCTTCAATAAACTTGCATGGCTTCGTGATCAATGCCCCAAATCCTAAAAGGTACAACCAACAATTAAAGAATGGTATGACTTTTTAAATAAAAACTTTAGTAACTACTCCCTTGATACCTTTTATGGATTAGGTCAACTCTATATTAATGATGAACGTTTCACAAAAAATATAGATCAGTATGGTGAGGGTTTAGCAAAACTCATGATTGAGGCGATGAAGGTCTTTACGAATAATCAAATAAGAGGTGGTAGCAATGAAAATAATAATTGAGGATACCATTGAACAATACGAAAAATTGTTTTCAATGGAAGAAGATAAAGAAAATTTTTATCGGTACTCAATGATGAAGCCCTTTGAAAAGATGTGGAATATGATTAATGTTCCATTAAAGGCTAAGCAACCTAATGGGTATGATGTAATAATGGCTACAAATATGCTTGGTTATCTTAATGTATCAGATACTCAAATTGGAAGACAAGCATTAGAAAGTTTAAAAGAAATTCAGGCTCTTCAAACAGCACATAGCACTTTAAATCATTGTATTAATTTTATTGAAAAAAATAATATAAATATTAATGCTGATGAATTGAGATTTGGTATGTATATAGCTGACCCGAAGAAGCTCGAATTACAAAAAGGTTATTGTGGTTTTGGAGGAATTCCAGGGTTTATTCAAGTATCTATTTACCCAAACTCCTATAATATTCCAAGGATTCCTGCTGTAATTGCACATGAATTCCATCATAATATCCGTTTTTCATATTTTGATTGGGATCATGGAGACGTTACCGTTGGTGATTACTTAATTATAGAGGGTTTAGCTGAGTCATTTGCAAAAGAACTTTATGGAGAAGATCTTTTAGGACCTTGGGTTACATCTTTTGATAAAGAGGACTTGGAGTATTCAAAAGAAGTTATAAAGGATGCTTTAGATATTAAAGGGTTTGCTGAGGTCAGCAGTTATATGTTTGGTGATACCATTGCAAAAGAACAAGGCTATCAACCTGTTGGCTTATCACCATTTGCTGGTTATGCAGTAGGCTACCAAGCAGTACAATCTTTCATGGAAACCAATAATGTGGGGATAGTAGAAGCTACCTTACTTGGCACAGATGAAATACTAAGCAATTGTGGACTGTTTTCTAAATAACCTGTTTGTACTAATGAAGGCATTACTGCGATAGCTAAGTAATGCCTTTCTTATTTAAGTGCAATTCATATGATTTTCTTATTAAATGCTCAATAAAACAAAGGGAAATGGAATAATGACAATTAATATGCTCAATCTACCAAGTTTTAAGATTCTTGATATGAAGGAGAGTGAATATGATTATAGGTTCTTAGTTGAAACTACATTGCCATCTCCTTCTTATTGCCCAAAATGTGGTACAGTTGCTAATCTATATAAGCATGGTAAAAAGGAACAATTATTCTTTGATTTGCCGATGCATGCTAAACGAGTTGGCATCTTCGTTAAAAATGTAATGGGTATGGGGATACATTCTTTGAATGTATCCCAGATATTGATGAAGGGCGTTCTGTTACCAATAGGCTAATTTAATTGGGTTCAAGGAGCAAGCAACCAGAATTTTATATTTAATAACTAATTGAGGACAAAAAAGATGTTGTATATAGCATAAAAAGGAATTCAAATGCCTATGTGGTGTTTAAACAGAATAAACTCCCCACGAAGCGATAAATGACGTATAAATATCATATGGTACTTGCTACCTCTATCTATTCTATTACTCATTCCAGTACAGGGGAGACCAATCGATTAGTAGAATCCACTGAAGGAGAAAGATCGTTCGGTTATGTCAGTTAGTAATCTTTACCTTCCGCCGTCAATGAAGGCTTATTTATGTGAATTCCCATTAAATCTCCTGTAAGCATTGCTAACTTCGGTAATCTTCTTAAGCGTGAATGTAAAAGCCAAACGATAGAAACAAATAGAAATCCTAACCCTGCAAAAGAAAATGTTAGAGTACTACTGGTTACACTAGCAACATAACCACCAACTATGGAACCAATTGGCATAGCAATCGCACTCATACTACCAGATACTGTATTTATACGCCCCAAGAGTTCGTGTGGAACTACGGTTTGTAACGTTGTTGCAAAAATGACATTTGTACCACCAATGGGAATCCATGCAAGAGCAAAACATACTATAGCGATAGATGTAATCGGAAATATTGCTGTAAGGATCCACAATAGTGCACTAAAACAAAAGGATATTGTTACAAAAATACCTAACCGAAATCTTCCCATCCACGATCCGCATAATGCACCAACTAATCCACCAACAGACATAGCTGCCAAATAAAAACCGTAAAACATCGGACCTCCCCGTACATCTGCAAGGGATGGCAAAATTGCCATAGCAGCCCCGATACAAAAATTTGCAACAATCGAACCAATTAAAAATACAGCAATTAATGAACGATAAACAACACGAAATCCTTCCTTTAAGTCAGTAATATATTGCAAAATCTTCTGTTTTCCAGTTCTGCTATCTTTTTGTTCAACCTTTCTAGGCAATTGTATCAAACTAAACAATATTGCTGCCATCGCAAAAATAATGGAATCGGCTAGATATAACAAAACTACTCCAAAAAAAGTGACAAGAATACCTGAAATAGCATTAAACACTAGATCAATTCCCTGATAGGCAAAAGCAAAATAAGAATTACCTTTAATTAAGTGCTTTTTTTCTAAAATGATAGGTAATGCCTTTGTTTGTGATGGATAAGCGAATTGCTGAATAAATGAAGCGATTGGCATAATGATTAATACAAGCTGAACTGTTAACAAGTCAAAATAGTATGTGATTGGAATTAAGAAAATCAATAATGTTTGAAGTAGTTGGGTAACGATTAACGTTTTTTTTACTTGCCATTGATCTACAAAAGGACCGGTAATAAACTGTAATGAGGAAGGCAAAAGCGTTAGAAATCCCGCAAGTCCTGTGTAAAATGCATTTCCACCCAGCTTATAAACGAGCCACATTGTAGTGACATAATACAAACTGTCCCCAATATTTGTTACAACCCTACCGATTAATAAAAATAAATAATTTCTGTTCTTAAAAATATCCATCCAACTCTTTCCCCTTATTCTTTCTCATCCGTTTGAAAACCAACGGTAGTAATATAATATTTATTTTTCTTACCCTTTGATTGTAGGCCCATATGGTGTAACTCTTTTAAAAGAGCATAATACTTTATTTTCCATTGTGTAAATTGCTCTTCCGTTGCCTCCAGTTCCCAAGTAGAAGAAATAAAACGTCGTTCCAATGGTTTTTCATTCGGTTCTCTTGTTTCGAAGGATTCGGCGGGAGCTTCCCTAATTTCTTGTTTGGCACGTTCTAGAATTCCATACATTAATTGTTTGGTTGTATCTCTTATTTCCTTTTTTCTCGGAAGAAGTTTTTCAGAAATTTGGAAATCAGCCGCCACTGCTTGGTAAAACTTCTGTACAATACCATTTTTTTCTTCCGTTTTTACGATTTGGACTAACCCATTTTTCTCCAATTCCTTTAGGTGGTAATGGATCTTCCCGCGTGCGATTGACAAAATCTCAGAAAGTTGTTGACCAGTATAAGCACGCATCACCAAATGCATCATCATTTCGGCACGTAACGGATCACTTAATGCTTTTAACTGATTAAAATCATCAATAATCAAATTATTTTTCATCTCTTTAATAACCACCCTTTGTAAAATAAACTAAAACGGTTAAAAATATTTGACTGTATTATACTATAAAAAATTAAAAAAAGGAAATGAATAACTGCAACAGAATCTGTCAAGTATTTACGGGAGCTATTCTCACCTTTAAGTTTTATAACCATATTTTTCTAAAAAAACAGGAAATATTTATTAGGAAAAATCACTTTTTCTTATCAGAGAACTTCAACTATAAATTTAATCGGAAAGACAGAAATCCCTTTGGATTTCATGATGTCTGTGATAATAAATCTTGAAGAAATTTAAAGAACTATCCTCTAACCGTCATGTGTATCCCTATCTGTATCGTCTAAAACCCTGCAAAAATAAGTAGCACTTTCCATATAGTTTATATTGATTGCTACTTGCCAGAACAGACATATGTCTCAAAGGAATATTATTATTTATCATTTTCGTTTTTTTGCTACTTCAAAGTGAAGGATTTCTTGTTCTCATAAAACTATTATTCTTTTAATAAAATATTCATTCCAATCTTTTAATCATCAACTATTTATCAAAATAATTAAACCAACAATAGCCATAATCCACGGCAATGTTGCTCCCTGGTTTTTCTCTAACCTCAATTTTATTTTCATTAATGGTTCCCGAAGCCATTGTTTAAATAATAAATGTATTCCAATAAGAATGAGCGGTGGAAGTACCATAATGAAGTTATAACCTGCTAGTATGGGAATCCATTGAAATGGATTTAATTTGACTGTTGTCATGATGCCGATAGCCGCAAAATAAGGTAATGCTGTCCCGACTTCAATTAAACCAGTCATTAAGCCAAGCATAACCATGGCCAACATACTTTTCGACTTCGGTTTATATGTTTTAGGGGTGGATTTAGCTGGTACAAAAAAACTCCCAATAAATAGCCCCAAACCTAAATAAAACATAAATTGACTGAGTATAACACTTTCATCGAAACTCGGAAACTTATGGAAAATACTTCCAACCCCCATCATTAAAAATATTCCTACAGTAAAATAAAAGATGCCAACCGTTAACAGATAAGCAAATAACCTTCTGATTAATCGCTCCTCTTCCATAAGTAGCATATAAACAGTTACACTTAACGTTGTCGGACTCAATGTGTCCACTAAAGCTAATATGCCTATCGGAATTAAAAATTCAAAACTCACTTTATATCATCCTTTCCTTGCATTATTGGCTAAATATTCACAATAATGATTTTTACACAATAAACACAAAACACTTAATAGGATAGGAAAAGTACGTCAATTATCGTATAGAAATATTCCCCGAGGCTGTTTTTATTCCAATAAAATAAATTCCTTCATTTGCTTTCCCTTCAATCGATTTATCATTTTGCTTTTCTATGTCAATTGGTACAGTAATTGTTTGTAACCCACTTGCTGTCTTTGTCTGTAATTCAATGTCCGGTTGTATCGTATTCAACGATACAACTACGTTTCCGCTCGATGTTGTAATATTTACATCACTATGGAAATCCTTGAAGTCTAGTGTAACATTCCCGCTTTTCTCATTTACTTCGATATTTGTTGTTTCAAGGTCTTCCGATGTTACATTTCCGGATGTTCCATTAATAATAACTTTTCCTGTAAAATCTTTTGAAATCTTGACTATGAGTTGATTATTTAAATTAATTTTCGGACCAATGTTAAAGATCCTTTTCTCCATAGATATGGATACTTCATTTGCCTTTTCGGATACATCAATATTTTTATTTGAGTGTAACACTTCTAAATTTGACTGTTCTACACTGATTAGATGAACATTTTCACTTCCATGGTCAATGTAAATAGTATCAATACCATCAAGATCAATTGAGTGTACAACTTCTTCTTGATTAAAATTACATCCCGTTAACAATATCATGCTTAAAAAAATAGTAATCAAATATTTTTTCATCTTTATCCCTCTTAAAAATAAATTTTTATAAAAATCCATCTATTCTACCTTGAACAATTTTACAGATGAAACTTCAATGTCGCTTATTTTCATAAAAATCCCATGCCTCTTCTATTAAATTTAATATATCCTGTTCTATCGGATAAAAGCCCATCTTTGTTGATTTTTCTGGTGATTTACGTATTTCCCATAATTTATTAAAAAAATCATCATTTTCACCAAATGTATCTATTGCCTTTTCATACATACAATGTATAATTTGCTGAATTTCTGGAGAATTAGCACCCTTATGTTTGAATTTTTTCAAATCAACCAAATAGGAAATCCATTCAAGAGAGTGCGGATCATCACTGTCCATTTTCGGTAATTTGTTAAGTAATTTCCTTTCACCTTGATGAAAATATTTATCACGAAATATATTTTGTTGTTCATTTTTACTCTGATACAATTGAATTAATTTATTTATATATGTCAAATCAACCGAATTCTCAATTTTTAGGGTGTTTAAGAGTCCTTTTAGCGTTTTTTCTATTTGAATAATTCTTTGTTTTTCTTGCAAAATATAGTTTAACTGATTTTTTAGTCCGATCTCCCAATCCCAGTTTTTATCAGATAACATCTCCTTTATCTCGATTAAACGAAATCCTAAAGATTTTAAAAATTGGATTTCCTGAAGTTTTTTTATCTCCTTTTCACTATATAATCGATGCCCACCTTCTGTTTTTCCAGCTGGAGGCAATAAATTTATTTCATCATAATAACGCATTGTTCGAACAGAAACTCCAGTTTGTTTTGTTAATTCTTTAATTGAAATCATTTCCCTATCACCTCATTCTGACTATAAGTATATAAGATTACGTTACGTCACTTTCAAGTATCTCTCCTGGTCTTTGCTCAAAATATTTTTATTCCCATATAAATTGCAATGCACCAAATTAATATCGCAGAAATTTTATTTATCCATTTTAGAATAGTTCCATTTTTATTAAATCGGCCAACTCTTTTCCCAGCATAGCTAAGGCAAAGAACCAAACCCAAGAAACTACAATACACGCAATTGTAAAAATCCATTTTTCATGATTTTGATAGAGCAATGAGTTCGTCCCAATTACCCCTATCGTATCCAAAATGGCATGTGGATTTAGTAAGGACACGGAAGCAGCAAACGTAATTTGCCTTTTTGGAGAAAATTGTTTATTTTCTGCATCGTTCAGTTCAGATCTATCCTTCCACATTAGCCAACCTATATATATTAAGAAAATAAATCCTATTGTATATAATAAAACACGAACCCATTCAAAACTTAAAAATAATAATCGATACACCTGCTACTGCCAATGAAATAAGAATCGTATCACAAATACCAGCCGTTATAACAGCTGGAAATGCAGACATAACTTTTATGAGTTGCTCCTTGATTAAAAATATTTCGTACTCCTAAAGGAATTATTAATCCAAAAGCTAAAATGATTCCATGAACCAAGGCTTCCATCTTTTTCCCTCCCATCGTATTTTAGAATAAGAGAATTTACTCTGTTTGTCTCCAACCAATTGGTTGGAAAAATAGCCAACCATTTCATATAATTATTAAAAATACGAGGAGGGTTGAAAGATGTGTATTTGGCAAGTAAAAAATGTATGAAATGGCATTTAAAAATGTATGCCACTTGCCACCCCAAATTATTGTTGAA
>NZ_JAROCA010000070.1 GCF_030732005.1 Tigheibacillus jepli | reverse complement strand
AAAGGGGGGCTTTTTTTGTACAATCGATTTCACGCTTGTTTTCCCTCAAATTTCTTCATTACAGGAATGCTTTCTATGTTATAATCTATTATACAAGATAACCCATATTTCGCACATGCTATAAAGTGAAACTTCATTCATTGGGGGTTTCCCTTCCTCCCCCACTGAATGTTAGTTGAACCAATCGGGCGTTTGACTTTCTGTTGACCCCCACTTATCATTTTTCATTTAATCCAAATGATTGAAGTGGAGGTCTTACAGCCAGTTAATACTGCGATAAATAGATGAAAAGGAGTTTTTATTAATGAATCTCCTCAAACTAATCATTGTCATTATCATTGCGCTTTTTCTATTTAAAATATTATTGGGTCTGTTGATAGGTGCCGCCTTGATGGCTGTGACAGCTGTTATCATTCTAGGGTGTTTTTATGTTGGCTGGAAATTGCTGTTTAGATGATAGAACCGAGAATCTTTCTAAAACTGGAACTTTATCAAGCCAGTTCGAAATTGGGGCTATAAAACACGAACATAAAAATACACACCACCCGCCTGAAGCAGGATGATGTGTTGCCTGTATGTTCTGCACTTATTGATATATCTATCACTGCATTTCTACTCGCTTTTCGGCGATAAAATCTTTCATTTGATTCTTATGGTGATTATCATGCCAACGCACAGAAATAATTGAACATAGAATGGAGATACCCCGAGTATCCATCAATTTTTTCTCCATTTAACGTAAAAACAGCAAAAAAGATTGCTCTTCATTTTTTTCTTTCAAAACTGAAACCAGTTTCGTCCTTGCGATCAATTGGCCTTCCAGCAGAATTTTGCGGACATGGCATATTCCGCTGCCTATTTGTTCAATGTTTCGATGTCAATACTCTCGATTTTCGTATCAGCCTTCATTTTTAGCAGTATTTCTTCCAATATATATCGATCCCAAAAAGTGATGCTGATAATTTCTGCGATCGACCATTTCCCCGTTGCAACAGGCATAAAGAAAAGCGTTTCGTCCAGCCTATGCAGCAAAAATCCTACCATCAAAACAATTTTAAAATGACCTGCGAAAAATTCATTTTAATTAAATAGTAGTAAATCGCGCGAGTCATCCTAGTATTAACCTACATTCAACAGGGCGATTGTTTTCTTTCCATTACTATCCAAATGGTCATTTCCCACAAGAAAAACAATTTGAAGAAGATTTATCTCCGGAAATTTAAACCGATTCTCTACTAAGAAAATCGGTTCATTGCGAAAGGACCTAATTTTTTCTATCCTTTATAATTCTATTACGATCTGCTGCACGAGGAGGCTCTTCCTGCCATTTGTGCTTAATCATGATTTCCGCCCCTTTATTCCCATATTTCCCAAGCTCTGCAATAAGCCTTGCAAAGGTAGGCATTAAATCATGTCTGGAGAGTGTCGACATGCTTGCGCCGTAGCTGGCAATACCTCCGACACTCAATGCCCTCGAATGAAACATCATCAATTTATCGGAAAATGGCGGTGTGATGGATTCCGTAACCTCTGAATCCCAGGTTCGTGGGGAAGGCAGCTCATCATCTTTTAAAACACCACTAAAAACTTCCGTATGTTTGGATGCAATTTCCTTACCTTCTTGCAAATATTTTCTCACCCCATCATCCTGTGCGACTTGGGCATATCCGGATAGTAATACCTTCAAAAAACTGTTTGTTTGCTGACACAAAAACAAACCGGTAATTTCCATAGCAGTCAATGGATGCTGTTTTCCGAGCCAGCCATTCATATAGCTTTGCCTTTCAATAAACGTTACACTTTGTGGGGTTGGTACATACGGCGATCTGGAATAAATTCCTTTTTCCAACATTACTTTTGCCAGCTTTTCAGTTAGTTCAGCAGAAGATGCGATACACTTCTTGAAATAGTGTAATACGTCATCACGCGGTGCAAACGGTAAAGCTGCTCCGTATTGTGTCAAACCAAGCCTTCCCATATTATGCAGATAAACCAATACAAACGTGTCTGAAAACAACCGCGGAGCATCCAAGTTTACATCATTATCCGTAAAACCATGTGGGATCGGCTGGTTTTCCTTCTTAAAGATTTCTGCTATTTCATCAACGTGCTTCTGGGACAATTCCAAGGCAAAATTTAAAATAGAAATAACATCTTCATCCTCGGCCTTCGACAAAAAGTGTTTTAATACACAAATTGCCATGCTGTCATCCATATAGCCTGACCAAAGGGCACCAAGTTCTGTTGCGGTTAACCTTAGATTTGGTTGAGCTTCCTTTTCCATTTCTGTTCCTCCGATTATAATGTACTTCATATTTAGTTTCTTTTACCGCTTTGGAATTATGCGTTAATCCATCTGAAATAACTTATTAGAAAAGAACTGGAATCCCTTTATCACATCCATCTACTTACTATCGACTGCGCAATATGCTATTGGTGCACCCCCTACGGCCTAAGCGCCAAAAAAATAGGATTCTCTTGTTCCACAATAAAACCCTAATAAGCTACGCCACAAAAACGATGTATAAAACACATAACAAACAAAGTGCATACATAATCGGATGAATTTCGTTAAAACGTTTTTTCACCACCAAAGTTAGCGGATATAGCACAAATCCAAATGCAATACCTGTTGCCACACTGGATGTCAGAGGCATCATGATAACCGTTAAAAAAGATGGGATTGCGATTTCCAGCTTGCTCCAGTTAATTTTACTTATCCCCATCGCCATCAACGCCCCAACAATAATTAATGCTGGTGCTGTGACTTCGGTTGTGATAACGGCAAGAATAGGTGAAAAGAATAAAGCAATTGCAAAACAAGCAGCAATCACGACAGACGTAAATCCTGTTCTTCCACCAACTGCAATACCGGCAGAAGATTCAACACTCGTAGCCGGTGTGGATGTCCCCAAAATCGCTCCCACCACACCCGCAGAAGAATCCGCAAGTAATGCCCTGCCTATGTTGGGAATCGTATTGTTTTTCATCATTCCCGCTTGACTGGTCAGCCCAATCAATGCACCGGCCGTATCAAAGAAGGCGACAAACAGAAAGGTAAAGATAACCGCGATTACATCAGGGGTGAAAATTTCATGCAAATGAGAGAATACGATACCAAATGTTGGTTCCATACTTGGTATTTTTCCAACGATGGACGAAGGAACGTCAATCAACCCGACCATCATTCCAATAATCGTTGTCATAACCATTCCATAGAAAATTCCCCCATTGATACCACGTACCAACATAATGATCGTAATGACAAGCCCAATTGCGGACAAAGCAGTCGAATGTGATGTTATATTTCCGATGCCAATAATTGTATCCGGGTTGGAAACAATTATCCCTGCATTTTTTAACCCGATAAACGCAATAAAGAACCCTATTCCGGAAGCAATCGCCTGTTTCAAATCCTGTGGAATAACGTTGATGATTTTTTCCCGTACTTTCATCAAGCTCAAGACCATAAAAATGATTCCGGCAATAAAGACGCCTGTTAAGGCCACTTGCCACGCTATTCCCATTCCGATACAAACCGAAAATGTGAAAAACGAATTTAATCCCATGCTTGGTGCAATAGCAATCGGATAGTTGGCAAGCAACCCAATGAGTAATGTACCAATGATTGCAGTTAAAGCAGTCGCGGTAAATACAGCATCCCTATCCATACCTGACTGGCTAAGGATGAGCGGGTTTACGACTAAAATATAAGCTACCGAAAGAAAAGTGGTCACTCCCGCCAGGATTTCTTTTTTATAAGTCGTATTTCTTTCTTTAAATTGAAAGAAGTTTCTCA
Organism: Tigheibacillus jepli; assembly: GCF_030732005.1. GTDB lineage: Bacteria > Bacillota > Bacilli > Bacillales > Amphibacillaceae > Tigheibacillus > Tigheibacillus jepli. Next base: position 11,619 of record NZ_JAROCA010000070.1, on the reverse strand, counting down.
TGATGTCCAATCCCCTATTCTGTTAGATACACTGTCGTTAATGTTCCCGCAGCGATTCCACTTTATTATCTTTATTGTTGAGATGGGTGGGTTTCCATAATAGCAACTTTCCCATCACCTTATTCGCATTAAAAAAACTTTGGCCACGAGCATGCCAAAGTTTCATCTACCAAAGGAATTTTTTCATTCCTTGTAGACAAGCTATTTATGGTAGCTGGTAGAAACGTCCAAGCCGTATTCTCGGACTTATACAAGGTGCAATTATATTATTTTCACAATAAAAAATGATATCAAGTTTACATGATAACGTCAATGGAAAAAGGGTCGATTAGGGCCTGAATTTGAATTCCTTAACTGGAATATAGGGAACGCTGGACATTAATTCGGTGTATGAATTGCTTGTTGTGTTTATGTTCTTTTGTAAAAAGATGTTTCAGACAGCAAATTGTTATAGGAGCGACATATGAACATTGGAGTGGCTTTTGGATGAGCGACTAATGCGGAACTGGAGTGACTTTACTTTGTTTGGAGCGGGGTGTGCCTATTTCGAGCGACTTTGCCTCGCTTGGAGCGACTTTCGGCGAATTGGGGCGGGTTGCTTCCGTTTCGAGCGACTTTGCCTCAGTTGGAGCGACTTTTGCGGTATCTCGAGCGGCTTTTGCCTTATTTGGAGCGACTTTACCCACTTTATGAGCGACTTTCCCCATTTTATGAGCGACTTCATGGACTTTGGAGCGCAAAAACTTGATTTGGAGCGACTTTTGAACCCGCCGAGCGACTTTCGAACCCACCGAGCGACTTTCCCTCACTTGGAGCGACTTTCGGCGAATTGGAGCGGGTTACTCCCGTTTCGAGCGACTTTTCCCCGGTTGGAGCGACTTTCCTGGACCCCGAGCGATTAACAGCTAATAAAATCCCCTATTAAATACAGGACGAGAATTGATGCAAAAGCTATTGATACATGTATTGTATATACTGGTGAAAGAATATCCAAATGGTAAGATTGTTAGATTAGACCATAAATCATGTGGTGAATCAGATGAAACAAATTGATAAAAAAACTGTCATGTATGTTTTTGCAGGAAATAACGGTTCCGGTAATCTGATTGTCATTGACAACAGTAAGTCTAATGGTGAAACCATATTGGAAACCTCACATGGTATCATAACTTACAAGTCAATCATTCTTCCTTCCTAGGTAATCCCCATCAAAAAAGAACGTGATATTGTGTAACTTTCTTGGGTCGTAAAGCCAGTTAATACTGCGATAAAAGAAAGACGACACGGCTATTTTTAGGTTGTATGACAAATCAATTACTCGGGGTGAAAAATTCTTTGTTTGTTTTGGAGCATTGTGTGGTAACCTACAATTAAAGAAGAAATGTCAAAAATCCCCGAAGAAAGGTGGTGGTCAAATGCCAATGAATAAGAAACCCAATGGACTAATCGCTGAAAAATCCCCATACCTACTCCAACACGCCCATAACCCAGTCAACTGGTATCCATGGAGCGAGGAAGCGTTTGAAAAAGCGAAACAGGAAAATAAACCAATCTTTCTCTCCATCGGGTATTCAACTTGCCATTGGTGTCATGTCATGGCACATGAATCTTTTGAAGACGAAGAAGTGGCTGCATATTTAAACGAGCACTATGTCGCGATTAAGGTGGATCGTGAAGAGCGGCCGGATATTGATTCCATATACATGAAAGTTTGCCAGATGATGACCGGGCAAGGTGGTTGGCCGCTGACGATTATCATGACACCGGATCAAATTCCATTTTATGCAGGTACATATTTTCCAAAACACAGCAGATACAATATTCCTGGACTAATGGACGTGCTTGTGCATCTGCATACATTATATCAGGAAGATCCAAAACAGATTACCAAAGTAACAAAAAGCGTCCGGCGTGCACTGGCAAAAACCGTTCAATCAAAAAGTTCCGAAACACTGACAAAGCAAAATGCCGATGTGGCGTTTGAACAACTTGCTTCTAAATTTGACCATGAACATGGCGGCTTTGGTGCAGCACCGAAATTCCCACAGCCGCATAATTTGTTCTTCTTGTTGAAATACTATTATTTTGCCAAAGAGCCCAAAGCATTGGAAATGGTCGAGCAAACACTGCAAAAAATGGCTGCCGGCGGGATATACGATCATATTGGGTTTGGATTTTGCCGTTATTCCACCGATGAACAATGGCTTGTCCCTCACTTTGAAAAAATGCTGTATGACAACGCGCTGTTATTGATGGCATATACGGAATGCTACCAAGTAACCAAAAATCCTTTTTACAAGCGAATCGCAGAACAGATCATTTCATTTATTTCCAGGGAAATGTTTAACGAAGGTGGCGGCTTTTTCACCGCAATCGATGCCGATTCGGAGGGCATAGAAGGAAAGTATTACTGCTGGGATTACGAGGAAATATTTGATATTTTGGGAGACGAACTTGGTGGGTTATTTGCCGACGCCTATCACATCACACTGGAAGGGAATTTTGATGGCACCAATATTCCCAATCTAATTGGCACAAATAAAAAGTATCTTGCTGCAAAATATAAGCTCTCTGAACAAGCATTGCAAGAACAACTGGAAATTGCTCGGCAAAAACTATTTAGCGAACGAGAAAAACGTGTGAAACCACATGTTGATGACAAAATTTTAACCGGATATAACGCATTAATGATTGCTGCTCTTGCGAAGTCAACTGGCGTGCTGCAACATGCAGATGCCAAAAAAATGGCTGAAAATGGACTTCACTTTATCGAAAACGAGCTTTTCAAAGATAGTCGCTTAATGGCCAGATTCCGTAATGGTGAAACGAAATATAAAGCCTATTTGGATGACTATGCCTTTTTGGCATGGGCTTATCTGGAGATGTATCAGGCAACTTTTGATTTGAACATGCTCCATAACGTAAAAAATCTCCTTGATCGCATGAATACATTATTTTGGGATGAAGCAGAAGGCGGATTCTTTTTCAGCGGCAAAGATGGCGAAAAACTGATTGCAACGGATAAAGAGGTTTATGATGGCGCACTGCCATCCGGCAACAGTGTGGCAGCATATGTCCTCGTTAAAGCGGGGTTTTTAACTGGAGAAAACCGCTACTTGGAACATGCACAAACCATGCAATCCACGTTTTATAATGATCTCAGTCGTAGTGCTGCCAACGCTGCCTTTTTCATGCAGTCTGTGCTGCTGCTGGAAAATCCAACAAAAGAAGTCGTTATAATTGGGGATAATTCCCAGCAAGGGTATTCAGCATGGATGGACAATTTTCATGCCACCTTCCTGCCGGATGTGACGCTACTGCCAGCCGCTTCAGCTGAGGATTTTCATGTAGCAGCCCCATTTGCAGCCAATTATAAGCAAATCGGCGCCATGCCTACCGTCTATATATGTGAAAACTTTGCCAGCAGACAGCCAACGACGGATCTGAGTGCTGCTTGGAAAGAGCTTCTCTCGTAAAATGATTGGAAACGAATGCACAATTGTCTTATAATGAAAGTAGTATACTTAGACAGGAGCTGTTACAAATGGTCAAGGTCAGAATGAATGTGCAAACCGCATACCACGGACAGCTATTTCGTGCAGGAAAGGTCTATGAAGTCGATGAAGATACGGCTAAAAGATGGTTTGCCAGCAAACTCGCCGAAGCAGTAGAGGAAGAATAATTTACCGTGTCATTACATAATAAGGCCCATTACAGTTGGTGTTGACTGTAACGGGCTTTTTCTATTGGAACATATGAGAAATGCTTAACGATTGGCAAAGAATTCCTCAGCAAGTGTGAGGTATTTTTCCTGATCAGAAGTTAAGTCATATTCTTCCACGATCGCATCCACTGGGCATACTGCTTGGCATGCAGCACAGTCGATGCAAATATCGGGATCTATATAAAATTGATCCTCGCCTTCTTCGATACAATCAACCGGGCAAACACTGACACATTCTCCCGATTTTTCACCGCGGCATGGATCCAAAATTACAAAAGCCATGTATATGGTACCTCCCTAATAAGTATATATGTAATGCTTGACTACAGTTTCATCATACATGAGGATGAATGGCCGTGCAAGCCTATTGCTCCCCCAAATGCAGTTTCCATGCCGGCGGATAGGCTATTTGGAATATTTTTTTCCTAGTACTTTCCAAGAGCAAATTTTTCATTTATAGAAAAAAACGTCCACTTTCTCGGATAAAGTAACGCTATTCGCATATTGCTCATTCGATCAATTGAATGTTGCTTTTCATCATGCGAAATGAAATATCTTCAGCTTCTTTACGATTGGCCAGATTTGTATGAAAAAAGAACCAGCACAAAGACTGGTTCCTTCAATAGCTATCTTTCATTGATTTGTTAATGTACTGTCCGAACTTTCTTTTTTGGTGTCCCGTTTTTAACCAGCTTGCGATTCATGAATGGGATGATCCATCGATCGAGACCAAATTTGCCAGCATTAAATCCTGCAACGATAAGGAAGGTTGTCAACAATACCATTTGTGCATTGATGCTGACGGTACCGCTGAACAGGTATGCGAAATTCATAATAATTCCCATTAAAGCGGCAAAGTTTGTAAATACCCCCAATATCAATGCCATACCGACAAGAATTTCTCCTATCATTACTACGTTGCTGAACAATTCAGCATTAGGCAGGGCAATATGTTGCAGAAATGCTGCCCACCAACCTTGCACAGCAGGATTTTCTCCCGAAGCACTTGCAATGGCACCTTTCATAAAGCCGCTAGCATCAAAACTGCCGCTCATCCATTTACCAATCCCCGCAGTCAACCACGTATACCCTAGGTAAACTCGAATGACTGCCAATACGGCTCCAGCATATTTATTATGACGAATGAAATGATTCCACATTTTCCCCAACTCCTTATCCATTTGTTTACATGTTGAAATTTTATTGCTCAATACTTCACATATTTTATTGCAATAGGATATCCTGTTTACAGTTATATACTAGCATTTTTTTAAAATAAAAATATAAATTTGCTCACTATTTCACAATTAATTCACAGGAATGTTGCAGAAATTTGAACAAAGATACCCACGTCTCGACAGATATTTTTTACTCCTCGAAAATGCAATTGGATTGGGTTCTTGTGGTGATCCGGCGGCGATCGTTTTATTTCATACAGAAACGATGAAAAAAATGTTGTTAGTTTGATGCTTGCAATTGCACTTTCACTTTTTCCTCATATCCCGGATAAACGAACAGCCAAAGGCAAACGGCTGAAATAAACTATTAAAGACACATGTGAGAGAAAAGGAGATGAAACAGTTGCCAAGAAATTATGCAATGCGCGATGGCTTTTGTATGTTTCCTGGCTATCGATGGTGCGGACCCGGATGCAGCGGGCCGGGAGCTCCGGTCAATGCCGTTGATGCCGCATGCATGGCCCATGATTTATGCTACCGCAGACCTGGCACATCCCGACGAAGCTGTGACCTTGAACTGATGAATCGGCTCCGCCCGCATTTGCACACGCCGACACCCGAAGGCAGCCATGCCCGGGAATTGTATCGTTTGATGAGACTCAAATCGGCATTTATGTAATGCAAAGAACAAAGGCGCAAGCGTCCGTTTAGCAACGTACAAACTGGAGCACTTTGGGGCTGCGATTACTCGCCCCACCCAAAACCATTTGGGACTGCGATTACTCGTCCCATCAAAACATCTGGGGCTGCGGTTACTCGCCCCACCCAAAACCCTTGGGACTGCGATTACTCGTCCCATCGAAAACCATTTGCTAGTTGCTGGGCGGTGGATCCGGACGTGGCTATCATAGCAAATGACATTAATACAGCACAATTTATTACTTTCTTTACCTACAGTAAAACCCCCTATATAAGGGGGCTTTCCTGTTTATTTTTTCAGTTTGGCTAGTGCTTCAGCCAAGGCATTATTTTTAAACTCATCATCCTGATGTTTTAAATAGTTATGAACCTCTTTGCGTGAAACATTGTGTTTTTTCTCGCGGTTTTTTCGCTCATTGAAAGTAGAAAGTTTTTCCCGATGTCCGCATTTGCATATGAACATACGGCCTTCCCCTTCTCCCCGCAACTCCATTTTCTTATGACAGTTCGGGCAGCGGGCGTTCGTCAATTTAGCGATATTCTTCTTGTAGCCGCAAGCGCGGTCCTGGCAAACGAGCATGCGACCATGGCGGTTTTTTACTTCCAGCATCAATTTTCCGCAGTTTGGACATTTTGTACCGGTGATGTTGTCATGCTTAAATTTTTCATCACTGCCTTTAATTTGTTGGACAACCTTTTTCGTATATCCTTTGATCTCTGAGATAAACGCTTGTTTCGACAGTTTTCCCTCGGCGATTTCGCCTAGTTTTTGTTCCCATTGCGCGGTTAGTACCGGAGAACGCAAATCTTCTGGAACAAGCTGAAGCAATTGTTTTCCTTTTGAAGTCAAATGGATGTATTTTCCATTCAGCTCCATCATTTGGCTATTAAACAATTTTTCGATGATATCTGCTCTGGTGGCAACTGTACCAAGTCCCCCGGTTTCTTGCAAAGTCTGTGCCAATTTTTTGCTGTTTTGGTTCATATAGCGTACAGGATTTTCCATCGCCTGCAATAATGCACCTTCCGTAAAGCGCTCGGGGGCCTTTGTTTCACCTTCAGTCAAGCGCAGTTGAATAGGTGCCAGCGGATCGCCCTTATGCAAAACAGGCAATTGCTGCTCATCGCCATCCTCATCTTCCAAATGGCTGCTGCGGTCGTAAATTTCCTTCCAGCCAAGTTTTTTCACAGCTTTTCCTTTGGCGCTAAACAATTCATTGCCGATTTTGGCTGTGACCGTCATTTGTTCATATTCGTACGGATCAGACAAAACAGCGAAGAAACGTTTGACGACCAAATCATAGATTTTCCGTTCCTTGTCATCCAAATCTTCAAGTACGACAGGCTGTTCAGTTGGAATAATCGCATGGTGATCAGAAACTTTTGCATTGTTGACAACTGACTTTGGCAGTCTGAATTCTTTTTTTCTCAATAATTTATTTGCGATGTTTGCGTATTGGTCCACCCCGCATGCCTTCAGCCTTTCCTTTAATGTCGGCACAATATCTGTAGAAATTACACGGGAATCCGTACGTGGATAGGTCAACACTTTATGTTGCTCATATAATTTTTGCATGATATTCAATGTTTGTTTCCCTGAAAAATTGAAAATGCGGTTGGCATCACGCTGCAATTCTGTCAGATCATACAGCTGGGCAGACAGTTTTTGTTTATGCTTTTTTTCAACGTTCGTAATCGTTGCCGGTTTTCCACGTAAACTTTGTTGCAACTTCTCTGCCTTTTCTTTGGAAAATATCCGGCTGTTTTCCTTGGTATCCTGCCATTTTAATGTAAAGCCTTTATTTGTTTTGCCTTCGATACCGTAAAAACGCTTTGGTTTGAAATCACGAATTTCCTGTTCGCGGGCGGCAATCATCGCAAGCGTTGGGGTTTGCACGCGACCGCTTGATAATTGGGCATTGAACTTTGTTGTCAATGCTCTGGTCGCGTTGAGACCAACGTACCAATCAGCTTCTGATCTTGCCACTGCAGAGGCATACAGGTTTTCGTATTGTTTACCTGGTTTCAAATGTTTAAAACCATCGCGAATCGCTTTATCCGTAACAGATGAAATCCACAGACGTTTGATTTTTTTGTGGTTGATCCTGGCTTTTTCAATGATCCAGCGTGCGACCAGTTCTCCTTCCCTTCCCGCATCGGTTGCAATTACAACCTCATCCACATCTTTGCGATTCAGCTGGGTTTTCACCGTTTGGAACTGTTTGCTTGTTTTCTTAATCACAACCAATTTCATATCCTTTGGCAGCATTGGCAAGTCATCAAGCTTCCAAGTTCTATATTTATCATCGTACATATCCGGGTCTGCCAGTGTGACCAGGTGGCCAAGTGCCCATGTCACGATATATTTAGTACCTTCCATATAGCCGTTTCCTTTTTTGTGACACTGCAGTACCCTGGCAATATCACGACCAACTGACGGTTTTTCAGCTAATACAACTGTTTTGCCCATATTCAAAAAATCCTCTCTCCAGACTTTCTTCTATTATTACTTTACCATATGCTGCAGTTCATGACATCCAAACCGATTTCCGGGGATTGAAATCGAACCTATTAAATGGTCTCGGTCTCTCCAACTGGGCGAATGCCCAATCAAGCAAAATTCCCCGTCATAAACTAACAGCAGACCCAAGGGAGCAGGCATTTACATATAAATGGCAAATATTGAATTGTGCCGGTGCCTGACACCTGAAAGGATTGGTTTTATGCTGTTTTATACAGGTTTACTGTTTTTGGTAATCGCTGTGAGTATAGATGGTTTTGGGGTTGGTGTGACGTATGGCATGCGCAATATTCGCGTACCGTTTGTAGCTTTACTGATTATCATGTGCTGTTCGGGGCTGGTTGTTCTGCTTTCAATGACGATTGGCGAGGGATTGAGCGGTTTTATTTCTCCGAAGATGACAAAAATTATCGGTGCATCCATTTTGATTTTCCTTGGTTTATTTTCGTTATGCAATATCCTTCGTTCACAGCTTGGCAGCCAGACTGTTAGAGAAGATGAGCAAGCCAATGGGCTGACTGATTTGCGAAAGGTAATTACGACACCGGACCAGGCGGATTTGGATAAGTCCGGCATTATCACCCCTGGCGAAGCATTATTATTAGGTGCCGCGCTTGCCTTGGATGCGTTTGGTGCCGGCATTGGTGCTGCTATTGTCGGATATTCGCCTGTTATAACGCCTTTGCTGGTTGCATTGATGAGTGGCATGTTCTTATATTCTGGGATAAAACTGGGCGGATTGCTTGCTAAAAGTGCAAAATTGCAGCGAATGTCTTTTATTCCGCCTTTGTTGCTCATATCGCTTGGCATTTTAAATTTATTTTAAACAATGATGGAAAATATTACAGTTATGATCTATTACTCTTTTATTCTTGTAATCAAAAGGCGATATTCACAACGGATATCGCCTTTTTGTGTTCGACTACTTGCCAGAACGCAAGTAAACATCAAGGATTGGGGTGAGCAAGCCTGCAACCACCGACGCAAACAGAAAGCTTATTCCCCAGCCACCAAGACCGGCGCCAAGCATTTCCACTTTGCCAGTCATTTTTGGCATAACAACCATGATGACACCACAAATAAAGATGACAATCAATGGAAAATAAGCCAAGTATACTGCTTTTGCCGAAGCTTTTAACAAAGCAAAACCAAGCAGCACCAAAATGACCAACATCACTGCGCCAATTGCCACTACTGGACCTACCAACGTATTCACCTCATTTGTTTCTATGTATTTTTAAAAATATTATGTCACCTTTCAGTTTATCGTGGAATGATGGTAAAGTCAATTACTTTAATGTCAGCAATATAATTAGCTGCCCAATAAAAAAGAACGCTACTAATCCCCCTTGTTCTGTGGAAACGATGATTTGTAACCATGGAAAAAGTACCGTTAAGCTACCAGACTCACCAATGGTAAGTTTATTTTACTGCTGGGATGAATCGTTGGTTAGGAAATACCACTTTTTTACAGCATTGGGATTTCTTTTGAAAAAGTAGCAGGAATACGGATGACACATGTCGAATACAACTATATGGTGGAAGAAAAAGGGGGAATTTCTAATATGCTTACATTTGAGGCATACGAGTATCAACGTCCAGAACTGCAATCAGAGAAAAAGAAATTTGAACAGCTGTTAGCTACCTTTGCAAATGCTGAAACTGTTGCAGCGCAAACGCATGCATTGGAAAGAATCAATGCATTTCGCAACCGGATTTCCACGATGTTCAATCTAGTATACATACGTGCATCCATTGATACAAACGATGCATTTTATCAAAGCGAAAAGGACTATTGGGACGAGACACTGCCATCATTCCAGGAAATGGACACCCAATTTTATAAGGAGCTGCTTGCTTCTCCTTTCCGCAAAGAACTGGAAGAAATATGGGGCAGACAACTATTTGCCATTGCTGAATTGGAATTAAAGGCCTTCTCACCGGAGGTTATGCCGCTTTTACAAAAGGAGAACAAACTGACCTCTGAATATGCGGAACTGGTAGCATCAGCACAGATAGCATTTCAGGGAAAAACGTATACACTGGCACAGCTTGGTCCGTTTGCACAGGACAAGGACCGCAATGTTCGAAAGCAGGCCATGGAGGCTCGCTTTGGTTTTTTTGCTGGTCACGGCGAAAAGTTTGACGAAATTTATGACAAGCTTGTGCACGTTCGCCACGATATTGCCACAACGCTTGGATATAAAAACTTCGTAGAACTCGGCTATATACGCATGCAGCGTGTAGACTACGATGCAGACATGGTAGCCGCTTTTCGCAAGCAAGTCCGCGATCACGTTGTTCCGATTGTAACGAAATTTTACCAAAAGCAAGCGGAACGAATCGGTGTCGATGAATTGAAATTTTACGATGAAGCGTTCGAGTATGAAAACGGCAATGCAGTGCCAAAAGGATCACCCGAGTGGATTATTGAAAATGGTAAAAAAATGTATGAGGAGCTTTCAAGTGAAACAAATGAATTTTTCCACTTCATGCTTGACAGGCACTTAATGGACTTGGAAGCAAAAAAAGGAAAAGAAGCCGGCGGCTATTGCGCGTTTATTGAAGACTACCAATCACCATTCATCTTTGCCAATTTCAATGGAACTTCCGGTGATGTCGATGTGCTAACACATGAAGCAGGTCATGCATTCCAAGTATATTCCAGCAGATCAATCGGCATTCCGGAATATATCGGACCAACTAGCGAATCGGCTGAAATTCATTCCATGAGCATGGAATTTTTCACTTGGCCGTGGATGGAGCTCTTTTTCCAGGATGAAACGGAAAAATATAAGTACTCACACTTGCTTGGGTGATTGACATTTCTGCCATATGGTGTGGCGGTGGATGAATTCCAGCATCTTGTTTATGAAAACCCGGACTGGACACCCGAACAGCGGAAACAAGCATGGCGTGATTTGGAAAAAATATATCTGCCACATCGCAACTATGATGGGAATGCTTACTTGGAAGCCGGTGGATTTTGGCAACGTCAAGGTCATATTTACGAGGATCCATTCTACTATATCGATTATACACTGGCACAAATCTGTGCTTTTCAATTTTGGAAAAGATCACAAGAAGACCATCAAAAGGCCTGGAAAGATTATGTCAATCTTTGCAAACTTGGGGGTTCCAAACCATTTCTTGAGTTGATTGCTTCTGCTCATTTGAATTCCCCATTTGAAGAAGAGACAGTAAAATCTGTTGTTCAAACGATTGACACTTGGCTTGAAAATGTCGATGACAAAGCACTTTAATAGCGGCAATTACGTTGCACCATCAAGCGAAATTTCAATCAGCGGGAGTGTTACTGCCCGTTATACTGCGATAGAGATCACAAATTTTAGTTTACTGCCTGCCGGACACCGAATGTCTGCAGGCCTTTTTTCTTTCTTCATCATGGCATTATGCTAACCCAAGTTTCGGCTAAAAAGCCTAGAAATCCCGCTGTGTCGGGATTTCTAATTTTATTTTGGTCACTACAACCTTTT
>NZ_JAROCA010000006.1 GCF_030732005.1 Tigheibacillus jepli | reverse complement strand
GGCCAAACAATAAAAAGTGAAAATTCCCCAAAGAAAAATGGTTCCAATCATCTGTTTTTGATGATCGGAACCATTTTCCAGTTATTTTGGCTAGTTATGTCCCAGCCTCATTTTACATCAATATTTTACCAGTGCCAGCACATCGTAATCTTTTAATTTATCCATCCCGTTGAGATAGGATAATTCTATCATAAAAGCACATCCGACAACAATGCCGCCTAATTGCTCCACGAGTTTGATGGTAGCTTCAATTGTTCCTCCGGTTGCCAGCAAATCATCCGTTATCAAGACGCGTTGTCCGGGTTTGATTGCGTCCTTATGAATCGTTAGAACATTTTTTCCATACTCCAGACCATAATCTACCTTAATAACCTCCCGAGGCAGTTTACCCTCCTTACGAACCGGGGCAAAGCCGACGCCAAGTGCGTAGGATACCGGGCAGCCAATAATAAAACCTCTGGCTTCCGGACCTACCACGATATCGATATCCTTTTCTTTGGCGAACGCTACCATTTCGTTTACTGCCGCCTTATACGCCTCGCCGTTATCCATCCATGGCGTAATATCCTTGAATTCAATCCCTTCTTTGGGCCAATCGTTTACAATCTTAATATACTTTTTATAGTCCATATGCCATTTCCTCCTCGGATTTTTCCGTAGACTCCATAAACTGCGCAAACCACTTTTGCAATTTATCATAGGTAGAATAACAAAGAATCTCTTCTATTTTCATTTGCTTTTGTCGTTGTTGGTACACTTCCGATTCCGTCAAATCCTTTTTCATTGGATTTTCACTCAAGGTAATTGTACCATTATCCAGTTTAACAAAATCGAGTTCAAGAAACACGCGCAACATGAATTTTATGTTTTGATCGCTCCAGTTTTTTGCAGCGGAAAGCACCTGCAACTCTTTATTGGAGCGGATTTTTTTGTATTTAAATAAATATGCATACAATGATTTGAAATCATTCCTGTTTGGAAAAGCAGATAAATATGTGCTGTTTTCAACGTGAAAACACGCATGGATATTCTTGGGTTTTGTATGCCGAATGATTTCTGCCAATTGGGAAAGGTTATCCGGCAAATCGTACAAAAACAGCTCCTGCACTTCATCCAAACACGATGCCTCTTGATAAGTGGTACATGGCATGCTATGATTGCCGACATCTATTTCACGTTGCTGTCGAATCACTGCAACGGACCAGTTCCTTTTTGCAAATGCATCCGGCTTGAAATCCTTTTTGCCCCGATGATCAAACAACTGCCAATCGTCAATCCGCAAATCCTGTAATATCAATTGCGGCTTCCTAATGCCGTTCCACTCATTTATAGACAAGTGACCGACAACTGAAAGTTTTGCATTCGGTGTGATGTAATCGCAGAACTCTCCCAAACCAAAGCCGATACCCTCCAGCGATTTGTCATCTGATTTTAATTGCAGCTTTAAATGTTTTTTTTCATTTCCCAATTTCCGCATGTCTGCCGAAACACCCATAACATGGAACACTGGCTTGCTATTTTTCATGCCAAAAGGTGCTAACAGATTCAGGTCCGAGATCAAATCCAAATTTATTTCACTTGGGCGCAAGCTAGCATCAATGACTAATTCTTGCTTGAAATCATCTTCAGTGAGATCCCGGGAAATGATTTGATGAAGACCATCACGCAATTTATCAATATTTTCCAAAGGCAATGTCATACCAGCTGCCTGAGAATGTCCACCAAAATTTGTAAAAACCTCTTTTAGTTCCATGCATCCCTTAAACAAGTCAAATGCCGGAATGCTACGCGCGGAACCTTTTGCTGTTTGCGTTTCCTCGTTAATTGACAGGACGATAGCGGGACGGTCAAATTTCCGCACCAATCTGGAAGCAACAATACCAAGCACACCCTCGTTCCATCCGGATTTGGCCACGACGATTACGCCTGTATCTTGTCCGGACGTATCAAGCATTGCTTCTGCCTCTTTAGCGATTTCTGCAACAATGCTTTTTCTTTCATTATTGAGCGACTGTACCATGGCTGCCAACTCATCGGCTTGGTCTTCATTATCACAAGTTAGCAGTTCAACAGCCAAATCGGCATCTCGCAGTCTCCCAACAGCATTTAAATGCGGTCCAATTTGAAAACCAACGTCTTCCTCCGTCACGTTTTCAGACAGACGACAGTATTTCTTTAATGCATGCAGTCCTTTGCGTTTTGTGATTGAAAGCTGCCGCAGACCGTGATACGCAATAATCCTATTTTCCCCGCGCAATGGAACCAAATCTGCAATTGTACCAATGGCTGCCAAGTCCAGCAGATGAGTTGGAAAATAACCAAGCAGAAATTGTGCAAATTTAAATGCCACTCCTACTCCTGCCAATTCCTTGAATGGGTAATTAGCAGAAACTTTCGGATGGATAATGGCATATGCTTGAGGAAGCTGTTCCTGCACTTCATGGTGATCGGTAATAATCAGATCGATCCCCAATTCTTTCGCTACTGCTGCCTCATCGACCGCGGCAATTCCAGTATCGACTGTAATAATCAGTCCAAACCCATTTACCTGGGCCTGGCGAAATGCTGCTTCATTCGGACCGTAGCCTTCTGTAAAGCGATTTGGAATATAGAACGCACAATCGGCACCAAGTTCCGTTAATGCCTCCATCATCACCGTTGTCGAGCTGACACCATCTGCATCATAGTCTCCAAATACAAGTATTTTTTCTTTATTATTAATTGCTTTATGTACACGTTCCCCAGCTATTTCCATTGATGAAAATAATTTTGGATCATGCAGATCATCCAAATTCGGATATAAAAATGCATCTGCCTGTTCCTGGGAAGTAATTCCCCGTTGTAAAAGTAAATGCTGTACGACAGGGGATAGATCGTTACCCTTATGGTCTTGCCATTTTTCGTTTTCACTTCGATCTGAACTTACAAATTTCCAATTCATTTGACTCTGTAACATAAATTCACCCCTGACCAATCTATTATACAAAACAGATAGCAGGGGAGCAATAAAGTGAAACTTCAATTAGTAGTTTTTTTCACTGACTAAGTAATGAACCAGTATAAAATCTCATGTCCTGGGACTGCGATTACTCGTCCCAGTGAAAACCAGTGTGGCAACACCCGAGTGACCAATATCATGTTGGCCCAAAACAATCGAACGTTTGCGGCAGTTACCCCCCCACCAAACTCCCTTGATGCTGCATGCTTTGAGGTGGGGGTCTTACTGCCCGATAAAACTTATTCACTTGAAGGGACTGAATTATGAATGATCATTCGTTTGATGTTCTTCAAGCAGTCCATGTTTTTCCAACTGTTGTTGCAGCTTATGATTTTCGGTCCGCAACATTTTTATCTGGCGCTGCAGACGGTACATTCTAACCATGCCAACTGCGGCGGTAATCAAGACCCCCATCAAGGTTGAAAACAGAATAACCAAAATTAAGGGAGATTCCGTTTTCCAGAAAAAATAATTAACTTCCACTGACGATACATTGGTTACAGCAAATATGGCAATTAAAATTACGAAAATGATCGAAAGGATGACGTATGTTTGGCCCCTCATTGTTTTCCTCCTATTCTTTCTTTTCTTCTACCCGTTTTTGTTCTATTTATTCCTATTATTAAAAAAGAACATATGCGAATCTTATGAAAGACTGTTTTTAACTTAGAGAATGTGACAAAAATATTTACTTCAACCGCCGCAAATGGAATATACTCGCTTTCCCGTGGGCGGCTAAGATTAATCCAGTTAGCTGTTTAATATAAAAAAGCCCCCCGCTTTTAACAGAGGGCTAGTATTTAGACTTGCGGGCCTTCCAATTTCTTTTTCTTTCTAAAGTCTACCGGACGTTTTTTCAGCATTCTACCACGCCATACGAGCCACAGCTGTGCTGCCAGGAATAAGGACGAATATGTTCCGACAACCAGGCCAACCATCATGGAAATGGCAAAGCCTTTTATGGAAGTAGCGCCAAACAGCAAGAATGGCAAAATGGCCAACAAAGTGGTTAATGAAGTATTGATGCTGCGCGTAAATGTTTGCATCAAGCTGTTATTTACAACTTTTGCTAATTCCTTCATGGATTTAATCCGTTTGTTGGACTTTTGCAGGTTCTCCCTTATCCGGTCGAACGTAACAATTGTATCGTTAATCGAATAACCGATAATCGTCAATATTGCCGCAACAATCGTAACATCGAATTCCATTCTCGTAATGCTGAACAATACAAGAATAAAGAATGCATCATGGATCAATGCGATAATCGCCGTAATACCGAAGAACACTTCGAACCGGAAAGCAACATAGATTATCATTCCGATTGCCGCCAAGCCAACTGCATACAACGCATTTTTAACTAGCTCCTGACCAACAATCGGTGATACAATACTGACATTCGGCTCACCTTTATGATACTTATCGGCAAAATATTGTTTCACTTCTTTAATTTTGTCATTGGACAATACCTTGTCAAAACGGGCCACGCCTATATCTTTATTGTCACCGGAAATAACGATTGATTTTGCTTTTAAGTCCAAATCGGATAGGTCATTCGTTATTTCTTGTGTACTTAGGGCATGGTTGGAAAGAATCTCCACCCTTGATCCGCTTGTAAAATCAATTCCCGGGTTAATTTTAAACAATGTCAGGAAAATGATGCCAATAATTACCATTGTTCCCGATGCAATGAAAAATTTCTTACGATGTTTGACAACATTCACCTTACGATTATGGAATGTCACTTCCGTATCGGTGTCATTGATATCCCGGATTGTATTTTTCTTTACGCCGAACCATTCCGGATGTTTCTTGAAAAACGGTACTTTTATCCAGAGATGCAGCAGGAGTCTTGTTCCGTATACAGCCGTCAGGAAGCTGACAAGTACACTGATAATCAGCAAGGTCGCAAATCCTTTTACGGAGCTTGTCCCGAAAATGAACAAAATGACCGCAGCTAGCATCGTTGTGATGTTCGCATCCAAAATAGTCGACAGTGAATTTTTTGTCCCTGCCTTAAATGACGATTGCAGCGATTTGCCAGCGCGCATTTCTTCCTTGATGCGCTCAAATGTGATGACATTGGCGTCAACCGCCATACCGACACCAAGAATTAATGCCGCAATACCCGGCAACGTCAACACGCCATTCATCAGCATGAATACAAGCAATATCAAATAAATGTATACTGTCAGATTGATCGAAGCAATCAATCCCGGGAATCGGTAGAAGAATATCATGAATAGATAAACCAGTGCTACCCCGATAATACCCGCTACAACTGTTTTATTTAATGCTTGTTCCCCAAATTGGGCACCGACAGATGTAGAGTACAACTCTTTCATTTGCACCGGCAGTGAACCGGAGTTTATAATGTCTGCCATATATTTGGCTTCTTCCACAGTAAAGTTTCCGGTGATTTGCACATTATTCGTATTCAGTGTTTCGTTTACTGCCGGAGCAGAAATATATTTCGGATCTTTTTTCTTGGATTCTTCCTTGAAAGAATCTCCTTTATTATAATCCATCCAGATGACCAGCAAGTTATTTGGGGCCATATTTTTAACCTCTGTGGTCACCTTGGCAAACTTGTTTGCATCTTTTAGTTTTAATGTAACAATCGGCTGGTTTGTTTTTGGATCAAAGTCTTGTTTGGCACTGCCTTCCTTGACATCGGATCCATCGAGAAGCTTCTTATCGTCTACATCACGAAAAGACAGCCTTGCTGAAGTTGCCAGCAAATCACGTGCCTGTTGCTGATCCTTCACACCTGCCAGCTGAACACGAATCCGGTCCTTTCCTTCGATATCAATGGTAGACTCACTGATGCCGAGCCGGTTTACACGGTCATTTAACGTCTGTACTGTTCCCTCAAGCAATTCACGAGTCACCGTTTGGTTTTCATTAATTGGCTTTACCTCATACAGAATTTCAAATCCACCTTGCAAATCAAGGCCAAGGTTGATTTTTTTAACAATACTGTTTGTCGTCGATCCAATCGTTACGCCAAGAATGATAACGATTAGAAAGAAGGCAACCAATTTGCCTTTGTTTTTCATCTAATTCTTTCCTCCCTTATATCCCTGATAATCGGGATATACATCCTCAAACTAGCTATTGAAGCTTCGGATTTAGTGTAGCAAGGCAGCAATTGAAGCTTCCAAATCATCCTGTTTATAGGCGTTTACAGTCAAGTAGCTTAGATAAATGTCTGTCCCCAGGTGAAAAATATCTTCCACTACTTCATACAAATGCTTTTCTGGATTGCCTTTCCAAACTTTTTCCGTCAGGCAATTCCAAATATCTTCCTGTGTCGCATTTTCATAGCCCATCAGACGGAATTCCGATGCCTTGCAAGACAATACGGGCTTGATATGCGGTTTCCACTCCTTAATGGATTTAACTTCGTCCACGGATTCACCCACTTCCAATAAACACGGATTCTTGATTGATCATCCAACCTAGCATTCTGAAACAGGAAATAATAATATGTATTCTTGTCATGCTTGGCCAATCAAATTGCATATACATTATTGTATATGAAATTTGATTTTTTGAGAAGGCAGGGAATAAATCTTGTCCAAACAAACCTTTCTTCAAGGTACATTAATATTAATATTTGCCGGTATGATAACGCGTTTTTTAGGTTTTATCAATCGGCTTGTCGTTGCAAGATTAATGGGTGAAGAAGGAGTCGGGCTATACATGATGGCCATGCCTACCCTTTTTCTCATCATGTCTTTGACACAGCTTGGACTTCCGGTGGCCATCTCCAAGCGAGTGGCTGAGGCAGAAGCCAAAAATGATCACGCTAAAATTAAAAAAATCCTCATTGTATCGCTGCTCGTTACTGGCATATCAAGCATTTTTTTCACAATTATCATGCTTGTCGGCGCACCATATATCGCCAGCCACTTATTGACGGACAAGCGCACCCTGCTGCCGCTCATGGCAATCAGCCCGATTGTCCCGATCGTCGCCATTTCTTCGGTGTTGCGCGGTTATTTCCAGGGCAGACAAAATATGAAACCGCAAAGTTATTCGCTAGTCATCGAACAGATTGTCCGGATTACCTGTGTTGCCGTCCTAGTGAAAATGTTTTTGCCAATGGGTGTCGAATATGCTGCCGCTGGTGCGATGTTCAGTGTTATCCTAGGAGAATTTGCCTCGCTATTATATATGGTTTATCAATTTAAGCAGAAAAAGACAATCAAAATAAGATACCGTTTTTTTGCCTATGTTAAATCAAGCAAAAATGTGTTGAAGGAACTTTTTTCCATCGCACTGCCAAGTACGGGCAGCAGACTGATTGGTTCCTTATCTAATTTTTTGGAGCCAATCCTTGTTGCCCAGAGCCTGGCAATTGCCGGCATAACAACAGTGCTAGCGACAAAGCAATATGGCGAGTTGACAGGATATGTACTGCCACTGCTTTTTTTACCGACGTTTATTACAAACTCGTTATCAATTGCCCTGGTACCCTCCATTTCGGAGGCGGAAGCTAAATCGAATCATAATTTAATCATGTACCGCATCCACCAGTCCATTCGAATTTCATTTGCATCGGGGGCGATTTCCACCATTATTTTAGTGCTCTTTTCTAAAACAATTTTAATTTACATGTATGGAACAGATCATGCAAGTACATTAATGCTCCTTATGGCACCTTTTTATATTTTACTCTATATTCAATCGCCATTACAAGCCGCACTGCAGGCTCTTGATTTGGCAAGACCCGCCATGTGGAATAGTTTGATTGGCAATGCCGTGAAATTTACGGTACTGTTTGTGCTGGCATCCAATCCGACATTCGGCATAATGGGTGTCGCAATCGCGATGAGTGTGGGAGTGATTCTTGTTACCTTATTGCACCTTGCAACATTGCAAAAATATATACATTATTTCATTCCGGCGAAGGATATCTTGAAAATGGTTCTTTTATTAGGGTTTACATGGATAACAGGATATTTCCTTAAACAATTTTTCTTGCAGGATCATACCAATCTATTTTTATTTTTATTTGTTGTTTTCCTTTTGCTGCTGATTTATATCTTGTTTCTTTTCTTGCTTAGATTCATCACAAAGGAAGAATTGGCCCAAATCCCCTTCCTGCAAAGATATATAAAGTAAAACTAGTGGAATGTTTCAAAGATACTTTCCAAAACCTTGCAAATAAAACTGGTATATTCCGTTCAACCACCGCAAATGGAATATACTCGCTTTTAGCGGGCGGCTGAAGCCATGCCCGCTAAAAGGCGTCCGCCTCCCGTTCCAATCAACAGTTTTTGCTTTGAGATGCGCCACTAGAACAATATAAGGGTTCTATATAATGAATGAAGTAATGCACATGGGGATTGAAGGCAAACATCACCATTCGGAAGTGCGGTTAATGTAATTTAACTTTACCAGTCTATTTTGCAACATGTGCGCATATGATGAAAATAAAACGGACAAACAGGGGGGATTCGGTGCGACAGCAACTTGTTGGATTATTGTACGGTTGGGTTGTTATTTTGGGTTTGGTGCTTATTACAAGTTTTATCTTGGCGTTTGTACTGCGCTTTTCATCATTAAATGAGCCGGCGTTGTCCTGGGTTACATTAATTGTTGGTCTCATAACCTTATTTATTGGTGGTATTACTGCGGGGGTGAAAGGAAAAGCAAAAGGGTGGCTGATTGGAACCATTACCGGCTTGGGATTTACGCTTTTTACCTTTCTTTTGCAATACCTTGGTTACCACCATGGCTTTACCTTAGAACAAGCTTTGCAGCACTTGGGCTATATTTTCGCATCATTAATTGGCGGTGTCATTGGTGTAAATGTCATTTCAGGCAACCAGGATGCAAAAGCATAGATTGCTATGAAAGAAGGATTAACAAAGGCGTAAGCGCCCTTACAGGCTAAAAGCGCGACGTCCTGGGACTGCGATTACTCGTCCCACCGAAGAGCTTTTGTCGCAACGCCTGTACTAGCACGTCCTGTGCGTCGTAGCAACGTATAAACTGGAGCACTCTGGGACTGCGGTTACTCGCCCCATCAAAAAGCTCTGCTAGTTGCTGGGCGCTGGAGCCGGACGTGGCTGTTGCTGAAAGTGACATTGACACAGCCCATTTTTATACTCTCTTTATTTACCAAAAAAGGCTGGCCACATGGCACAGCCTTTTCCAATTTGCTTAAAACGTTTTATTCCGCAGATTTCACTTCACGAATTGCTGAACGATCATATGTAAGTTTCGTTCCGTCTTCTGCTTGAAGAACTACAGAGTTTTCGTCGATTGCATGCACTAAACCATGAAATCCGCCAATCGTTACCACATTATCACCTTTTTGCAAATCTGCTTGCATTTGTCTTACCTGCTTTTGGCGCTTTTGCTGCGGACGAATAAGCAAGAAATAAAAAATGACAAACATTAAGATGATTGGTAACAATGCACCTAAACTGCCGCCCATTATTTTCCCTCCTTTAATTTAGAAATTTTTTGCATTCGGTTTATTCAATCCATATTGTTCAAAGAATGCTTCCCTAAAATCACCAAGCCTGTCTTCGCGAATCGCATTTCGGACTTGCTCCATTAAGTTTAACAGAAAATACAAGTTATGATAAGTAGTAAGTCTGAATCCGAATGTTTCGTTACATTTAATCAGGTGCCGAATGTATGCCCGGCTATAGTTTCGGCATGTATAGCAATCACATTGGTCGTCAATCGGGCCAAAATCTTCAGCATATTTTGCGTTCCTCACAACTAGCCTGCCATGGGAAGTCATACATGTTCCATTTCTCGCAATTCTTGTTGGTAAGACGCAATCAAACATATCCACACCACGTATGGAACCATCAATCAGTGAATCAGGTGATCCAACGCCCATTAAATAACGCGGCTTATCGGCAGGAAGCAACGGGGTCGTAAATTCCAACATCCGATTCATGATCGGCTTTGGCTCTCCGACGGAAAGACCGCCGATTGCATAGCCGGGAAAGTCGAGAGAGACAAGATCACTTGCACTTTGTCTGCGCAGGTCTTCAAATTCTCCACCCTGTACAATACCGAACAGACCTTGTTCATCTTTTCGGCTATGTGCTTGTAAACATCGTTCCGCCCAACGCGAAGTTCGCTCAACAGATTGCTTCATGTATGCATGTGTCGCCGGGTATGGCGGGCATTCATCAAAAGCCATCATAATATCCGAACCAAGAGCATTTTGTACTTCCATCGACTTTTCGGGTGATAGGAAAAGCTTTTCACCATTTAAATGGTTTCGGAAATGGACGCCTTCTTCCGTGATATCCCGCATGTCGCTTAAGCTGAAAACCTGAAAACCGCCGGAGTCCGTTAGAATGGAACCATCCCAATTCATAAAGGAGTGGAGACCACCGGCTTTTTTTATGATATTCTCGCCCGGCCTCAGCCACAGATGATACGTGTTGGAAAGAATAATATTTGCATGCATGGATTTTAAATCCTCTGGGCTCATTGTTTTAACGGTTGCCAATGTCCCCACTGGCATGAACGTCGGTGTTTCAAAAGAACCATGCGGCGTTGTTACCTTTCCAAGCCGGGCACCTGTTTGTTTGTCGGTTTTAATCAGTTCGTATTTTATCGGTACCATGTTTTTCCTCCATGTTTATCACATAATTTAAATGATAAGCATTGCATCCCCAAAGCTGAAGAAGCGATATTTTTCTTTCACAGCTTCTTGATAAGCATGCAAGATGGCTTCTCTGCCCGCAAGTGCACTGACAAGCATAATCAGGGTTGATTTTGGCAAATGAAAATTGGTGATTAATCCATCAATTGCCTTATATTGATATGGTGGGCGAATGAAAATATCTGTCCATCCGCTTGCTTCGGCAAACTTGCCGTCATGATCCCTTGCGATGGTTTCCAATGTTCTTGTTGACGTTGTACCTACAGAGATGATTCTGCCGCCGTTTTTCCTTACATTTGTCAAAGTCTCAGCGGTTTCTTTGGTCATTTTATAGAATTCGGAGTGCATTTCATGCTCTTCAATGTTGTCCGTTGATACCGGACGAAATGTGCCAAGACCGACATGCAATGTAATAAACGCAAGTGTGACACCCATTTCTTCAATTTCATGCAATAATTCTTTGGTGAAGTGCAAGCCCGCGGTTGGCGCTGCAGCAGACCCCATTTCCTTCGCGTAAACCGTTTGGTAGCGATCATTTTCCGACAGCTGTTCCTTGATGTAAGGTGGCAGTGGCATTTCTCCCAATTCATCCAGTACTTCATAAAAAATGCCTTCATAATCGAATTTCATGATTCTGCCGCCGTGATCTTTTTCTTCTATGCAAGTGCCGATCATTTTTCCTTCGCCAAAGTCCACCTTTGTACCAGCCTTTAACCGTTTTGCCGGTTTGGCAAGTACTTCCCAGCAATCATTTTCCTCCTGATGCAGTAAAAGGACTTCAATTTTGGCACCAGTGTCCTCTTTTACCCCGAAAAGCCGGGCGGGCAATACTTTCGTATCATTAAGCACAAGACAATCTCCCGGTTTTAAATATTCCTTTATGTCCGTAAAATGTTTATGCTCGATTGCTTTGGTATCATTATGGAGTACAAGCAATCTGGACGCCGCTCTGTTCTTCAGCGGTGTTTGGGCAATCAGTTCTTCGGGCAGGTAAAAATCAAAATCATTCAAATCCATGTTGATATCTCCTTCTGTGTTGCACAAGTCTTAAACATTAGCTTTCATCTGAATTTATTTATCAGATAAAAAACGAATGAAAGCAAAATACTAATGATAATACTTGTCATGATTGGAAAATAAAACGTAACATTCCCTTTTGAAAAGCGTATATCCCCGGGCAATTTGCCAAAAAGCGTGCCGATCAAGCCGACAAGCAGCAATACAGCTCCCAAAACGATAAACATTTTATACATTTTTAATCACCATTCTTTTGCAATCCAAAATGCTCGTATGCTTTTGCTGTAGCTACCCGACCACGCGGTGTCCGTTGCAAAAAGCCAATTTGCAGCAAATAAGGTTCGTACACTTCTTCAATTGTCTGGGATTCTTCTCCAATGCTTGCTGCGATGGTATCCAACCCCGCCGGTCCTCCGCCAAAGCCTTCAATAATCGCCATCAGCAATTTATGGTCGATACTATCCAGCCCGGAACGGTCAACTTGCAGCATATCCAGCGCTTCCCTTGTCGTTTCCAGGCTGATTTCCTCCTCGCCTTTGACTTGGGAAATGTCCCGAATACGCTTAAGCAGCCGATTGGCTATTCTAGGTGTCCCTCTCGACCTGCAGGCAACTTCCTCTGCCGCTTGTGCTGTAATGGTTGTATCAAAAATTTGGGCGGTCCGCTCTATAATCGTACAAAGATCTTTTGTCTCATAAAATTCCAGCCGGCTAAGCACACCAAACCGATCACGGAGGGGCGCAGACAGCAACCCTGCCCGTGTAGTTGCACCGACTAGCGTAAATGGCGGCAAATCAATTCTCACCGATCTGGCACTTGGCCCTGTTCCAACAACGATATCAAGAAAGAAATCTTCCATTGCCGGATAAAGGATTTCTTCAACTGACCTTGGTATCCGGTGAATTTCATCAATAAATAACACATCCCCCGGTTCCAGCGAGGATAAAATAGCTGCCAAGTCACCAGCTCTTTCAATTGCGGGACCGGAAGTTGACCGGAACTGGACATTCATTTCATTTGCAATGATTCCCGCCAGCGTCGTTTTCCCCAAACCGGGGGGACCATACAGTAAAACATGATCGAGCGGCTCGTTGCGCATTTTGGCAGCTTGAATAAAAATTGCAAGATTATCTTTCACCGTCTGCTGGCCAATATATTGATTCAATCTGGCGGGTCGCAAGCTTAATTCCACCGCGGCATCCTCCACCTGCTCCTCGCCAGCAATAATCCTCTCATCCATTATGCCCGCTGCACCTCCCTTATAAAAGTGACTTTAGATTTTGCAGCCTGTTATTTTGCAAGCAGCGATAATGCTTTTCGAATCAATTCGTCCGTGCCCGCAGCTTTTATGGTTTTTAATTCTTGCTGGATTGGCCTCAGCTCTCTATCTGTATAACCTAATGCTTTTAACGCCTCCAATGCTTCCGGCAAAGCAGTGTTATTCTCCTTTTCATCGCCTGCATCGTGCTGCTTGTCCACCCCATCCGTAATAGCAAATGTATTGATAAGTTTTCCTTTTAAATCCAGGATTATTTGCCTGGCGGTTTTTTTTCCGACACCCGGAAAAGCAGTTAAGAATTTATCGTCCTCTCTTTCGATGGCAGCGACAAATTCTGGGATATTTACACCGCTCAAGATAGCCAACGCACCTTTTGGCCCGATTCCCGAAACGGAAATTAATTTTTTAAACAAAAATTTTTCATCTTCGTTTTTAAAACCGAATAATATTTGTGCATCTTCTTTTACATGATGATACGTCACAATCTTAACCTCATTTTCCAGTAAATCCTGAAAAATGAACGGGTTGGGGCAAATGATTTCATAACCAATCCCCATTGCTTCTACAATAATCGACTCATCCTGTATGTACGTCAGCTTCCCCTTGACATAGGCTATCATTTTATCTTCTCCTTCAGGCATTCTACCTTATTTTATCATAAAGCAGCCTATTCGTAATGGAAAGGGAATAAATATCAAAAAGCTTCCACACTTTTGAACGGAAGCTTTTTGATGGTTTAGTCATCTATTTTCATATTATGATAAATATCTTGTACGTCCTCATTGTCCTCAAGGCTTTCAATCAGATTAGACATTTTTTCTTCATCTTCAGCAGAAAGCTTTGTATAGTTTTGCGGAATAAGCGATACTTCGGCTTCTTCTAGTTCATACCCGCTTGCTTTTAGATGATTGCACACATCCTCAAAATTTTCGGGAGTTGTCAAGATTTCATATCCGCCATCTTGCGTAATAATGTCATCCGCACCAGCTTCAATAGCCTCCAATGTAATATCGTCTTCAGCTATCTCACCGTCCTCATTTAAAATAAGGATATAGCCTTTACGGTCGAACATAAAGGATACGCTCCCGTTTTCGCCGAGGTTGCCGCCATGTTTTTTAAAGCTGTGGCGCACCTCAGCCGCAGTACGATTGCGGTTATCCGTCAGTACCTGAACAATTACTGCCACGCCGCCCGGTCCATAGCCTTCATAGTTAAATTCTTCATAGCTTGCACCGTCAAGCGTTCCGGTAGCTTTTTTAATTGCCCGTTCGATATTATCATTAGGCATATTATCCGCTTTTGCTTTATCGACAGCTGTACGCAGGACTGCATTTGTCCCGAGATCTCCCCCACCTTGCTTCGCTGCCAGATATATATTTTTTGCATGACGCATAAAGACTTTGCCTTTTTTTGCATCTTGGGCATTTTTTCGTCTCTGTATGTTTTTCCACTTGGAATGTCCAGCCATCTGGCATTCTCCTCTCATCGAAATTCCTTTTTTACTATACCAGAATTTGGCCAATATATAAAGTCTATCGCAAGCGTCAGCGATGCATGTCAATTAAATCATCAATAATCTGTCTGGAACGCACCTGATCAAGCGGCGGTGTCAATTTCGATCGGATATTTCGAATCCGCCGGTAATGAGAATCATCCGTGTAGATGTAGATTTTTTTATCTGGGAAGAACTGTTTCATTTCTCCCCTGATTCTGTCCGCGACATTATCCTTGACGTGCTTGTTCAGCATGACACTGACAACGACGCGATCATCTGCAGCCGCAACCTGTGCCTGCTTAATTTCCTTAAAAGATGCCAAATGCTGCTGTGCTTTGACGGTCTGCTTATTTGTAAACACATCTGAGTACACGCCGGAACTATCTTCATTGATGCGGCTTTGTTTGCTTTGTTCATAACCAGTATGTTCACCATTTGCTTTATTTTGTTCATTTTGCTGTTTTTGATAATCTGTACGTTTTTCATAATGAATGACATCATTTTTCATTGGTTTTTCGGATTCAGACTGCTTGTTATTCGCCGAACAGCCCGAGATGCCCGCTGCAAGCACGGCGGTTGCCACGACCATTGTTATACGTGAACGCATGTTAAAACCTCCCTTTTTTACAATTAGTTTGGATAGTGGGAGGTTTTCTAAACATGGTAACGTTATACAATTATTTATTTTTAAATCGGTATTGTTTTGGAATCGTTCGTTTATGCTCCGTTTTTCTGTGCATGGATTCAATCACTTTCTTGTCTTTCTCGGAAATAGTGTTGCCGGTCAAAAACGCATCAATCGCATCATAACTTGTGCCCATTTCCTCTTCATCCGTCTGTCCCGCCCATAGATCCGCACTTGGCTTTTTCTCGACTATCTCAGCTGGCACTCCGAGGTATCGGGCCAGTTCCCTTACTTCATGCTTTGTCAAATCGACGATCGGCTGTAAGTCTGCTGCGCCATCGCCGTATTTTGTGAAATAGCCGGTATACCATTCTGCGGCGTTATCTGTACCTACAACAAGGTAGCGGTAGTTGGTTGCAATTGTATAAAGCGTACTCATGCGCAATCTTGCCCGCAAATTGGCATCTTCCATACGGTCATTTTCTGTATGAAATTCATTTCCAAGCTGATTTTTTATTTCCTGATACATCAATTCATGTGTTTCGGTCAAATCAACCGTTAAGCTGTGAATGCCACAGCTGTTAATAACCCTTTTTGCATCCTCCATATCTACCGGATTGCTTTTCAGCGGCATCATGACACCCAATGATTGATCAGGAAAAGCCTGCTTTATCAGGTGGGCGACGACTGCTGAATCCAGACCTCCGCTGATACCAACTATAAGCCCATTGGCATTGGCGTCTTTCACCTGTTCCTTCAGCCATTTGATAATTGCTTCAGCTGTTTCTTTCATTGTACATCTCTCCTGCTATGCTTCGTTTCAAATCGTTACTTCGATTGTAGCACTGTTTTGACGTTTCTCAAAAAGATTTTGCGCATATCCCATTCTTCCCTCATTTGTTGCAGGTGTGCGTCTATAAGTGAATTGCTTTTATCCGAGACAATCAGCCATTCACGCATGACATCGCTGGGAAGTGCCATCATGATCAGCCAAATGTCCAAATCGGCTTCCGGCACCATATCGTATTTCATCAATTCCCGCAAATCCCACGAAATAAACGGCAAAAATCGCTGTCCCAATTGGATATAATCATATAACTGCGGAGCAGATGAAAGCAAATCAAAGTCAATTAAAACGGCCTTTTTGTTCACAATAAAATTATGCGAAGCTACATCACCGTGTATCCACAAACCTTGCCGCTTTGCAAGACTGTCCCGCTGATTCCAAGGAAAATTGGCAGCCAGTTTTAAGAGTCCGGCACCCGTTT
Source organism: Tigheibacillus jepli (assembly GCF_030732005.1). Classification (GTDB taxonomy): domain Bacteria; phylum Bacillota; class Bacilli; order Bacillales; family Amphibacillaceae; genus Tigheibacillus; species Tigheibacillus jepli. Next base: position 72,360 of record NZ_JAROCA010000006.1, on the reverse strand, counting down.
GGTATATTTCATGAAATAATTCGCCATATCCGAATTCCCTGAAGATGCCCGCAGTCATTGCAAACCTGTCAAGTCTCTTTTTCATGCGATCGACTAACAGAATATCTTTTGCATATAATGGCAAATGGATCCGTCTTGCCTGCCTATGGAAAGCTTTGACGGCTTTCAAAGCGGTAAGTCGATCTTCCTCATTGCGATACCGCAGTTGTCTGCCTTTAATATATGGAGAAATGGTCCAAGTCATCCGCTTTTGGACAAGCATTTTTTTCTTGTTTGGAAACAATGTGAATGGAACAATGTGATCGTGGGGAATTTTTTCAAAAAATGCCCATTGCCGTTTTACACGTTCCAAATCATAATGTCCCTTTAATACATATTTTTCTCCGGATTTCGTTTCAATCTGGTAGATCGTTGATTTTATTTTTGAAAATCTTTGTACATCCAATCCGCCTTCTTTGCTTAAAAAAGAAGAGAGACGATAATGAAAAATCTCGTCTCTTGGATTCAAATTATTCATTCCCCGATTCGGTTTCATCTTCCGGGAAAGATTGATATGCCGGCGGGGTTGGATAACCTCTTTCATCTACCTGTGCATGTGGTGGATAATAATTCATCGATTCCGGAGCTGGCTGTTCTTGTTCCCGGAAGTCATGCATAAAATGAAAATTACCATGTGAATGACATCCGCAATCGTCTTTTGCGCCATATTCCGGTTTAACCGGCATTTCCATCATTGGTGCCGGACCTGCATAACCGCCAAATACTTCCGGTGCGTAATGCGGATACGGCATCGCCATTGGCATTGCATGATGCCACGGTCCATGATGCATCGGTGGACAGCATGGATACATCACATAACAGCACATAGGCATTTGCGGCTGTGGCATCGGTTTGTAATGGACTTTTTTCTCTTTCTTTGGCACTTCTTTTTTAACCTTTTCTTTAGGCGGAGGAGGTGCAGGCATATTAATGGTCGTGTAATTGGACATTTCCTGTTCCATTATCGGCATTTGCACCGGCGTCATCTGTTGAATAGGCATTTCAATTGGAGGTGGCATTTGCGGCATCTGTGGCTGCACCATCATTTTTTTCTTGTGATCATCTGCTGCGATTACGGGTTTAGGTTGCTGCGGCATCTGTTTGTAGGGATGCACCACTTCCTTCTTGACAGACTTGGACGTTCCGGGTATTTTGATTTTCATGCCGGGCATAATCATATCGGGGCTTGACAGTTGTGTATTTGCCTGCTTTAATTCTTCAAAATCAACCCCGTACTTTTTGGCGAGCTCCCACAGCGTATCGCCTTTTTGCACGATGTGAATTTTCAACGTAAACGAACTCCTTTCATTTCACCACTAGGCTGTTTACTCTATATAAACATATGCAGAAGCGGGGCAAATGTTGAGACATTCCGCCGGAAAAAACAAAAAACACCATCCGCTCTGAAGCAGACGGTGTTTTTTCAAATCGTGATATGATATACAGGATAAGAACCGAGTATTGTTAACTTGCATCCCAAACGCTCAAGTTCGGCCTTTACACCAGGAAAGAGAATATCATCATATGGCTGGTCGACATCGATAATGAAAAAATAATTGCCCAATCCCGTCTTCATTGGACGTGATTCGATTTTGGACAAATTCATCTTTCGCCACGCAAAGGCTGACAGCACTTGATGCAGCGCACCGGCATAATCTTGTGGCAACGTCACCAGCAAACTTGTTTTCTCGCCGGATGGCTCCTGATGAATGTTCACTGGACTTCCATCTTTGGTAAGCACTGCAAAGCGCGTATGATTGTTCGCGAAATCGTGAATGTTTTCACGAATTATTTCTAGGCCATATATTTTTGCTGCAATGCGATTGCCGATTGCTGCAATCGTTTCATTCGATACGCTCACAAGCTCTGCCGCCCGGCCTGTCGATGATGTGTAATGTATTTGTACATTCGGCAAATGCTGATGCAAAAATTGCCGGCACTGGGCGATGGCATGACTATGCGAGAACACCTTGGTAATATCTTGCAAGTCTCCACTAAATGAGGTCCTCATCATCAAATGCTGCTGGATGGGAACAACGATCTCAGCCACAACAGGCAGTCTGACCTGATGAATTAAATAATCAACCGTAAGTTGAACAGTTCCTTCGATAGCATTTTCCACTGGTACGACACCAATTGCAATGTCACCGTCGCGGACCGCATCGATGCAAGCGGGTATACTGTCGTAGCCAATCTTTTCTTCTCCGTTAAAGGCAGCATCAACAGCCATTTTTGTGAAAGTGCCTCTTGGTCCCAAATATCCAATACGTTTTGTCAAGTTTGTTTCCCCCTAATTGCCATGTAACTTGCTGTCAGGCTCCTGAACTCAGCAAGTCTACCCGTTCGATGAATTCAAGCTGTCTTAGCTGATGTAATAATTTGTCCATCTCCTCATTGATGCGCGAAATATCCAACGACAGGGTGACATTAGCCTTGCCTTGAAGCGGGATGGTTTGATGAATGGTAAGAATATTGCATCCGGCATTAGCGACAATATGAAGCAGTTTGGATAGCGTGCCGGTCCGATCTTCGAGATGAAAAAATAACGTGATAATCTGCTCTTTGACCATCGCCTGAAAAGGGAAAACAGCATCTTTGTACTTATAAAAGGCACTTCGCGACAAATCCGCCATTTTCACCGCCTCGTAGATCGACTTCGCTTTTCCCCTTTCCAGGAGTTCCTTCACTTCGATTGTCTTTTGCATGGATTCCGGTAAAACATCACTGCGCACCAAATAGAATTTCTCATTCTTTATTTCCATTGCTATCCCTCGTTTTCGCCAAAATTACTCAACGAATTCAAATTCAAAATCCATTATTCTGATTGTATCCCCATCCTTGGCACCTTTTTTTCGCAAAGCCTCGTCTATTCCCATACCACGCATCTGCCTGGCAAATCGCTGTACCGCCTCATCTCTTGAAAAATCGGTCATTTTAAACAGCTTTTCAAGCCTTGGGCCGCTGAGAACAAAGCTACCATCCGAATCACGGGAAATATGAAAAGCTTCCTCTTCCTTTTTAAATTTGTATACTACCTCTTCGGTCGTTTTTTCGACAGCCTTTTGCTTCGGAATGCTTTCCAATTTATCCGCGATTGCATACAAAAGTTCTCTCACCCCCGTTTGTGTGACAGCCGAAATTGCAAAAATCGGTATGTCTTCCTTCAAATTTGCTTGAAAGGCTTGTAAATTCTCTTTTGCTGATGGCATATCCATTTTATTTGCCACAACTAGCTGCGGCCGTTCCAAGAGATTTTCATCATACGTTTTTAATTCCTGGTTAATTTTAACGTAATCTTCGTACGGATCACGTCCTTCCGACGCAGCCATATCTATCACGTGTACAATTAACCTTGTTCGCTCAATATGACGTAAAAATTGGTGACCAAGGCCAATTCCTTCATGCGCGCCTTCAATTAATCCTGGCAAGTCAGCCATCACAAAACTGCGCTGGTCGCCGGTTTGGACTACACCAAGATTGGGTGCGAGCGTTGTAAAATGGTAATCGGCAATTTTCGGTTTTGCGGCACTTACGACAGAAAGCAGTGTAGATTTACCAACACTTGGAAAACCGACTAATCCAACATCGGCAATTACCTTTAATTCAACTTTGATATTTCTTTCTACTCCAGGCTCGCCATTTTCGGCAAAATCGGGAGCGGGATTTCGCGGGGTTGCAAAACGAATATTCCCCCGGCCACCCCTTCCACCTTTTGCAATAATGGCTTCTTGGCCATTTTCTGTTAAATCTGCTATGACCTCTTCTGTTTCTTCATCTATTACGGTAGTACCCGGAGGAACCGGCACGATTAACGGGTCGGCATTTCTGCCATGCATGCTTTTGCTCATGCCGTTTTCTCCACGTTTTGCCTTAAAATGGCGGTTATAACGGAAATCCATCAGTGTATTTAAGCCTTCATCCACTTTAAAAATGACATCTCCGCCATTGCCGCCGTCCCCGCCTGCGGGACCGCCTTTTGGTACATATTTCTCACGACGGTAAGCAACCAAACCATTACCGCCATCCCCCGCTTTGACATAAACGCGCACTTGATCCACAAACATGTTTTTCACCTCATTGATTATCAGCTATGTGTACTTCTATTTCCGTTCTGCTATCACTTATAAGATTGACACGTATATGTCCTTCCTCCACAATTTTACCAAGGGTTGATTGGTTTAAACCAACGCCATCCAGCAAAATATGTAATATGACACCAGATTCATCCTTATTGTGAATTTCCAGCTTACCATGATACAATTCATTTGCATCTGCAGCGGATTGAATCGCGGAAAAAATGCTTGCTGCACATCGATACATTTTAGCATCCATTTTGGATAAATTTGCATCCGTAATATGTACCTCATATACCAGCCTGAGATTTGCATACCTTCTGTTAAACTGGATAAGCCACAATGAAAATTCATCTGCATGGAGATTCATTAACTTTCGCTCCTGGTCTGCCGATTGAATCATACTTTCCAGTTTTTCTTGAACCTTTTCCATTTTCCCCATGCTGGCATAACCTTTCAGCAACTGTATTTGATTCATTAAATCGTGCCGGTTATGCTGCAGCAGACGCAAGACCTCACTTGTTTCCACATAATCCCCCCTATTTGAGAAATTATATCAGAAAACGAAGGAAGCTTGTATCTTCTTCTATCGCATCATACAGGCAAACCGGATTTCTATTGTAAAGTGTTCCATTGCGGTTTTCGATTATCATAACATATATTTCATCTATATTCCGTATTAAACATTGATTATCCGGTATAATAGCCATCGTAGCAAAAGGCGCCAGCGTCCTTACAGGCTAAAAGCGCGACGTCCTGGGACTGCGATTACTCGTCCCACCGAAGAGCTTTTGTCGCAACGCCTGTACTAGCACGTCCTGTGCGTCGCAGCAACGTACAATCTGGAGCACTTTGGGGCTGCGGTTACTCGCCCCATCAAAAAGCTCTGGGGCTGCGGTTACTCGCCCCACCAAAACCCTTGCTAGTTGCTGGCGCTGGAGCCGGACGTGGCTGTCATATCAAATGACATGAATACAGCACAATTTTATACTTTTATTACCTAAAAAACAAAAAACCCCGGCCAACATAAGCCGGAGTTTTTCACCATCATATTTATGCTTCTTTTGCACCCGGATAAACACTTACTTTTTTGCGGTCACGACCGAATCGTTCAAATTTAACGATACCGTCCGTTTTTGCAAATAAAGTGTCATCTCCGCCGCGTCCTACATTTTCACCAGGATAGATCTTTGTTCCACGCTGACGGAAAAGAATGGAACCACCAGTGACGAATTGACCATCCGCACGCTTTGCGCCGAGACGTTTTGCCTCAGAGTCACGACCGTTTCTAGTAGAACCTACCCCTTTTTTCTGGGAGAAAAATTGCAAATCCAAACGTAGCATATCAAGCACCTCCTATTTGGAATGATTCGTTATTGTAATAAATTCGCTATATTCCTGTTCAATCGTTTCCAATGAAACGAGCATACTCTCGAACAAAAATGAAGCTTTGTCTTTTTGCAAGTCAGAAGCCGTCTCCGGAATTTCGGCATACAAATACCCGCCATCCGGGCTTTGTGTGATATCCAATTCCAATTTGCAAAGCTTGCTGACTGCATTCACAGCACCGAAAGTGATTGCCGATACCGCCGCACATACCAAATCGTACCCATATGGTCCGCTATTGGCATGGCCAGAAACTTCAAAGGCAAACAATCGGCTATCTTTACGATATATTTTCGCATCTATCATCGTATCGTATCCCTTTAAAATTAGAGATTGATTTTATCAATAACCAATTTCGTGTATGGCTGACGATGACCTTGTTTACGGTGGTAGTTCTTTTTCGGTTTGAACTTGTAAACCATAACCTTTTTCTGACGGCCTTGTTTTTCAATCTTGGCTGTAACCGTTGCTCCTTCTACATATGGAGAACCAACCTTGACATCATCACCGCCAACAAAAAGAACCTTGTCAAATGTTACTGTTTCATCAGCTTCTCCTGCCAATTTTTCAACGTAGATAGCTTGGCCTTCAGCAACTTTGATTTGCTTTCCACCTGTTTCGATAATTGCGTACATTCTATGCACCTCCCTGATAACTAAGACTCGCCATGCAGGTATCCGAAGATTTTCAAACCTGTTCTGAGCGGTTGTAGCACTGGTGCTACATTTCCATATAACGTATTGATGTTATCATGAATCGGCATAGGTTGTCAAGAAGATGCAAAAGTTTTCCTGCCATCATTAACTGATATTTTTTGCTATTTCATCAAGACTGCAGTGGTGTTTTTTTTCGTGAAAAAAACTTCGCAAGCAGTCGTTTTCGTCGAGCACGCTTCTTGAGCCATCCGGATAAGCAATATAGATTGCATGTTTTTTGTTTCGTTCAAACCGCGTAAAGATCTCCATCAATGACATTTTCGGTGTGGCTGTCAGCGGTCGTATTTTTTTGAACACTGTATTTCCATAATACCGCTGCAGCAAAAACCGCATAAAAACAAAAAAACGCCGCTTCCATTCCCGAAAATTTTCTACAAATAAAAAAGACATCAAAAGAAAAAAACTTAAATTGAATCCAAATACGGATAACTGAATGCCAAGCAACAGTACACACATAATCATAGACCAAAGAATCACGATATAATAGCCTTTTTGGTACGACAAAAACGATGTTGTAGCGCAAAAAATCAGTTTTCCGCCATCCAAAGGCCAAATTGGCAATAGATTAAACAACAGAATAATCGCATTATACATCGCCAATTCTTGCAAATACATTTCGGGCAGCAGTGATCCGACAGAACAAACATAAAGTATGCCATAAATAATTACGTGTTGAAATGGACCGGCAAGTGTTACCAGAACCTCTTCCTTAACGGGTTTGTTGCCGTGTTCATCTGTTTCCATTACCCCGCCGAAAATCCAAATCATGATACGCTGGATCCGCCATTTAAACACCATCGCTGCTGTATAATGGCCCAGTTCATGAAAAATCACAATGGCAAATATCATAAACAGTTGAACAAATGTACCTGTTAAGAAAGCTATGCCAATAAATGTATACATAATTGGATGGATGTGAATGGGCGGCAAGCGATTAAGAATTGTCGTCAACTTTTATCACCGGTATCGGATCAATATAATGATTGTCTTTTTCGATGGATAAATAGACTGTCTCCCCATTTTCTCCCGGAATAAAATTGCCCAATCGTTCATCCTTATCGACATACTGGTATAAATGCACATCAATGGAACTCAGAAATCCGAATGTGGACAAACTTCCGTCCGCATGCTGCACGACAACTGTTTTCTTGGTCTTTTTGTCATTTCCGGCAAAAACAACAATACCACTGTTTAGTGAATTAATTTCTGTCGAGCCGGTTGGAGCAATCATAATCCCTTGTCCATTTTCCTGAAATGTTTCACTGATACTACCATTTACCGGAATTGCAGCACTTGTTGTTTCGCCATCGGTCTGTCCGGAATGCGGGCGAAAAGAAAGTGGACTACCAAATGTTTCCTGATACATCTGATTCACTTTGGCAAAAGGAAATTCCTTATTCATTGCCGTGCTCGTCCAGCGTTTCAATGTACCAAATTGTTCTGCCTCACTCTGCCAGAGAATTGCTGTTCCAAGAAATAATAAAACGGCCAATGTTCCTTTTAATACAAAGCCGGAAATCAACTGTGACTTTCGCTTTCCCGAATTGATCGGGACACTTGGCATCGCCGGATAAAACCCGTGTTTTTCTTCTTCATCAGGTAAAAAATTGACCATCCGCTCCGTTCTGTCGAAAACCGGTTTCGATTTGCCCGGAATGGTTTGGTTTTTTTTTCTTTTCATTATGGATTTTCTGACCTTCTTAACCCCTTTATTCATCAGCCTCACAATCCTTTGTTTTTGTACAAGTCTATGACACCAAAAAGGATTATATGAATACATTAAACAAAACCTGCGCCGTGATTAGGGGCGTTTTGGACATTCGGGATCTATACTGCAGGCATGGTATGTCAAAAAAAAGCAAAAAACAGGATGACAATGACAGTCAATCCTGCGAAAAGGGACACTAAACGTGTAGCCCAAAAAATTTCTTCATTTTTTTTAGAATACCTGTATCATCTTCCATGGATTCAAGCGGTACGCTTTCACCCAAAATCCGTCTGGCGATATTACGGTACGATATAGCCGCTTTTGGTTTTGATTGCAGGGCTATCGGTTCCCCGTTATTGGAAGCCTTGATTACCTCATCATCGTCCTGAACAATACCAATTAAATCAATGGAAAGAACTTGGACAACCTCGTCGATATCAAGCATATCGCCATTTTTCATCATATGGTTGCGGATACGATTGATAATAAGACTTGGTGCTTGCATTTCTTCCTTTTCAAGCAACCCCACAATCCGATCGGCATCTCTTACGCTCGACTTTTCCGGTGTTGTCACAACGATTGCCCTGTCTGCACCGGAAATTGCATTTTGAAAACCTTGTTCGATCCCTGCCGGACAATCAATGATGATATAGTCGTATTCCTGTTTTAACTCCTGAATGATCTTTTTCATACCTTCCGTTGTCACAGCGGATTTGTCGCTGGTTTGGGCAGCAGGCAAGAGCGAAAGATAATCAAATCGCTTATCCTTAATTAGTGCTTGTTTCAGCTTACAGCGTTCTTCAATTACATCCACGATATCATAAATGATACGATTCTCCAGTCCCATAATAACATCCAAGTTACGCAGTCCGATATCCGTGTCGATCAAGCAAACCTTTTTATCCATTAGAGCCAGCGCTGTACCAATATTGGCAGTCGTCGTTGTTTTCCCTACACCGCCTTTACCGGAAGTGATTACAATCGCCTCACCCATTTAGCATTCTCCTTTCAAATCCGCTTAGACTGATACGTTTTTTGGTAAGAACTTGCAATCTATCAACCAAAATTTTATCTTCTTTCTCATCTATGTAGCCGCATTCCATCATGACACCATCAGATTCATAGTCAGGTGCCCTGCTGATATATTCGGCAATGCGCAGTTGGGAAGGGTTGAGGTAGGAAGCAGCAATCACCGCTTTTTTATCCCCATCCTTTCCCGCATGGGCAACGCCGAAAAGTCGGCCAAGCACATATATATTTCCACTCGCTTCCACCCTGCCTCCCGGATTCACATCACCGATCAACAACAGGTCGCCGGTAACAGTCAGCACCTGGCCGGACCGTACGATTTTGTTAAAAATTTTCACATCGCTTTGTTCTTTCCACTTCACCGCTTCTTCCAAATGGATCACGTCGGACTCGAACGATTCTACTTGAAAATAGTTTCCGTCTTCAATAATGGAAGCAATTTTCTGTTTCTGTCCATTTGCCAAATAGCGGTTTCCCAATTTTACTACAACGGTGGTAGTCTGCTCGTTTTTTCCAGTTTTGGACATATTTATTTTTTCTTGAAGTTCTGCAACAAGCTGTTCGAACGAGCAGCTGTCGTCCAGAAAGAGTGTTAAACCATCTCTCGTACCTTTCATTGCAATTACTTGTTTATTATCAACAGTCATACATTCACCCCGCAAACGTGCAGCAATGCTTCAAATTAGATTGCATCATAACGAAAAAGTATCGCTGTTAAAAGATTTTTCCTTGCTCCAGCGTTCCAAACGTTTGGAAAAAATCGGGTACATAATTAGCAAAAATATCAAATTGGCAACAATCGTCGGCAGCAGGCGATAGATGAAATACCAAGGCCAATCTGCCGGTATCAGTCCAACAACGACATAGATGATGTTGATCACACCATCGGCAATGGCTGTTCCCAGAATACCAAACAGTACAAGCGCAAAAATATTGCTTTGCAAAAAACGTGATAACCCGTGGATGATATAGATCGTCACTGCATATGTAAACATATACACACCGAGTATTTCTGTGTAGACGACATCAATCAGTAATCCGAAAATAATCGCATACCATACAGAAATGTACGAATCCCGCCGATCGTAAAAGACCGCTACAAGCAATAAAAAAATAAATACCCAATGCGGCACAATCATCATGCTGCCTCCAACAAGCTTGTCAGGGAGCAATTCCAGCGCGACACCTTCCATTATCATAAGCAGAAAGAGAATCAGAGGTACGTAAAAACGCCGCATCACTTACCATCCTCCTGTTTCTGCTCCGTATCATCGGTTTCAAGGTTCCGGTCGACAACAATGACATTATCGATTTCGTTCATATTGGCCGCCGGTTTGATCAACGCGGTTTGCGTTAGGCCATATTGATCCGGAATGACATCTTTAACTGTTCCAATAACAAGACCGGATGGAAAGACACCACCCTTTCCGGAAGACACGACCAGCTCGCCTTTTTTCAAATCTTTGTCTGATTCCTCAATAATCCGGAATAAAAGTGATTTTGTTTTTTCATCATATTCTTCAATCACCCCGAAAATTTTCTTTCCATTTTTACCGGATGCGATTGCTGAGATACGATTGAATTGGTCAAATCCGGTTAATAACTGGACAGTGGCTGTGCTTTTTGAAGTGGATTTAATCTTGCCAATCATCCCATCAGCGGTGATGACAGCCATATTTGCCTTGACGCCATCCAACGAACCTTTATTTATGCTTACTTGCTCAATCCACCGCTCGGGTGAACGCGAAATAACAGTTGCTTGAATCGGAGTGAAATCACGTATCGATTCTGTCTTCTTCAATGTTTTTCGTAATTCTTCGTTTTCTTTCTTTAATTCCTGCGAATCATAAAGCAGACTTTTATAATTGGAAAGCTTTTCTTTTAGTATTTTATTTTCATCGTAGGTTTTTTTTAAGTCATCAATGTTTGAAAATACGTTTGTCACAAATTTGACTGGTGCATGAATGACGCTTTGCGCCCACCCGACTGTGTCATTGATAAATTTTTCGGGCATTGATAGCTGTTCCCTCTCCCTAAGGGAATAGCCAATCAAAACAACCAAAATAATCATCCCAATCAAAAGTATGAACAACCTCTTTTTGCGAAAAAATGGCATGCCAACACCTTCTTAATCCACTGTCGGCCGCACAAATACGTTTGGATGGGAACGGAAATGCTGGATATATTCCAATGATTTTCCCGTACCGATAGCGACACTATCCAGCGGTTCTTCTGCTATAAATACAGGCATTTTTGTTTCATCACTGATTACCTGATCCATATGTTTAAGCAGCGCACCGCCGCCGGATAACACGATACCACGATCCATAATATCTGCAGCCAGCTCAGGCGGGGTTTTTTCCAAAGTTGTTTTAACAGCGTCTACGATGATCTGCACGGTTTCACGCAGTGCCTGGGCAATCTCTTTTGCGGAAATGGAAATCGTTTTCGGGAGTCCGGTCAGTAAATCACGTCCGCGAATATCCACTTCTTGATCATCATCTGCCTCTGATGCGGACCCGATATCCATTTTTAAAGATTCTGCAGACCTTTCTCCAATCATCAGATTATAGTTTTTACGAATGAACTGGGTAATTGCCTCATCCATATTATTGCCGGCAGTACGGACCGAACGGCTTGTTACGATTCCTCCAAGGGAAATAACCGCGACTTCCGTGGTGCCGCCACCTATATCAACAATCATGCTTCCGGTTGGCTCCCATACCGGCAATCCGGCACCAATGGCGGCTGCAAATGGCTCTGCAATAGGAAAAGCATCCTTTGCACCGGCTTGTTTTGTTGCATCAATAACTGCGCGCTCCTCCACCATTGTAATTCCAGATGGAACGCTCACCATTACGTTCGGTTTTTTTGCAAAAAATGACCGATTTTTCATGGCACGTTTCAAATAATATTTCATCATAATTGCAGTTGTATCATAATCTGCAATAACACCGTCTTTCATCGGACGAATAACCTGGATATTGCCAGGTGTCCTGCCTATCATATTTCTTGCCGAACTTCCAACAGCCTCAATTGTGCCTGTTTCTATATTTTTGGCTACAACAGAAGGCTCTCTTAAGATCACACCTTTGTTTTTGACAAATACAAGTGTGTTGGCAGTACCAAGATCAATTCCCAAGTCCTGCGAAAAATTAAAAATTCCCAAGAAAATCTCCCTTTCCCATTACAATTCGATTCTTTTTAGCATATGCAGTATGAAGCTATTCATCATTTCAAAGCGAAACAGCTCAAAATGGCAGGCAAATAAGCAGCCTGTTTTACGTGTCCAAAAATACCGAATATGAATCTAACATAACAAAGCGCCTATATGAACAATCCTTATATAGGTTACATGCTGTTTGTGCAATATGCAAATAACAAGTTAAGACAAAGGCGTAAGCACGCTTGCATGATAAAAGTGCAATGTTTTTGCTGAGGCTGCGATTCCCCACCCCACTGGAACCTTTGTGTATTGGAACCGTACATGGCTGTCTCTAAATGTGCACAGCCCAAATTTATACTTCACTATAACTTAAAATATCAAGAAGCGCCAATTTCAAGCAAATTGAAAAATGGCGCCACCTCGTACTGTCTATTTAATTATACGAAAAAAACAATGAAATTGATAGTCTATAGATATCCTTTTTCTTTCAAAGAAACAAATTTTCGATCACCAATCACCAAATGATCCAGCAGCTCAATGCCCATTAATTTACCAGATTCCACTAATCGCCTTGTTACAAGAATATCTTCCTGTGAAGGGGTTGGGTCGTAGGGTGGGCCACAATTTCATTACCGTTAAAGCCTCCCTCAGAACCGTACGTACATTTTTCAATGTATACGGCTCGCCGGTTGTTCAAATACAAAAGAAAATCGGATACGGGATGTTACGTCTTCAGTAAATTTTGCCTTTCCTTTTTCATCAGTGCTGTCAGCTGTTCATTTGTTACAAAGCATGCCATATCCTTTTTCCCACGGACCTTTTTCCCGTTTTGTATACCATATTTTGCAATGTCTTTTGCCACTTTTTTGACTGTACTTTTACGTTTGGCGGCAATCGTTTTACGAAAGCTGCCCAATGCCAGGTAACGTAGTTGAAACAAATATGCCGCATTATCTGCCAGACAATATTTCCGGGCCAAGCCGATTAGTTCTTTGTTATACTGTTGCAAAATTTCGTATTCGGATTTGTTTATTATACCAGTCCGCCGCCCGGACTGAAACAAACTGAAATCACCGTATTGCCATACACGTGCAATTTTTTGCAGGTCGTTTTCGGGAATGGCGAATTGTATTTTTCGCCTATGTGTGGATCTACAGTATGATGCATTAATATTGTATCCCAAAAACCGGATCGGCTTTTTCATATGGGTGACCCGCAGTTTATTTTCCAAAAGCTCCAACTGCAAATGATTTGTCAGAATGTCGTTTAAACAAGTCCGCAAACGAACAGCCTGGCGTTTGCTGCCATCAATTCCGGCAACAAAATGATGTTTGTAGCATACATAGTTGACCTGCCTGCCAACTTTGACATGTTCCAGTTGCTTGCCCACATGTTGTAGACAGATCGCGGCAAATAATTTGGTGAATTTATTGGGAATGTTTGGATAGACAGCGTTTCTACTTTTTGGCTTATTTCGATACATTGTTTTCAGCATGTGCCTTACAAGCTTTAAAAAGCGATGGTCTTTTATTTTTCGTGCCAATAGCCTCAAAATAGTTTCTACTTTTACATATCGCACATCAACGGACCCATGAATGAACCAAGTTGCATTGCAAAAATGGTTATCAATTTGCTTTAATGCCTGTTTTGCTTTTCTTTCGTCTCCGGGGTCACGCGGATTAGTCAAATTCGCATAGATGGCTGCGAGAATCAAATAGATTGTTTCCTGCATTAATCTACTTTTAACGGATGACATATTTCCCGTATCAAAACGAAAAGTAGACAGCCTTAATTCCTGAATACTTTCAACAATCATGGTTTCGGTTTGTTCGATTGTCAATCCCGCAAGATCGGCTGCATACTGCCAGAGCGCCTTGTTGTACAGTAAACGATAACAATCTGTCATTTGTCGATCATTGTTGGCATTGCTCCGATAGACATGCAATTGATGAAATGGATCTGCTGCCATATTCATGACTCCTTTCATCATCGTATTTGCAAACAACCTGTCTTCCTTCCCCATGCTAAACTCATTACAAGCAAACGTTGGGTACTATGAAGACTCCGTTACCATATGCGATAATCATCGCACGTAGGCAATCCCTGCATGATACTTGATCTCAGATGCGTGATGGACAGGCATCCCTTTCGATGGTTTTCTTTAGCGAATGTTCAAAAGTAAGGTAAGAGTAAAGGCGCAAGCGCCCTTACAGGCTAAAAGCGCGACGTCCTGGGACTGCGATTACTCGCCCCATCAAAACATCTGGGGCTGCGGTTACTCGCCCCACCCAAAACCCTTGGGGCTGCGATTACTCGCCCCATCTAAAAACTTTGCTAATTGCTGGGCGCTGGAGACGGACGTGGCTATCACCCAAGAGTGACGTTCATACAGCCTGATTTTTTTTACTTTCTTATAACAAAATAAAGAATTGCAGGACGACCCTTGCTATGGGCAGGAATCAGGAGGGTTCCAACAGACAACGAATGTCTCCCATGTCGTCCTCAATGCCGTTTAGCTGTCCTTAAGCATTGGTGCATCCTACACGCATTCATCTAGGATTCAAGCAATCAAGCCTTTGCCATACATCACTTGGTCTGAGGAAGGATGCGGTCCGGACAACATGACCGTCCTTCCCCTTTTCACATCATGCTATGTTCCCCGTCGTCGGTTTCCCTGCCGGGTAAGATGTGTGACCATGGAATACTGCAAGGAATTCCAGTTGTTTAAACGCTGAAATCATGCACTTTGCAGGCGCACTCCTGATGGATGATTGTGGGCGACGATGATGGAAGCAGCACTCCTTTTGACTGCTTCGCGGAACACTTCTCTTGGGTGTACGATCGAGGCATTGAGGGATCCAACAAAGATGGTTTGGCGATGAATAATCTGATTCTTCGTGTTTAAAAACAACGCGACAAAATGCTCCTGATTGAGCGTGCGCATTTCTTCCATAATAAAATCTGCGCCGTCTTTGGGAGAGCGGACAACATAACGGTCATTCGGTTTATATTGGTTCAGCCGCCTGCCAAGTTCCAAAGCCGCAAGAATAAGTACCGCCTTGGCTTTCCCTATTCCCTTGATGACTGTCAATTCTTCCAAAATTGCATCCGGCAGCAGCTTTAAACCTTCAAAGTGAATGAGTACCCGATTTGCCAATTCCATCACAGATTCTTCCCTTGTCCCGCTTCCCAACAGGATGGCCAAAAGTTCCTGATTGGACAAATGACTTGGACCAAGCCTTGTCAACCGCTCACGCGGGCGGTCTTCGAGAGGCACATCCCGGATCATGATTACATCTGACTTCATCTATTCACCTCCTCCCTATGTTTGCATAATAGCCTGTATTGCATAAAAAAACAAATCGGAGAAAATTGAATTTTCGTTTCCGATTTGCCTTAATTTTGCAGAATTCAGTTTAAAAATCACTGAATGAAAGATTATTTTCAAGAATTGGTCCATTATTTATGTCTAAAGTCCAATTTTATTCTTTGTTTAACTGTCCGTAATCATACCAGATTCGCAGGAGTTGCATCTGTATTTCTCCCTTTCCGGCACTTGCATTTTGTTTTGCCAGTGCTGCTGCTTCCTGTTGCATTTTTTCTAGGACTTGTGATTTTTGCGGAGACATTTCGGCCAATTCTTTCCATTCGGAAGCATCTACTTTTCCTTGCATGCTCATTTGTTTTACGGCACTATTCCAAACGTTTGCAAATGCTGCAAGCCATTCGGATTCCTCCTTGTTTAATGGAAGTTTTCGCTTGGCAACCTGCCATTCTTTTGCATAGACATCGAAATTATTTTCTTTCATCTTTTTAGCCGCCTGTACTGCAGCATTTTTGGAATCCTCTATTCCCACCAGCAAAAAGAATTGTCCATCCTGCTCCCATATAAAAGATGGGTAACCCGCTGACGCAAATCCCCTGGCAGTATTTTCAGCATTCGCCGATTCAGAAAAAATCCCACCCTGTAGTACAAAAGCCTGCAATCCAGCCAATGTTTTTTCTTCTGCATTTCCCGCTCCTTTCATTTGCTGATCGGCTTGATTCGTATTTGGCTGGTTTTTTAAATGGTTGACAGGGACTTGCTGGCTAGTCGGGCCGCTTGATTCCATATTTCCAAATAAATGCAGCATGATGAAACCAAGCAGCAACCCAATACCCACTGCGGAAAACATGGCAAATAATATCTTTTTTAAAAAAGGTGGAATCTTTTTTTCGGGTGACTTCTTTCTGGCAGAATTAGGTCTGTTGATTTTAACGGTCGGGTGATGATCACGTTTGAAACTTTGTCCACGATCCGTATCTTGTTTTATCGGAACTTTTTCCTCATTCAAATGAACAATGATTGGTCGCCTTTTTTCCATGCTTGTCCCTCATTTCTTGCCAGATTGTTTCTTTCAATCTAGCATAATAGAGGTGAAAAAAAAGGCGATAACTGTCAGAGGAATGGCAGTTTCTTTCTACAAAAATTGCGATTGCAAATATTCCCTGATTTCGGCAATAAAATGAAAAGAACCGGCAATGAAATAATAGGGATTGCCATTATTATCCTGTAAAATATGCTGCATCACCTTCCGATAGTCTTCTACTACCAGCATGCTTTCATTTGGGAACTGCGCTGCCAATTCTGCAGCTGTAATCGCTCTCGGGTGGTCAAATGAAGTAAGCGTTATACAAGAAAACTTTCCAATACAATCCGCTAGCATATGTTTCAGGTCCTTATCTCGAAAACCTGCAAAAACCAATTGCTTTTCAATATCGGAATAATTATCGTGGACTGTCTGCAAAAATGCTTTCATGCCAGCCGGATTATGGGCACTGTCAGCAATAATAACCGGATTTTCATGCAAACATTCAAAGCGCCCGGCTAGTTCAGCAGATTGAAGGGCATGCAAAGATTTACCTTTCTCCACATTAAATCCTTTCTTCTTTAAAAGCTTCAGCGCCATAAGTGCAAGCGATGCATTTTTTATTTGATGCTCCCCCTTCATCCGTAGAGAAACATGACATGCAGATTGTCCGCGCACAAAACGAAAACTTTGTCCAGATGGATGACGCGTGATTTGATCATAATGGAATGTATCGTGTAAAAAGTAACAAGCCGCCTGTTTTTTGTTTGCCTCGTCCATTACAACAGCTTTTGCAGTAGGGTCCATTTCACCGGCTACGACCGGTATATGCTGTTTAATAATCCCTGCTTTGTGTGCTGCGATTTTTGCCGGCGTGTCTCCCAAAAATGCCATATGGTCCAAGGCAACATTTGTAATAATGGATAAAATAGGAGTAAAACAATTCGTCGTGTCCTCTTTACCGCCCATGCCAGCCTCGATTATGGCGATCTCAACATGTTTATCAAAAAAATAAAAAGCCAATGCGGTCATTATTTCAAAGGGAGTTGGAGCCATCCCCGCATCATCCATTTTTTGAATGGCTGGCAACATTTCACCCAGTAATGTTCTAAACGCATCTTTTGTTATCGACTGATTTTGGTCTGTTATATGCCCATTTATACCGTACATACTAGGTGAAGTAAACGTCCCTACGCGGTACCCATTTTCCATCAGTGCTTCTTTTAAAAACTGGACTGTCGACCCCTTTCCATTCGTCCCGGCAATATGTATACCGCTCACACGACTTTCGGGATGACCCAAAAAATCCAGCAATTGATGAATCCTATCCAGCCCCGGTTTAATTCCAAGACTTTGTCTATTACGTAAAAATTTTTCTGCATCTGCAAACGTTGTAAACATCTTTCCTGACACCACTCTTTTGACTTTGCTAAAGTGAGTATAGCATAATGAAACAGCACAAGTTAAATATTGAATCAGGAGGCTTTCTAGATGCGTCCAACTGGATGGATTATTTACAATGGCAGCTTGAAAGGAAATTCCTTTATGGATTATGCTGTCATGCTGCAGCAGGCAGCTCATCTTCAGGGCAGCGATGCAAAAATTATATCAAATGATGATATACTTGCTTTTCTTTGTTCAGAACAATTGAACTTGGTGAAATCCGAAAGCTTTTCCTCACCAGATTATATTCTTTTCACCGATAAAGATATATATCTTGCCAGGCAGCTGGAACTATTGGGAATGAAAGTTTTTAATCGTGCAGATGCCATCGCTTTAAGTGATGATAAAATTGCTGCTTATCAAAGGCTGGCACAGCATGAGTTGCCAATACCAGATACAATTATTGCCCCAAAGGTTTTCAATACATATGATTGGGAGAAATTTGCCTACGCGGACCAAGTCATTGAAAAACTTGGCTTTCCAATGATTATCAAGGAAGCATTCGGTTCCTTTGGCGAGCAGGTATATTTGGTTGAAAACAAACAGGCTCTGTTGGAAAAGATGCAACAATTGCACGGGAAATCATTCATTTTTCAGGAATTTATTGCAACCAGCTTTGGCAAAGATATTCGCCTGCAGGTTGTTGGCGAGCAGGTAGTTGCCGCGATGAAGCGTAGTGCAAAAAGTGATTTTCGCGCAAATGTTACCGCAGGAGCGCAAATGGAGCGTTACGAACCGTCAAAAGTGGAAAAACAAATTGCAATTGCAGCTTCCAAGGCAATAGGCACTGATTTTGCAGGCGTAGATTTATTGTTTGCAGATAGTGGTCCCGTTATTTGTGAAGTGAACTCCAATGCGCACATTCGCAATTTGTACAATTGTACATCGATCAATGCCGCAGACTATATCGTCTCTTATGTTCTGCAGCACATCCAATCATAGGGGGATAGCCATGCAAAAGACTGGCTGGTTGATTTATCGAAAAACAGATGCTACAACGAATCACACTTTTATTCAGTGGTTTTTGGAGGAAGCAAAAAAACAAAACGTCAACCTACAACTTGTGATTCGCGAAGAACTGCAAATTGGTATACAACAAAACAAATACAAGCTTTGGATTAGGCATCATCCTGTTAAAAGTCCTGACTTTGCCATTGTAAGAACAATCGAGCCACAGCTGAACACTTTTTTGGAGCAGATGGATATTTTCGTTTTTAACTCGGCTGAAACATCTTGTATATGCAACCATAAAGGACTCACGCACATGGCAGTAAAAAAGCTGCATGTACCGATGGTTGATACAATATTTACTACAACAGACAGCTTGAGCAGCATACCGCCAATGCCTTTTCCATTTGTTATCAAGGAAGTCGCAGGAAGAGGTGGAAAACAGGTGCATGCGGTAAGGGACGCATCATCTTGGGAAATGCTTTTGCCAACGCTGCCTAAAGTAGATATTGTAATCCAGGACTGTGATGTCAGACTCGGCCGGGACATAAGAGTCTTTGTAGTCGGCAAGGAGATTATTGGTGCAGTGCTTCGCAAAAACAACAACGATTTTCGAGCAAATTTTAAACTTGGAGGATCTGCCGAATCATACTCGCTCAATGATAGTGAACGAGACATTGTCCAGACAATCATCAATCATTTTCATTTCGGTATGGTCGGCATCGATTTCCTGATGGATCATCAAGGGAAACTGCTCTTCAATGAAATTGAGGACGTTGTCGGATCCAGAACGCTTAGCGCAACAAGCAATATAAATATTGTGAAAAAGTACATCCAATGGATCAAGGACCAAATGCGATAATGCGCAAAGCGGAAGAGAGATACCGGTTGGATTGAGAAAAGAACCACAATAGAAAAAAGCGACTGACCAAAATTTTGGCACACAAAATATTCCCCCTTCCTTTCCACTAAGGCGGGGGGATTTTTGAGTATAATTTCTGGTTATGTTTTTTTGCCAACACGGCTGGCAATGACAATTCAAAACAAAAGAAGTTTTTCTTAAAGACAGCCGATACCTTTTCAATTTGACACAACCGCAGTCGAAAGTCTTTATTTACTGTCCTTTATGAAGATTTGTTATTGCTATTGTATGCAGTGGATTCATGAACATTCAAGTAAATGTTTATAATGACAAGTATGACACCAATAGCCAGTGCTGTGCCACCTGTAAACGTGAAAATGTGTGCAAATCCTAACAAGCCTTTAATCTGGGCCATGAACATGCTCAAAAGTAATATTGGCAGTCCAATATTGTAAAGCCAGAAGCTCCATTTTCCCAACACACTGTTTCCTGCCTTAGGGTAGACTGAATAGATTACACCGATAATAGCGCTGAAGCCCATCCTACCAAGTTCATATGCGCGTGCGCTGCAGCCCATTGCAACTATATGGTTCCAGACATAAACAAAGCAATTCCGATACCTATAATAAAATAGATAACGGCAATCTTAATCCATTTGGCTCCCATGTTAATCATCCCCCTTGTTTCGTCTTTATATATATTTTCGTAACTTTCAACTTAATCCATATTATAATATAATTTTCAAATAATTAAATTCGTTGACTTATTATTTGCAGACATGACATGTTATACCAATCAAGTTATACTTAAAATGGTGTTACCAAGGGGGCTTTTGAGCGATGAAGCGCTCGCACAACTACATGTTCTGTTACCGGAATTGATTGGTCAATTAAAAGATATACTCGGAGAATGACCTTTTTAAGACCACTCACCTGTATTAAAAACCCTATAGCGCAATCTGTTAGAAATGCGCTATAGGGTTTGCTTTTACAAATCTTATCCTTCTTTTAATTCCTGTAGTCTAGCTTGCACCTTTGCTTGTTTTTCCAGATAATCTTTTTCCTTTTTTCTTTCCTCGGCAACAAGGGCTTCCGGCGCCTTATTGACAAAACCAGTATTCGCCAGTTTTTTTCGAACACGTTCCACTTCGGAAGTCCACTTATCTAATTCTTTTTCAAGGCGGGCAATTTCCTTATCGAAATCAATTAATCCTTCAAGAGGGATGAAAATTTCAGCACCCGTCACAACCGCGGACATCGCTTTATCTGGTACTTCAAGGTTTTCAGCAATGGTCAGTTCACTTGTTTTGCAAAAGCGTTCCAGATAATGACGTTCTGTTTGCAGTTCCTGCCCAACAGCATCATTTTCGGTCTTAATCAGCATCGGTATTTCTTTTGACATTGGGGCATCCGCTTCCGCCCTGATATTGCGGACTGCTTTAATAATAGCCACCAAACGTTTCATTTCTTTTGCGGCCTGGTCATCATGGTATTGTTCATTTATTTCCGGCCACTTGGCAACTGTGATGGATTCTCCTTCATGCGGAAGCTTTTGCCAAATTTCTTCCGTAATAAACGGCATGAACGGGTGAAGCATCCGCAAGCTTTGATCCAATACGTAAGCCAATACCGATCTGGTTGTTTGTTTTTGCTGCGCATCCTCACCGTACAATGGCAATTTTGCCATTTCGATATACCAATCGCAAAAATCATCCCATATAAAATTATACAGTGCTCTGCCTGCTTCGCCAAACTCATATTTATTTGCGTTTTTTGTCACTTGTTCAATGGTTTCATTCAGCCGCGTCAGAATCCATTTGTCAGCCAGGGATTTTTCCTGGGACAGATCAATATCTTCATAGCGGAAATTTTCCATATTCATTAAGCAGAACCTTGAGGCGTTCCAAACTTTATTGGCGAAGTTCCAGATGGCTTCCACCTTTTCCCAATAAAAACGCAAATCTTGCCCTGGAGTAGAACCTGTCAGTAAAAAGTATCTTAAGGAATCGGCACCATATTTTTCGATGACATCCATTGGATCCACACCGTTTCCAAGTGACTTACTCATCTTTCTTCCTTCTGCATCACGAATCAAGCCATGAATGAGCACATCTTTAAACGGACGTCTGCCTGTAAATTCCTTGGATTGGAAAATCATGCGGGACACCCAGAAGAAAATGATATCATAACCCGTAACAAGCACATCGGTTGGGAAATACCTTTTAAAGTCGGCTGCATTCTCATCCGGCCAGCCCATTGTGGAAAACGGCCACAATGCAGAAGAAAACCAAGTATCGAGTACGTCTTCATCTTGACGCCAATTTTCAATATCTTTTGGTTGTGTCCGTCCTACATATACTTCACCTGTTTCTTTATGATACCATGCCGGAATACGGTGTCCCCACCACAACTGTCTGGAGATACACCAATCACGAATGTTTTCCATCCATTGTCTATACGTATGCTCGAAACGCTCCGGAACGAAATGTACTTTATCATCTCCCTCCTGCATCTGCAATGCCTGTTCCGCCAATGGCTGCATTTTAACAAACCATTGCGTAGAAAGGTACGGTTCTACCACGGCACCACTGCGCTCAGAATGTCCCACTTGATGGACATGGTCCTCGATTTCAAACAAAACCCCCATATCTTGAAGATCTTTTACGATTTGCTTACGGCATTCAAAGCGATCGAGGCCCGCATATTTGCCTGCATTTTCATTCATCGTTCCGTCTTCATTCATCACAAGGATTCGTTTTAAGTTATGACGGTTACCTACTTCAAAGTCATTTGGGTCATGTGCGGGCGTAATTTTAACTGCTCCGGACCCAAAATCCATATCGACGTAGCTGTCGGCAACAATTTCGATTTCGCGGCCGATGATTGGCAGTATTACCTTCTTGCCCACCAAATGCTTATACCGATCATCATCCGGGTGAACAGCGACAGCCGTATCACCAAGCATTGTTTCCGGGCGGGTGGTGGCAATGTCAATCGTTTCATCACTGTCTTTGATTGGATAATGTAAATGATAGAACTTGCCTTGGACCTCTTTGTAAATAACTTCGATATCGGATATGGCTGTTTTTGTATCCGGGTCCCAGTTGATGATATATTCCCCTCGATAAATCAGGCCTTTTTCATAAAGGGTTACAAACACTTCCCGGACAGCTTTGGACAATCCCTCATCCATTGTAAAACGCTCACGCGAATAATCCAGTCCTAACCCAAGCTTTTCCCACTGTTTGCGGATAAATGCCGCATATTCTTTTTTCCAATCCCATGCGGTTTCCAGAAATTTCTCCCTGCCCAAATCATAGCGGGACTTACCTTCCTCACGCAGTTTTGCTTCAACCTTTGCCTGTGTGGCAATACCGGCGTGATCCATACCAGGCAGCCATAATACATCATAACCTTGCATCCGTTTCATTCTTGCAATGGTATCTTGCATCGCTGTATCCCATGCGTGGCCAAGATGCAGTTTGCCCGTTACGTTCGGCGGTGGGATCACGATGGAATAAGGCTCCTTGTCCGGGTCGCCGGTTGCTTTGAAAAATCCTCCTTCCAGCCAAAATTGATACCTATTTTCCTCAACTTCTCGAGGATTGTACTTACTTGGTAGCGATGTTTTTTCCTCCATGTCTAGTCCTCCTTTTGACAGAACTGCATCATTGCAGTCTGCGTTTCAAAATGGTTTTGGCAGTGCTTCAGCCACAAAAAAAGCTTTTTCATCCCATTGAAAGGACGAAAAAGCTTGTGTTTTCGCGGTACCACCTTAATTTGCAGCGCAAATGGCTGCACGCTCAATTTGATAACGGTCTGTGACCGGTACATGCCTACGCTCGGGCTTTGGTTCCAATTTCGGCATGACTGCTCCAAGGGCGACCTTCCAAATTCGTAAAATCCAAGGAACTTCCACCAATTGTTCCTCTCTCTGTGGTTACGATAATTGTACTCTTCCCTGTCTTTGCATTTGAAATGTTAATCTTATTTTAACGAACCATCAAAACAAAAGCAACATATTTGAGGAATGATTCCTTCTTATATCATGTCACGAAATAAGCCATATCAAACATATAATATACTAAATGACATTTGGCAAAGAATGTACGAATCAATGATAGAGGGTGAAAATTCATGGCAAGATATTATCGCTACCGTTTACCACCATGGGCAAACAGATGTTTAATCGTCGTTGAAAACTGCACATTGCCAATCATGATTTTTCAGTTGTGCAGGACGATTTTCTTTCCAACAACATTTGATGTGCTGCTCCTAGGCGTTTTTATTTTACTGTACGTTTCATTTCAATTACGATGGATCTAATGATTCATCTTGCGCCTTGGAACTGTCGCTTTCCGATTTTTGTTCGATCTGCTTTGCAGCCGCTATACCAAACAGAAGCGGTCGCAGGGCACGTTGCAGGTGCTTCGTGTGATGAATCACATTGTCCCTGCCATCGTTTTGTTGATATACACGTAATAAATGAATATAATCGCTCGGATTGAGCAAATATGAAATCAGCATATCACACTGCATTCTGTCCAACTCGTTGATATCCATGTACGCAAAGAGGCCACTTAAGTATGCCTCTATATTTGTATCATAATCAAGGACCGCACTCCTGAGATAAGTGCTTAAATCTATAACGGGATGATCATATACCGCATCTTCCCAGTTCAAAAAATAAACTTGCCTCTCGCAATGTATATGCTCGGTTCGCAGATTGCCATGACACAGGCTAACTTGCCAATTTATTGTTTCCTCTTCCAATTCCAACATACGTTCCAGGCTGTCGGTTACAAGCGATAATGCTTGTTTGGCGTCCCGGTACTGTGTACAAGCGAGCAATTCAAACGGAGACATATATCTTTTGCTTTCAAAAATATCCATATAATGATCCAGTTTTTCCGAACAATTTCTGCAATAAGCGAGATAATGCTTAAAATTTTCCTTCCATCTCGCCGTATCCAGTTTTATATCCCGTCTTGTCTTCCAATGTACTTGCGAAAGCGTCTGCAAAACGCGCACAGGGTCTTGGGGTGTGTCATTGATTTCCAGCCATGGCTGCAAATAATAAAATGAGTCGCCAGCTGTTGCAAGAAGTTCTTTTTGCCCTGTCAAATAAACCGGTACAATAGCATGCAGTCCAAGATGATACGCCTGATCATATATTTGTTTCCAAAAAGGAGCCGTTTCATGATTCAAACGGCTTTTTTTCATGGCGTATTGACCAATATTCGTTTCAATTTTATACACGCGATCCGTTATCGGAATGATTTGATTGGGCTGCAGCCGATAGGAACGCAAAACTTCTTCTATATCGGTAGTCATTTGATCACCATCCTTGTATTGCAAACCAGTCTCCTTTAAAAAACCTTGAACAAAGGCGCAAGCGCCCGTTTAGCAACGTACAAACTGGAGCACTTTAGGGCTGCGGTTACTCGCCCCACCAAAACCCTTGCTAGTTGCTGGGCGCTGGAGCCAGGCGTGGCTGTCATGGCAAATGACATGAATACAGCCCAATTTTATACTTTCTTTACCTGTAAAATTCCCCCTTGTCAAATCAACAAGGGGGCTGATTCTGCGAAACTATTTTTTCTTTCGGACAGGTATATAAAGCAGTTGGCCAGCCGATATATTTTCGCTATCAAGGCTATTTCTTTTGATAATATGCATACTCGTCGTTTGGTATCGCTCAGCAATTGATTCAAGCGTGTCTTTATCCTGAACGATACATAATTTCATACTTGCGAATTCCTCTTTTTCTTCCCTTGAATGGAATAAATCTGACAGGTAGCTGACATCCGTAGAACCGCTTTTGCGATCCGTTTCCTCCTCCTCTTGTTCTTTTTCTTGTTCCGCTTCTTGTTCTTTTTCTCCTATTTTATTTTCTGGTATCCGATTACCATATGGACTTGATGATTCTACGGTTGATGATTCTACGGCAATATCATCGTAAGATTCATAGAAGGAAGATTCCACTTCCACCGGATCTGTTTCAGATGATTCATTGCTGCTTGTGGATTCGATTTCTTGTTTTTTCGCAAAAAATTCCTCAAAACTTTGTGACGTTTTCCCCCACTTCCACCTTCCTTCTTCCGATTCGCTCAGCCCGCTCTGGGAAGATTCTTCTTCTACATTATTTGCGACTTCCGGTTGTATTTCACTGTTTCCTTCGACTTCCTTGGATATTGATGATAATTCACTACTGCTTTCTCTGCTTTCTGGTAATTCACTTGTTTCCGTTGTTTGCATCTCCACCGGTTCAAAAACATCATCAAAGCTTTCGAATACTTCATCCTCTGACGATTCTTTCTTTTCCTGTTTGAATTCAAAATCAAAGCTTTCAAATTCCTCATCAAATACTTGGGATGCTCCAGGTGTTTCTTTTGTTTCCTCACTTCTGGCAATCCCGTGGATGGTAACGTCGGCATCGATAATAAGCTGTGATGGATCAGGCAGTTCGTAATCAAATGTATCAATTTTGACTGTCACTTCGTCCATGTTTTGGATTCGATTCAACGGCACGGATATTTCAACCGGAAACCGATGTGAAAATTCCGCTAAACCGTTCTCAAGTTCATTTACTGTTTCCATATAGCGTCTTGCATGTTTTTCAAACGTTGGATGTTCCTGCTCTACAATCGAATTGTCCACCGGTTGATATTCACCATTTAATGCGATTACTCCCCTAATAGAAACATAATCGCCAAATGTTTGAATAGAAATCTCTGGTTCTAAAGAGATTCCGGCTATTTCTGAAACTTGCTGATGGTCCTCAAAGTAGATGGATTCCCGCAAATCAAATTGAAAAACAGATTCTTCATTCTCCAAGCCATTTCACCCCTTTATCACATGCTCAATCCCATTCTTTCATGTCATCATTATCTATATGATTGAGCGTTAGCGGATATGCTAAAACGTGAGCATGACCGTATGAAGCCCATTTTATATCGTTGATTGCTATTGATGAAAACTGCGACCTGAAGCCCTACCGCTACACTAGAAAAATACACTACTGGACTACTGGAATGTTTCGAACATCTTTTCCAAAACCTTGTAAATAAACTGGTGGTTTTAGAGAACAAGCATATTCACTTCAACCCGCCGCAAATGGAATATACTTGATTTCCGTTAATAAACAGCCATCAAAAAAAGCAACGCGCATATGCGGTTGCTTTTTGTGTCAGTTTATCCTTTTACTTGTTAATTTTTGAAAATGCTGTCCGAATGGCGGCAATGGTTCTATCAATATCCTCATCTGTATGTGCGAGGGAAAGAAATAAGCCCTCGAATTGAGATGGCGGCAGGAAGATTCCTTCTTCTGCCATCGCCCGATAGTATTGCGCAAAATAATCCAAGTTGGAGCGCTGGGCAGAAGTAAAATCGACAACCGGCTGATCGGAAAAGAATACACCAAACATGGAGCCTGCTCTATTAACTTGCAATGGAATGCCGAAATCTTCCGAGGCTTGCTTATAACCTGCTTCCAGTTTATCAATTTTTTTGCTGATTGCATCATAAGCAGCAGGTTCAACAGCTTGCAATGTTTCATAACCGGCTGTCATGGCTAACGGATTCCCCGATAATGTACCTGCTTGATAAATTGGTCCTGCAGGTGCTATCTTTTCCATGATTTCCCGTTTTCCGCCGAATGCACCTACCGGCAAACCTCCACCGATTACTTTGCCTAAACAGGTCAAATCTGGCATGACCTGAAAATATCCTTGCGCGCAATGGTAGTCGACACGAAATCCTGTCATTACTTCATCGAAAATCAATAAAGAACCGTATTCATTTGTAATTTCACGCAATCCTTGCAAGAAGCCATCTTTTGGCGGGACAACACCCATGTTTCCGCAAACCGGCTCTGCTATAATCGCAGCTATATCTTCACCAAATTTTTCAAAAGCGGCCTTTACCGCATCCAAATCATTGTATGGTACCGTAATCGTATGCTGTGCAACGGTTTGCGGAACGCCCGGGCTGTCAGGAAGTCCCAATGTTGCAACACCAGAACCCGCTTTAATTAGCAAAGAATCTCCATGGCCATGGTAACTGCCTTCGAATTTGAGAATTTTATTCCTTCCCGTATAGCCTCGTGCCAGTCTTAAGGCACTCATTGTCGCTTCCGTCCCCGAATTGACCATTCGAATCATCTCTACGGATGGCACGCGATCAATGACAAGTTCCGCCAGCTTGTTTTCCAACAAGGTCGGTGCACCAAAGCTTGTCCCCTTGGCAGCTGCTTCTGCAAGCTTTGCAATAACCCTGTCATCTGCATGACCCAACAGCAATGGGCCCCAGCTTAACACATAGTCGATATACTCATTGCCATCGATATCGGTAATTTTGGATCCTTTTCCATGATCCATAAAAATCGGGTCCATATCCACGGCACCAAATGCGCGAACTGGCGAATTGACGCCACCTGGCATTAAATCAACTGCTTCTTTGTAAGCATCAATGGATTGATCATATTTTTTCATCCATTTTTCACTCCAATCGTGTTTTAATATACCGTTTCATCTTTCAGCCATTTGCAAACATCTTTTGCAAAATAGGTGATAATTAATTCAACACCTGCACGTTTCATAGATAAAAGTGTTTCAATGACCATTTTTTTCTCATCTATCCAGCCATTTTGAGCTGCAGCTTTAACCATCGCATATTCACCGCTAACATTATAACCAACAACAGGTATATTGCTTAATTCATGGACATCGCGGACAATATCCAAATAAGACATGGTCGGCTTTACAATTAGGAAATCTGCACCCTCCTGAATATCCGACTCCGCTTCTCGCAATGCCTCGCGGCGGTTGGCAGGATCCATCTGATAAGTCTTTCGGTCGCCGAACTGCGGTGTGCTGTCTGCTGCATCCCGGAATGGACCGTAAAAAGCGGACGCATATTTTACTGCATAAGACATGATTGGGATATGTTGAAAACCTGCTTCATCCAGCGCTTGACGAATGACGGCTACAAATCCGTCCATCATGTTAGAAGGCGCAATAATGTCTGCACCTGCTTTTGCCTGGGATACAGCTGTTTTGGCAAGCAGCTTAAGCGAAGCATCGTTATCTACATCATGGTCATGAATGACGCCGCAGTGACCGTGGGACGTATATTCACATAAGCATGTATCTGCCACAATAAGGAGATCCGGTGCTATTTCTTTAATCCGTCTTGTAGCCTGCTGGATGATTCCTTTATCACTGTATGCGCCGCTTCCCACCTCATCTTTTTCACTGATGACACCAAATAGGATGACAGATTTAATGCCCAATTGAACGACTTCATTAATTTCATCTTCCAAAAGGTCAATCGAAAACTGGTATACCCCCGGCATGGACACAACTTCACGTTTTACGTTATTGCCTTCTGATACAAAAATCGGGTAGATAAAATCGTCTGGCCGCAGATGGTTTTCCCGAACCATCGCACGCATGGCATTCGATGAACGCAAACGACGATGCCTTTTAAAAGCAGGTAAATTTTCCATTATAAATCATTCCTTTGACTAAGATAATTTTCCATACATGCAATCATGCCCTCAATGGTATATTGCTTGGGTACCAATACACTTTGAAAGCCTGAACGCACAGCTTCTGTCTTTGTTGTATCCCCAATACAGACACAAGTGCAGCCAATATTATTACGTATTGTTTCATTTGTCAATTGCATAAACGCCTTCACAGTAGATGGGCTTGTAAAGGTGATAAAATCGCATCTTTGGTTTGCCAATACTTCGTTGAGTGCTTTTTTGGAACCGTAGGCAATTTTCGTCTGATAAACCTCAGCCATTTCAAATGCAACGTTCGCTTCTAAGAATTGTTCGGGTAATGTCGGCCTGGATAAATTACCGCGAATCAATAAAACGTTGTCGATCTTCCCGTATTTTTTCAGGAATTCATCAGCCATATGTTCTGCGTCGTAAATGGTAGGGGTAAAATCAGCTGCCCTACCATGTTTTTTTAGGGCATTTTCCGTTTTATGTCCTACAACCGCTATTTTGACGTGTTGTAATGTGGAATCAGGAATTTGAAAAGTTGACATCAGTTCATAAAAATAGTTAACCCCGTTGGCACTGGTAAAAAAAATCCACTCATATGCATTCAAATGCAGCAATTGTGCTTTTACCGCTTCTGATGGTTTCGCGCTTATTTCCAGCAATGGAACTTCTACCGGTATGCCATCATGATTGACAATTTTTTTTGAAAATACGCCGGCTTGGCGCTTCTCGCGGGTTACCAGAATCCGTGCTTGCTGCAAAGACATCATTCATCCATATCCTCTTTGACATCAGCTATGATTTTTTTGGCACCACGGGCAATCAATTTATCCGCAGCTTCCTTGCCAACTGCTTCCGGATCATTGCCGCGAACCTCTTCACGCAGGATTGTTTTGCCATCTGGAGTGCCAACAAGAGCGGTCAGCTTTACTTCGTCACCATCCAATTGGGCATACCCTCCGATTGGAATTTGGCAGCCGCCTTCCAGCAGATTAAGAAATGTCCGTTCGGCTTTAACAGTTATTGTTGTTTCCTGGTCATTGATAACAGACAGCAAATCAAGTAGCTCGCTGTCGTCCTGTCTAGATTCTATTGCCAAGGCACCTTGTCCGACAGCTGGAACGCAAACATCGTCATCAAGATATTCGGTGATAATATCTTCGTTTAAGCCAACCCTTTTTAGTCCTGAGACTGCAAGAATAATTGCATCGTAGTTTTCCTCTTGCAATTTTTTGATGCGTGTTTCAATATTGCCGCGAATCCACTTGATTTCTAGATCGGGTCTTGCTGCAAGAATTTGTGCACCGCGTCTTAGGCTGCTTGTACCAACGAAAGCCCCTGTCGGTAAATCTGCCAGTTTTTCTCCACGCTTGGAAATAAGCGCATCGCGATGGTCTTCCCTTTTAGGGATACAGGAAATCATCAGACCCTCAGGCAATTGTGCCGGCATATCCTTCATGCTGTGAACCGCAAAATCAATTTCTTTATCGTACATCGCTTTTTCGATTTCCTTGACGAATAACCCTTTCCCGCCAACTTTTGATAAGGTCACATCCAGAATGCGGTCACCCTTCGTGATTATTTTTTTGATTTCAAAAGGATTTTTCACTCCTGCTTCCTTCAGTTTGGAAATCACCCATTTTGTTTGCGTCAACGCCAAATTACTTTGCCTTGATCCAACTACAATTGTACGCATCGTTATCCTCCTAGCATTCAATTAACCAATCTTCTAAATCGAGAAATGAAAATTCGACAATACTGTCGACAAGAAAAAATTAGCCAATAATATGAGAAAGGCTGCGAGATTAAAGATGACAAGCGATTTGCCTTTATACCCTTTTCCCAGCCGCAAAACTAAATAAAACACATATACAAATAAAACCAAAATGGACCCTAATGTTTTCATATCCAGCCAATAAAAGACCGCTCCGGAATCATATGCCCAGGAAAATCCAAGTAACAATCCAATGAAAAGCATGGGCACGCCGATTGTGATTGCATGAAAAGAAAGCCGATCAAGTTGATCCATATTGCCTAATCTCCTTAGCCATTTCCACCCTCTTTTATTCTTTAACAGCTGATATTGCATCAGGTACATTAATGAGAAAACAAAAGAAAGCGTAAAAAAACCGTAAGATATGATTGCAGCCGCAATATGAGCAACCAAAATTTCATTGACAAAATCAATCCCGCCTGCAGTCAACCTCTCACGCGCAGATGTGATCGTATAAAAAAGCAAAATGAAAAAGCCGAAAATGTTGGTGAATAATACGATGAAATGCACATGAAAAAACTGATTGATTAACAGTGAAAAGGTAATGAGTATCCAACTGTAAAAAAACAAACTATCTGTCAATGTTCCAATTGGAAATGCATGTTCCAATATAATTTGCTTGCATAAAAAAACGGTTTGAATAACCCAAACCAGACAAAGCAACCAAAAGGCCAGTCGCTTTGCCTTTTGATTGTGTTGAATAAAGTCGATAAAAAACCCCAGTAAACTCAATGCATACAACAAAAGAATGCTTTCATAAAGTAATTTCATGATTAACACCCGAGCGACCCTTCGTGTATTAATTTAGTGATGTGCTGAGGATGCAGCCGGATTTATTTTTTTGCTATCGGAAGTTTTTACTTTCTCAACCTGGTTTTCTCTTTCGTTTTCAACTTCTTCCCCAATACCAAAAATGTTGATAAACAGGGACAATCTGTCGTCCGCATCGCGAAGACCGGCCATCTCCTTGGCTTGGGTAATTGGTGTTTTTAATAGTTGATTAATAATACTTTTTGTATGTTTGCTTAGCACTTTCTTTTCGCGATCTGTTAAATCGGGAATTTTCCTTTCAATGCTTTGCATGGTATCTGCTTGAATTTTCAACGCTTTTTTTCGTAAAGCTGTTATAACCGGCACAACTCCCAGCGTCGTCAACCAATCATTAAAAACGGTTATTTCTTTTTGAACCATCGCTTCTATTTGTTCTGCTGCTTTCTGTCTGGCAGCCAAATTTTCATCCACGATATGCTGCAAATCATCAATGTCATAAAGGAAAACATTTTCCAACTCGTGGACGGCCGGGTCTATATCACGTGGAACAGCGATGTCCACAATGAAAAGTGGCTGTCCTTTTCTCCGCTTTATGATAGGGAGCAAATCCGCTTTATATAAAACCGGTGCAGCGGATGCTGTTGAACTAATCAAAATGTCAGCCGTTTGCAGGCATGTTTCCAATTGTTCTATTTCCATTGCCTGTGCGCCAAACTGCTCAGCCAGATTCTGTGCTTTTTCATAGGTGCGATTGATCACAGTCATATTTGTCGCACCAGATCCATACAGATTTTTGGCAGTCAATTCGCCCATTTTTCCAGCACCAAAAATGACAATTTGCTTTTTGTCCATTTCACCAAATATTTTCTTTGCCAATTCAACTGCGGCATAGCTTACAGACACAGCGTTTTCGCCGATTGCTGTCTCGTGATGGGCCTTTTTGCCGAAAGTAATGGCTTGCTTGAACAACTGATTAAAAATCGTTCCTGTTGTATGAATTTTTTGCGCCAATAAAAAGGCCTGCTTCACTTGGCCAAGGATTTGGGTTTCCCCCAGTACCATTGAGTCAAGTCCGCAAGTTAACCGCAGCAGATGTGCGACAGCCGCATCTTCTTCCTCAATCTGCAAATATGGCACAAATTGTTCTTTTTCAATTTGAAACCAATTTTCCATAAATTGTTTAATATAATAGCGGCCTGTGTGCAATTGATCGACCACTGCATAAATTTCTGTACGGTTGCATGTGGATATAATGACATTTTCCAAAATGCTCTTTTGTTCTTTCAGCGTAAGCATGGCTTTATCCAGTGCATTCTCGGAAAAGGCCATTTTTTCTCTGATTTCAACCGGCGCTGTTTTGTGATTGAAACCAACTTTCAATACGTACACCAATATCTCCTCCAATTATAAACGAAGAGTTTTCATAATTAACATTCACATGTATAATATTTATAAGTTCCAACTTATATTGTACCATAATAGCTTGATGGAAAATATGGATAGAATTTGACACAACAAATAATGAAAGCCTGTGATCATTAAGTATGTCTTGCCCAAACAATCCAATTTTTAGCCTTACGCATACGAAGTAAAACAATCTACATGTCGAACTTTATCACAACGAGGCATGTGACTCAAGAAATCATGCTTCTAGGGGGATTTTATGAAAAAGAATCATGCTCTTGCCGGCTATTTTCTGATCGGCATTGGCGCCTATTTTTTACTAAAGCAATTGCACGTGCCTATTCTTACCGATTTCTATACCTGGCCGACATTGCTTATGATCATCGGTATTGTTTTTTTACTTTACAGTCATTCTTCCAAAGATTATCAGCATTTATTCACAGGCACACTGCTCCTTGGTCTTGGTCTTCATTTCCACGGACTTAAAAATTACAGCTTTTGGCCGCATCATTGGGCAATGTATTTGCTAAT
This sequence comes from Tigheibacillus jepli, assembly GCF_030732005.1. GTDB lineage: Bacteria > Bacillota > Bacilli > Bacillales > Amphibacillaceae > Tigheibacillus > Tigheibacillus jepli. Next base: position 38,645 of record NZ_JAROCA010000006.1, on the reverse strand, counting down.
TGTCGGTATCGCTTTTCTGGCAAGAGCCTTAAAAACAAAGTCCGGCTATTTACCCGGAATTCTGTTATGTGTCATATCGCTTCCATTAATTCTTTCGTGGCAATTGCCCTTGTGGTTTCAGCCTGTATATCACGTACTTGAACTCCTTGAGATTTACTGGCCAGTACTGCTTATTATCATTGGTATTTACATATTAATACGAAAAAAATAGACCAGTACTGGTCTATTTTTTTATAGCAGCACCACCAAAAAACTCACAATCGCTATGTACTGTTTTGACCACAGCTTCAATTTCGATGGTATCTTGCCTGTATTTATGAAAGATAGTGCCTGATTGCTCCCCAGGCTGCATCCTTGCCTTCCCCGGTTTGGGCTGAAAAGGCAATAATAGTGTCGGTTTGTTCCATTTGAAGTATCTTTCTTGTTCTTTTTACATACTGCTCTTTTTTTCCTTTTGGTATTTTGTCAGCTTTTGTTGCGATGACAATTACGTCAAGGCTAAAGTATTTCAGATAATCATACATTTGCACATCATCTCTTGTTGGTTCATGGCGAATATCTGTAATCAGAATGACAGCCCGCAATGTATCCCTGGTTTGAAAATATTCTTCCATCATCTGTCCCCATTTTTCGCGTTCTTTTTTCGAGACTTGTGCATACCCATAACCGGGAACGTCAACAAAATAAAACTGATTGTTTATTTTATAATAATTCAACGTCTGTGTTTTGCCCGGTTTGGAGGACGTTCTGGCAAGACTTTTTCTTTGAATCAGTTTGTTGATGAAGGAAGATTTTCCTACGTTCGATCGGCCTGCAAGCGCAATTTCAGGCAATAAATCATTTGGATACTGTTTACTGCTGACTGCACTTATTGTAAATTCTGCATTTGTTATTTTCATTTTTTCCTCTCCACCAATGCATGCTTTAATACTTGATCCAGATGGCTTACCGGAATAAAGGTCATCCCTTTGCGCACACTCTCCGGAATATCTTCTATGTCTTTCGTATTTTCTTCCGGAAGAATAATCGTGGTAATGCCTGCCCGGTGCGCACCGAGTGCTTTTTCTTTCAAACCGCCAATTGGCAGCACACGACCGCGCAACGTAATCTCGCCGGTCATAGCGACTTCCTTCTTGACCGCTCTGCCTGTCAGTGAAGAGATTAATGCCGTTGCCATGGTAATCCCCGCAGACGGTCCATCTTTCGGTACTGCTCCTTCTGGAACATGGATATGAATATCGTATTTCTCGTGAAAATCAGGATCTATTTCCAATTCTTTTGCCCGCGATCGGATATAGCTGAAGGCTGCCTGGGCAGACTCCCGCATAACATCGCCAAGCTTTCCGGTCAGAATAAGTTTGCCTTTGCCGGGATAATGCGTGACTTCAATTGATAACGTATCACCGCCAACCGTTGTATATGCAAGACCTGTAGCAGTACCAACCTGATTTTCCTCTTCCATTTGCCCGTAACGGAAAATAGGTTTGCCAAGCATTTCTTCCAATTTCTTTTCCGTTACAATCACACGCTTCTTGTTTTCGGAAACAATAATTTTAGCGGTTTTTCTGCACAAGGTGGCAAGCTGTCTTTCGAGCGAGCGAACACCTGCCTCACGTGTATATCTTCTAATTAATTTTAACATTGCCTCATCACGGATTTGCAAATTGCCTTTTTTCAGGCCGTTTTCACGCAACTGCTTTACAAGTAGATGTTCCTTGGCAATATGGCACTTCTCTTCCTCGGTATAACCGGCAATCGAAATCAATTCCATCCTGTCCAATAGTGGTCCAGGTATGTGATTGACAAAATTGGCGGTGGCAATAAACAGCACATTGGATAAATCGTATGTTTCTTCAATGAAGTGATCGCTGAAATTGCTATTTTGTTCCGGATCAAGCACTTCCAGCATCGCAGACGACGGGTCACCTCGGAAATCGTTTGACATCTTATCGATTTCATCAAGTAAAAATACCGGGTTAATCGATTTCGCTTTTTTCATGCCTTGAATAATTCGACCTGGCATTGCACCGATGTATGTCCGACGATGGCCTCTGATTTCGGCTTCATCGCGAACACCGCCTAGTGAAATACGTACAAAATTCCGATTGACCGCCCTAGCAATGGACTTTGCCAATGATGTTTTTCCCACACCCGGTGGTCCCACCAAACAGAGAATCGGTCCTTTGATAGCATCCGTCAATTTCTGCACCGCCAAATATTCCAAAATTCTCTCTTTTACTTTTTGAAGTCCATAGTGATCTTCATCTAAAATCTTTTTGGCGTAATTTATTTCAATCGTATCTTCCGTCTTTATTGTCCACGGCAAAGATAGCAACCATTCCACGTAATTTCGGATTACAGCACTTTCCGCTGAGCTCTTTGGTACAGATTCGTAGCGTCTTAATTCCTTTGTCGCAACTTCACGTATCCGTTCGGGCATATCCGAGTCATCAATTCGCTTTGTTAATTCCTGTATCTCACCGGACTTGCCATCCTTATCCCCGAGTTCTCTCTGAATGGCTTTCATTTGTTCCCGAAGATAATATTCCTTTTGCGTTTGCTCCATTGAGTTTTTTACCCGCTGCCCGATTTTTTTCTCAAGCTGCAGTACTTTCTGTTCATTCGAAATCAGCCCGATCAAATAACGCAGGCGCTCTTGTCTATTCGTAAGCTCAAGCAATTTTTGCTTATCGCTGATTTTAAGCGGTAAATGGGAAGCAACAATGTCTGCCATTCTGCCGGGTTCTTCGATATCGGATACTGTCGCAAATGTCTCTTTTGTTATTTTCCTAGAAATTTCCAAATACTGTTCAAATTGATTTAACAAATGCCGCATCAACGCTTCTTCTTCATTTTTTTCGCCGGCGATTTCTTGAAGCGCTTCAACCTCGACCGTATATTTTTCTTTTGTTTCTGTAAACGCGACAATTCGTGCCCGGTATAGTCCTTCAACTAGTACGCGAACAGTCCCATTCGGCAATTTAATCATTTGTTTAACGGTTGCGACCGTACCTACCCGGTAAATATCGTCTTGTTCAGGTGATTGAATACTTGCCTTTTTTTGTGTAGCAAGCAATATATTCTGATCATCCATCATCGCTTTTTCCAATGCAGCGACAGATTTATCCCTGCCCACATCTAAATGCAGCACCATGGTCGGAAAAACGAGCATGCCCCTTAACGGCAGTAGGGGAAGCTGAAGGTTTTTAGTCAAAGTAATCCCTCCATCATCTATGTATTTGTCTATTGCTTATATGTGTTTAAAAATAAGAACAGTATATAGCGTTATCTCCATTATGTAATTTATTACAGTAAAACCATCATTTATTTTCCGCAATTTCACAGATATAAAAAGGAATAAGACTGACTTGAAGCATACAGTCCGATCTTCAACGGAACTGGGTAAGCCAAGTCAGTCTTATTATTTCCCAATTTGGCAAATACGTTTAGCCATTAAGCACTTTCTTTTGGTTTTTTATTGCCTTCCTTTACAGATCCGTCATTTAATACCAGTGTAGGGCTGCCATTTTCATCTGTAACGGTATCCTTGGTTATAATACATTTTTCAATGTCTGATCTAGATGGCAGGTCAAACATGACATCAAGCATGATACTTTCAATAATAGAGCGCAGACCACGGGCACCGGTCTTTCGTTTAATTGCTTTTTTGGCAATTTCTACAAGCGCATCTTCCTCAAATTCAAGTTCCACATTATCCATTTGGAATAACTTCTGATATTGTTTGACGAGTGCATTTTTCGGTTTCATCAAAATTTCAACCAGTGCATCTTCATCCAATGGTTCCAGACTGCCAATCACCGGCAATCTGCCAATGAATTCCGGGATCAGTCCGAAACGAAGCAAATCCTCAGGGAGCACCTTGGAAAGCAATGCGCCTTTATCCAGTTCTTTTTGATCGTGATTGGCTCCGAAGCCGATAACTTTTTTACCCAGACGACGTTTGATTACTTGGTCAATCCCGTCAAAGGCACCGCCGCAGATGAACAAAATATTCGTTGTATCGATCTGAATAAATTCTTGATGTGGATGCTTTCTTCCTCCTTGTGGCGGAACACTTGCCACAGTGCCTTCCAAAATTTTCAATAATGCTTGCTGTACACCCTCGCCCGAAACATCTCTAGTGATAGAAGGGTTCTCAGATTTACGTGCAACCTTGTCAATTTCGTCAATATAAATGATACCTTTTTCTGCCTTTTCCACATCATAATCGGCAGCTTGGATTAGTTTCAGAAGAATATTTTCAACATCTTCGCCGACATATCCTGCTTCCGTTAAAGATGTCGCGTCAGCCATTGCAAAAGGTACATTCAAAATACGGGCCAGTGTTTGTGCAAGTAGTGTCTTACCACTTCCTGTCGGTCCAATCATGACGATGTTACTTTTGGATAGTTCCACATCATCCGTGCTATTTGCAGAATTAATTCGTTTGTAGTGATTGTATACCGCTACGGAAAGACTCTTTTTTGCTTTTTCCTGTCCAATGACATAATCATTTAGAATTTCGCAGATTTCCTTTGGTTTTGGAATTTCCTTGAACTCGGCTTCTTCCTCCGAACCCAATTCCTCCTCAACGATTTCCGTGCAAAGTTCTATGCATTCATCACATATATATACACCAGGTCCGGCAACGAGTTTGCGGACTTGTTCTTGACTTTTACCACAGAATGAACATTTTAATTGTCCCTTATCATCATTAAACTTCAACATCCGTTTTTCACCCCTAAAATTTATGTCTTTCAAAATCCCACATACCGATTATCACTCAACCAGTTAATGCAATCATATCAAAACAATATAGCAAAAACAAAGTAAATACATCGTGTTGTCATATTGTAGCATAATCGAACATGGAATGGATAATTAAATACCTCAAAAAAATTTTTCTGCCAGATGGACTTATGAAAGTATGCTTTTCATATACGTCAATCATCCGTATTATCTGCCTTTCTTGGCAAAAGTTATGTATACGTATAGCCCTATTTATGTTTATTCAATCTTATGATATTTTGAACCTGTTATGCAAGATCTGGCTACTGTAAAAAAGCAAGGTGCTAATTTCGCACCTTGCTTTTTATGATTCACCTATCAAACAAGCGTTATGCGGCTACTGTTTTGCAGTGTTCTACAAGAAAGTCGATTGCTTTTTGCATTTTCAAATCTTCTTTCAGCATATCAGTGTTGCCGCCGAGCATTTTTATAAGCTGATCTTTTTCTACACCGTACATGTTTGCCATTTTGTCCAATTCGGCTTCCACATCGGCTTCAGATGCTTCAAGTTGTTCTTTTTCGGCAATTGCTTCCAAGGTCAAATTCGTTTTAACACGCTTTTTGGCATCTTCTCGCATTTGTTCTCTCAAAGCACTTTCATCTTGTCCGGCGAATTGGAGGTACATTTCCAAGGTCATGCCTTGCATTTGCAGGTTTTGCTTGAATTCATTCAGCATACGGTCTAACTCTGTTTCAACCATTGCATCCGGTATATCTACTTCCGCATTATCGCTGGCTTTTTCAATAAGCGTCGTACGTTTGTTGTCTTCCGCACTTTGTTTCTTTTGCTTTTCCAAGTTTTCCCTGATTTTGTTTTTCAGTTCATCCAGTGATTCGACTTCTTCGTCGACATCTTTTGCAAATTCATCGTCAAGTTCCGGCAATTCTTTTGCTTTGATTTCATGAATTTTCACCTTGAATACTGCCGGTTGCCCTTTTAGGCTTTCTTCATGATAATCTTCCGGAAACGTGAGATTGACTTCTGTTTCTTCGCCGGCTTTCTTGCCAATCAATTGTTCTTCAAATCCTGGAATGAATTGACCGGAGCCGATTTCAAGGGAGAAGTTTTCACCTTTTCCACCTTCAAACGCTTCGTCATTCATAAAGCCTTCAAAGTCGATTACTACCGTATCTCCCTCTTCAACTTCTCCATCCTCTTTGACAACCAGTTCGGCATGATGCTGGCGCTGATGTTCGATTTCGTGATCCACATCTTCGTCTGTTACAGTTGTATCTTCTTCTTCTACTTCCAGGTCTTTGTATTCTCCAAGTTTCACTTCAGGTTTTACGGTTACTTTTGCCGTAAATACAATATTTTTGCCTCTTTCAATCTCCCCTTCAATGTCAATTTCAGGTTGATCGACAGGCATGATTTTCGTTTCATCAACTGCTTCCATGTATGCATCAGGAAGTACGCTATCTATTGCATCCTGATACAACGATTCAACACCGAAACGATTCTCGAAAATTTTACGTGGTACTTTTCCTTTACGGAATCCAGGTACTTGAACGTCCTTCACCACTTTTTTAAATGCTTTGTCCAAAGCAGCTTCAAAGTTTTCGGCGCCTACTTCAAATGTTAATACGCCATCATTTCCTTCTTGCTTTTCCCATTTTGCTGACATGCATAATCCCTCCAAAATCTATTTTCCTTGCATCATTCATCCAGATATCACTTATGTTCATCATCGTTATTATTCATCGCAGTGAAAATCAAGATTTTCAATAGAAACAGTTCATTTCTATTCAATGCAATTGCACCTACAAAAATGAATATTGATATTCATGCCATACACAACCACTATATTATAACATATATGTCTTGCCTTTCAAGCATTACATGCGGTAGTCTCAATCATCGATAATACTGGCATACAACGTATCGCTGAGTTCGATTTCCGCCAAATATGTTTTATCATCATTGGATAATTCCTTTACAGGCAGGTTCAAGTACTTCATTCCTATGTACAAAATTGCTGCAGCAATATGTTCGGCGTCTTTTTCAGGCGGTAAAAATGGATAGCGTACATAATTGTAATGCGTTGTCAGCTTCAGCAGCATTTGGTAGAGTGTCGGGTTCTCTTGCTCTATTTCTTCATGGACCTTTAAAATTGCCTTGACAGTCGGGTTTTCCGCGATACTTGGGGTCTTACTCGGCTTCAATTCTGCCATCATGCCAAATTTATGTATATGTATAGAATCAGGCCACTCTATTTTTTGCAGCCATTCCAATATTGATGTTTTGATCACGGGGTGTATGTCTTCCTTTTGCAATAGCTTCAACACCCAGTCTCTTGGCTTTGCCTTCAGCCTTGTCAGCGTTGTAATAATGACCGATTGTTTTTGACTGTCTTCTTTTTCGATGGCTTCTTGCAAATCTGTCAATAAATCATTGCTTTTTTCTCGTCTCAAATCCATTTGCATACTAGTGCTTATATCGTACAATTGCTGAAACTGATTTCTTTCCGTTTCCGGAAGTTCCGCCGATGAAAGTTCATCCTCAAGCTGTTGCATTAACAGATCATATTGGTTTGTCTGAAATAACAATGTAAAGTAAATATGTGCATATTGGTAATAGTTTTTGTCTTTTTTCGCCATTTCCTCTCGGCAAATTTCTTCCGCTTGTTCATACATGCCTAGCTCCATTAAACAAATCAATTTCCCGGTAATAATATCAGGGCTGACAACATGAAACGCTAGGAGCTGGTTGAATCGTTCCAGTGCTCCCATATAATTTCCCGCTTTTAAATATTTCAGCCCTTCTTCTTCCAAATTGGATTTCCATTTTGGAAACAGAACCACTTTTTCATTGTGAGCCATATGTAACCTCCTTTACGTCTATTTCGTTTTTTCCTCCCGGCAGTGCGCACTCGTGCTTATATTCCCTAAATAAATGATATGTAAACCTGCCTGTTGTCATTAATTATACGCAACAAACGCACAGAAAACAAAAAGCAAGGAAACAGTTGAAAGTATTCCTTGCGCATCACATCATTAACTATTGGTTGTATTAAGCTTTAATCGGCGGGTCTACTTATATTTCAAGGTTCTTACCTCGTATTCTAGGATTAATCCAGTTAGCTGTTTTAACCCGTTTTATGGGTGTGACAGTTGTGTTATTATTTTTTTTCCGGTTTTCTTTTTTCGATTTGTCCCTTTGCATACGTGACGATTGCCGGCAGCAAGGAAACGAAAATGATCAACACAAACACGGTTGAAAAATTTTTCTTCACTATCGGGATATTGCCAAAAAAATAACCAGCCATGGTACAAAGTCCTACCCAAAGTCCGGCCCCGATAATATTGAAAGTCAGGAAATAGCGGTATTGCATGCGACTTGCACCTGCAACAAAAGGGATGAAGGTCCTTATAAAAGGCATAAAACGTGCAATAATGATTGTTTTTCCACCATGTCGATTGAAAAACTCCTCCGCCTTTTGCATTTTTTCCCGGTTAATCCATTTTCCAAAATGTCTGCTATTGCCAAGACTTGTTCCGACCTTTTGACCTATGTGGTAATTAACGGTGTCTCCCACAACAGCCGCGATAAAAAAGACGAGCACAAGCAGTGCAATATGAAAGGCCCCAGCGGCAGCCAATGCACTCGCTGCAAATAATAAAGAATCCCCCGGCAGAAAAGGAAAAATAACAATGCCCGTTTCAACAAATACAATCAAAAATAAAATAACATAGGACCAAACACCGAAAAAATCGATTATTTCTATCAGATGCTTGTCTATATGTAAAATGAAACTGATCAACTGTTCAATGATTGTCACGTCTGACTCTCCCCGCCTTACTGCTTATGCGTATTGGTTTTTCCAGTTGTATAAAACGAAACTTCAATCAGTGGGGTTTTTTCTTCCCTCACCGATCAAGTAATGAACTGGGTTAAAATCTCCACATCCCGTGGCAACACCCAAGTGACCAATTACGTATTGGTCCCAAACCAATCAAACCTTTACGGACAGTTATCCCTCACCTAAGCTTCTTTGAACTTCACCTTGAGGTGGGGGGATTACTACCACGTTAATCCGCAATACAATAAAACACCCGCCCTTTAAAAGAGCGAGCGTTTCGTTGATCGCTGCCACGGTTGGTATTACTATAGTAGCATAGGTAACTGTATTTTTGCCCTGCAAATGTCCCATAAAAGTTCCAAATTAAAAGTGAGCATGGAACAGTTGAAACGAAACCAAGCAAAATGACCTGTCGAAAAAATTAATTGTCTGATTGAATGGAAATCCCAATTCCAAGAAGGTCTGATAATTCCTCTACCGTAAGTAAGTCACCACGTTTGACTATTTCATTATTGATAATTACTAAAGGTAATGCATTATCTCCATCTTTTTTAAGCTCTTTGTTAACTAGCTCATTTTGTTTAAATGGAGAATTTGATTTGGATTTCATATACAGATGTGTGAATAACTTTTCTTCATGAAGAATGTTATAGGAATTTCGGAATCTTTCATCGTGTATACTTTTAAAGACTTCCAATTTTAGACATTTTTCATCGTCTTCAAGACAATAATAACTAATATTAATCATTTTTTACCTCATGTCACACTCCAGCCGGAGCACTGACAGTTTCTATTCCCATAGAGGTATAATATTGAGTACTCAGTTTACAAATGAAATATTGTTTCTTTCTGTATGATCGAAATAAATCTCACTAGAGTATACTAGTGGACTAGCGCGTTATGTAGCGTCCCAGGCAGGATTCGAACCTGCGACCCACAGCTTAGAAGGCTGTTGCTCTATCCAGCTGAGCTACTGGGACATACAATAGGTATGTATGGAGCGGGTGAAGGGAATCGAACCCTCGACAACAGCTTGGAAGGCTGTAGTTTTACCACTAAACTACACCCGCATATTAAATAAATTTGTTATTTAGTTTTACTTACGCAATTGTCCTGTCCCTGCATCTACAAGCTTATTCACGGATGTGTATGCTTCGGGGCAACTCGTAGCTGATTCAACAAGTATTTGCCTTTGTCCTTGTTTTTGCCACAAGACACATTATATGTATTTTTTTACACTTTGTCAACAACTTTTTTCAAAGAAATACTTTGGGGCGCGTGTTCGTTTTTCACACACCCCCGCCTGCCTAATAAAGTGGTTAAAATGAAAATCGTCCTGATAATTCCTTGACTTCTTCTCCATCCACTGTATAAAAATTCACCTCAACACCACTTTTGCGCTTGTCCCATTGTACGATCGCGTATGTTTTTTCCTGTCTGCCTTTTGGCAATCGAATACTTCCGGGATTAATAAAAATCTGATCACCGATTTTCTCGGCACCGGCAATATGTGTATGTCCAAAACATACAATACTTGCGCCTTCCTCTTCTGCCCGGTAGCTTAACCTTGTCAAATTGCTTTTCACATCAAGTAAATGCCCATGTGCCACAAAAAAAGTAATGTCCGCAATTGTAAAGATTTCTTCCAACGGATAACGTACATCATCATCACAATTTCCGCGAACTTTTAAGAAACCTGCCATTGCTTCATCATCCATGTCCAATTCTGAATCACCGCAGTGAATCATTTGCTCGACCTGATGACGATTTTTTATCTGTAAGAGCTGATCTTTCAAACCATGACTGTCGCTTAGTACAAGTACTTTATGCATGATTATCCTTCCTTCTGAAATGATTTGGCCCATTCTTCCAGTTGATCGAACGCATGGCGCCGATGACTGATTTGATTTTTTTCATCCGGGGCGAGTTCAGCCATCGTTTTGGAATATCCTTTTGGGATAAAAATCGGATCATAGCCAAATCCATAGGTGCCCGCTGGCTTTTCGGCTATCGATCCTTCACAATACCCTTTATAAAAAACAGTAGACTTGCCGGGCGTGCTGATAGCCAGCACACAGACAAAGCGAGCTGTGCGGGGGGCTTCAGTCTTTTGGTCCAGTTTCTTCAACAGTTTTTTCATATTGTTTCCGTCATTTTTGTCTTCCCCGGCATATCTGGCAGAATAAATACCCGGTTCGCCATCCAAGGCATCAACCATTAGCCCGGAATCATCTGAAATAACTGTTTGCTGTAATAAGGCGGATATCGTTTCGGCCTTTATTGCGGCATTTTCCTCAAATGTGCTTCCCGTTTCAGCCACATCCGGAATATCCTCCGGTAAATCAAGGAGTGATAATGCCTTCAGATTGTATTTTCGGAAAAACGTTTTGAATTCTTTCGCTTTCCCTTTATTTTTCGTAGCAATCACAATTTTTTTCATCATATCAATTCCCATTCGGTCTTTTTGTTTCCCCAATACGATTCGCCAAATCTCCCAACACTTCTTTTTGTATATCGATGATTTGCTGCAATCCTCGTTTTGCCAATTGAAGCATCACCTGTAACTGTTCTGCTGAAAAAGTCGCCTCTTCGCCAGTACCTTGTATTTCCACAAATTCCCCTGTTCCAGTCATTACAATATTCATATCTACTTCTGCGTGAGAGTCTTCCTCATAGTTTAAGTCGAGAATTTCTGTTTTATCGGGTAGAATTCCCACTGAAGTTGCAGCCAAAAAATCCGTGACAGGCATTTTGTGCAGCGATTTATTTTCCAGCATGCTGCCAAAGGCTAATACCAAGGCAACAAACGCCCCAGTAATAGAAGCTGTACGTGTTCCGCCATCAGCTTGGATCACGTCGCAATCAATCCAGACTGTCCGCTCGCCAATTTGATTCAAATCGACTACACTGCGCAGGGCACGACCAATTAAACGCTGGATTTCCATCGTTCTGCCTGCAACTTTTCCTTTTGAAGATTCCCGGATATTGCGCTGTTCAGTCGCCCTTGGAAGCATTGCATACTCCGCTGTAATCCAGCCTTTTCCCTGTCCGCGCATAAAAGGAGGCACCCTGTCTTCTATACTTGCATTGCAAATTACTTTTGTATCACCAACTTCAATCAAAACGGATCCTTCAGGGTGTTTTGTAAAGTTCGTTATCATATTGATTTTACGTAGTTCATCTGCTTTTCTTTCGTCATTGCGCATTCTCTTTTCCTCCTTGATTCACCATTAAAGCATATCATATTTTGAACGATTTTCCGAAAAAAATCCCGTTCCAAAAAGAAAAGAGGCGCAGTTGCTACCTCCTTTTACAGCTTTTTGGATTTTATATATTTGTCAGTCAAAACCGGTTCATTGAATGTTTGGCCATTTTCATTTACAAGTTTGTCGACCTTGTCCACTTGTAGATTTACTGCTTTAATTCCTTTTTGTGCTGCCATCGTCCGGACTATCGTTTCAATCACTTCATCACTGATGACACCTTTATCCGCATCTTTCAATATTTTTTGATTGAAAGTCAGATTTAACACCCCATCTTTTAATGAAGGCTCCTTAATCAAGGCAGCACCGGAGTTGAACACTTGAAGTGCCTGGGTACGGTAGCCTGGACCATCAATTAAGGCATTGACCATTTTCTCATATAAATTGTCGCCCTCATCTACTTCGATATGGCTTGTAACTGGTACATAGTAGCGTGTATCATTATGTTCTGCCGGAAAATACATGGTGACTGCTTTGCTATCAACAAGATCTACCGCTTCATTTTCCACTAGATTGATGCCATTTGCGTTTGAATAGCCTTTGCCAATTGGTGTGCCATTTACAGGCATTTCATTTTGCGGGTAGCCGTTTATCCATAATTTCATTCGCTTAATATTATCAAATTGCGTTAATGTATGCGTCATTGCTTCCAAAATTTTTACTTCATCTTCAGCCTTATAATTTTTAAATTCCTCGGACACATCGACAATCATTGTGTCTCCTTCTGTTTTCAGTCCAAGAACTTCTGTCCCGGCAGGTAGTACTGCCTGAAATCCATTCGGCAAAATCGATGTGACCGGTCCATCTTTTACAAGATATTCCAAAGCCTGTTTGGCTACTTCTCTCGATTCCGGTACCGGCAATTCCAACGTTTGCGGTACGACCATTTTATTACTATCCAATAAATAAAGCTGTCTGGCTACTGTTTCACCCGGCGTTGGTTCATCCGCCTTATCCTTTTCACTTTTTTCATTGGATTGTTTATCCGTTTTTTTCGTTTCCTTGTTACCGTCCACCGCTTTCGCATTTTTTGGCGGATCCAATTCCTTTAATGTTTGTTCCCCCTTAAAACATCCCGTCAATAGCATACTTAAGCAAATAGCCATTAACAACAAAAGCAAGCCGCGTGCTTTCATGTCTTTCCCTCCTACGCATGGTTTGTACTAATATGTATACGAGCCCGCTAAAAAAAAATGCCTATTTTCCTTTTATATATATTGAATGAAATGATGAACGCTACATCAGGGATAGAATTTTGTTATTACTTTCTCCAAGCGGATGGTTGTAGTCGACTATATTCTCCAACTACATTTAAGCTCATCTTCAGCTAGTGGGATGTCAAAACCTTGTAAATAAAACTGGTGTTCAAGAGAATGTGAACAAGAATATGCGCTCAACCGCCGCAAATGGAATATACTCGATTTCCGCGGGCGGCTAATGAGCCTCCTCAGCGCTATCGCGCTTGCGGGGTCTCATCGAGGCCTTCCCTCCCGCAGGAGTCTCGCATATTCCATTTGCTGGTGGGTAGTCAATTCCTTAAACTTATATTACTAATTTGATCACAGGGTAAATTTCTGAATACCCCAACTGTACATCAATTTATTTATAATCCGAGCTACAAAATACGTAATCCCGCATTCATTATGATGATACACAGTTGATTGGAACGGAAGGCGGCGACTCTATGAAATAGAAAACCACTTTTTCTGCGTGCGATGTAAAGCTGCCGAAGCCTTCCTTGTCCTGCGGGAATATTGGTTTGCGGTGGGGCGAGTAATTACAGTCCCAGCACAAGTTCGAAGACCCCGCAAGCTAAAGTGAAAGGGGAGGGCCGACTAAAAGCGGGCTTTGCGCCCAACTCACGTATCCTTCGCCGGGGCAAGAAAGCTGAGGCCGTGCCTGCTAAAAAGCTCTGCCTTCCGTTCCACCAATCAACAGTTTTTGCATAAAGCTAGCTTCCTTTTGTTTACATATATAATGCCGCTTATATATTTGATTCGGAAAGAACTTTTGGGATGCTCCACTAGTAGAATGTTTCACAAATCCTTTCCAAAAACCTTGCAAATAAAACTGGTGTTCATAGAGATGGTGAATAGAATATGCCCTTCAACCGTTGCAAATGGAATATACGCCCTTTCCGCAGATTCCTTACGCTACCATTAACATCCAGGATTACCTATACATTCGTAAAGGCAGTCTTTGCTTTCATCTGCAAAGATTGCCTTTTTCATAGGTAAACAAAGTATAAAATTGTGCTGTATTAATAACATTTGCTATGACAGCCACGTCCGGCTCCAGCGCCCAGCAACTAGCAGAGCTTTTTGATGGGACGAGTAATCGCAGTCCCAGAGCTTTTTGATGGGACGAGTAACCGCAGTCCCAGGACGTCGCGCTTTTTAGCCTGTAAGGGCGCTTGCGCCTTTGTTAAATAACCGCACGCTCCATCGTAACCGATTGAATCGTATCCATCGATTCGGCAAAAATGCGGTTCGTTATTTTTTTAAATGTATCCAAATTGCCAGTTGTATAAAATTCATGATAGCCTCTGTGACCTGTTTTATTCAAGATCCCGTTCATATCCAAAATAATGCTTGCCTCTCTGGCTGTTTCTTCGCTGGAAGAAATCAATTGTACACTTGGACCCATTACACGGGAAATGACATCTTTTATAATCGGGTAATGCGTACATCCAAGAATAAGTGTATCCATTCCTGTTATTTTTTGTAGTGGTCTTAATGAATCCTGCACAATAGATTGGCACTGCACGCCATCCAGAATTCCTTTTTCAACCATTGGAACAAACAAAGGACAGGCCAAGGAATCCACCTTTATATCAGGCTTGATGGTTTTTAATGCTTTTGCATACGCATCACTTCCAATGGTGCCTTGTGTGCCAATGACACCAACATGGTCACTTTCCGTCACCTTGATTGCTGCACGTGCTCCCGGCTGAATAACACCGATAACCGGGATTGGCAGCTGCTTTTGCAGTTCTTGCAATGTAAATGCGGTTGCCGTATTGCAAGCAATGACAAGCATTTTAATATTTTTTGTCATCAAAAAATGTACCATTTCCCATGTAAATGTCCGTATCTCTATTTCCGGTCTTGGTCCATATGGGCAGCGCAGTGTATCACCCAGATAAATTAATCTTTCATTTGGCAGCTGCCTCATCAGTTCATAAGCAACTGTCAATCCCCCAACACCGGAGTCAATGACTCCAATTGCTCGATCCAAAAAAATCGCCTCTTCTTTGATGTTATCTTTCATTGATGTCTTTCATTTTTTTGTACAAAAGTTGCAGGAGCTCATCTAATACTTCTGCCTGTTCCGGAGAAAAACTTTCCATAACTTCTCCCAAATATTCCTGCCGTTTTTCAATGACTTCCTTAATGATAGCCTCACCTTTTTCCAACGGAACAATCCGTACCACTCTGCGATCATTTTCATCCTTTAAACGTTTCACAAGACCATTTTTTTCCAAACGGTCTACTAAATCGGTTGTCGTACTAAAGGCAAGCCCGATTTTATTGGAAAGTTCACCGATTGTAAGATTTTTTTCGTCTATAATCCATTGTAATGCAATGAATTGGGGTGAGGTTATCGGATAATTTTTCAATATTCTTCTGCCACTTTGCTTGATTGCACCGGAAATATGGCGCATCCTTTTTTCCAGTTCCGGTATTAAGCTTGATTGCGTTTGTTGTTTCAACATGCTACCTCCAGTTTCCCCAGGGTTTAAAAATATTGTAACATAAAAGAACAAAGGCGCAAGCGCCCTTACAGGCTAAAAGCGCGACGTCCTGGGACTGCGATTACTCGTCATAACGCCTGTACTAGCACGTCCTGTGCGTCGTAGCAACGTACAAACTGGAGCACTCTGGGGCTGCGATTACTCGCCCCACCGAAAACCATTTACTAGTTGCTGGGCGCTGGAGCCGGACGTGGCTGTCCTCGGAATTGACATTAACACAGTCCAATTTTGTATTTTCTTTACTTACAATACGATACAATACACGCGTCTATTTTATGCAACAGTATATATTTGCCGAACGAATGCCTGCGCTTTTTTCGACAGGAGAAATGTGCGCACCGTTTAACCAGTTTTTCATAAGCTATTTATGACTAGATAATTCCCTTCTAGGCACAGCTCTACGACAGCAAGGAGGGGTTTTCATTTGAAGGATGGCGATTACAAGTCCAAGCAATTATTGACAAAACGAGAGAAAGAAGTATTCGAACTACTGGTTCAAGATAAGACAACGAAGGAAATTGCCCAGGAACTGTTTATATCAGAAAAAACTGTCCGGAACCATATATCAAATGCAATGCAGAAATTGGGTGTCAAGGGGCGTTCACAAGCAGTTGTGGAACTACTTCGAATGGGAGAGCTGAAGCTCTAGAAAAAACCGGTCTTCATCATGAAGATCGGTTTTTGTTCGCATCCTAAAGCTTTTCTTTTAAAATTTGCGGCAGGGCAATCGGTTTTCCGCTTGCAGGGTTAATATAAACCATTCTGCCTCTTCCTGTTACACTGACCTCATCTTTTTCGTCTTTTATCATATAGTGTATATCCAACGACGTATTACCGACAGAGGCGGTTTTAACGTAGAGCGTCAATTGGTCACCAAAATACATTTGCTTTAAATAATCGCACTGCAAATCGGCAACTATCGGCATCCCCTCGGAAGCGTCTTCCATATTAAACAACCCCATTGATTGCAAGTAAGCAATCCTTCCTTCCTCAAAATAAATGAATGGGGACACATTATTTACATGACCAAACATATCGGTTTCAGAAAAACGAATTTTTATCGGAATAGAAAATGAAAAATCATTTTTCCATTCATCGAAGTTGTCAATATAAGGTATCTTCTTCATTCTTTCACCCCTGTGACCAATTTAGTGCAAGCTGTTTATAATGCGTACAGCCTAAAAATAAAGCCCTCACCTTGTTTGGCGAGGGCAAAGGATGTGTTGGATCAATGAGCGTTATCACTGCCAAAGAAATTTTTAAATGCTTGAATATTTGTCGCACGGTTCATAGCGGCGATGGAAGTTGTCAAAGGGATACCTTTTGGACAAACTTGCACACAGTTTTGTGAGTTTCCACAGCCAGTAATGCCGCCATCTTCCATCAAAGCATTCAAACGTTCTGATTTGTTCATGGAACCGGTTGGATGCGCATTGTACAAACGAGGTAATGATAAGAATGCCGGTCCTATGAAGTCCGATTTGTCATTAACGTTCGGGCATGCTTCCAAACAAACACCGCATGTCATACATTTGGACAATTCATAGGCCCACTGGCGTTTCTTTTCAGGCATGCGCGGACCAGGTCCAAGGTCATATGTCCCATCAATCGGAATCCACGCTTTGATTCGTTTCAAGGCATCAAACATGCGAGAACGATCGACAATCAAGTCACGTTCAACCGGGAATGTCGCCATTGGTTCCAATCGAATTGGCTGTTCCAATTCATCCACAAGCGCCGCACATGATTGTCTTGCTGTTCCATTGATAACCATGGAACACGCACCACATACTTCTTCCAAACAGTTCATTTCCCATTGTACCGGAGATGTCTTTTCCCCTTTTGCATTCACTGGGTTTTTTCTGATTTCCATCAGTCCGGAAATTACGTTCATATTTTTTTTATAAGGAACATTGAATGTTTCTTTATAAGGGGCAGAATCCGGGCTGTCTTGTCGAGTTATGATAAACGTAACAGTCTTTTGTTCTTGTTCAGCCATTTTCGTTAACTCCCTTCCCTTGCATTAATGCTTCTTCGTATAATCGCGCAAACGCGGTTTAATCAACGAAGTATCTACTTCTTCATATGAAAAGTCCGGTTGATCCTTTTCCGTATTATATTGCGCAATCGTTGTCTTCAACCATTCTTCATCATTCCGCTCAGGGTAGTCCGGCTTGTAATGCGCGCCACGGCTTTCATTGCGGTGATAAGCACCAAGCGTAATAACACGTGCCAGCTGTAGCATATTCTTCAATTGACGCGTAAACATAACACCTTG
Organism: Tigheibacillus jepli; assembly: GCF_030732005.1. Classification (GTDB taxonomy): domain Bacteria; phylum Bacillota; class Bacilli; order Bacillales; family Amphibacillaceae; genus Tigheibacillus; species Tigheibacillus jepli. The sequence goes on along the minus strand of NZ_JAROCA010000006.1, from coordinate 20,762 downwards.
GTTGCTCCAGCGGGATGTATCGTCCATATTGATATGGTGCCAGCGTTCCATGAGTTCTTGTATCTTCTCATCCGTTTTCAACAGCTTATCATTGTAGCGGACAACCGTAACATTTGCTGTCATCCATTCTCCGAGCTCTTGGTGAAGCTTATAGGCATTTTCACTACCGCTCATTTTCATCATGGATTCGAATTTCTCTACTTCTTCCTTCACACGGTCATCAAATAATTTTGATGACATATCATCCACATGGCGATCCAACCCGTCAATATAATTAATAGCGTTTGGTCCTGCAACCATTCCGCCATACATAGCACTCAGTAATGAGTTTGCTCCCAAGCGGTTTCCTCCATGCTGTGAATAATCACATTCGCCGGCAGCAAATACACCCGGAATACTCGTATGCTGATCAAAGTCAACCCATAGTCCACCCATGGAATAGTGCACTGCAGGGAAAATTTTCATTGGTACTTTACGCGGATCGTCACCAACGAACTTCTCATAGATTTCCATAATCCCACCGAGCTTTACATCTAGCTCATGGGGGTCTTTATGTGTAAGATCCAGGTAAACCATGTTTTCTCCGTTAATACCAAGCTTTTGATTTACACAGACATCAAAAATTTCTCTTGTAGCGATGTCACGTGTAACCAAGTTTCCATATGCCGGGTATTTTTCTTCTAGGAAGTACCATGGCTCGCCATTTTTATATGTCCAAATACGTCCGCCTTCACCACGAGCAGATTCACTCATCAAGCGAAGTTTGTCATCTCCGGGGATGGCAGTAGGGTGAATTTGGATGAACTCACCGTTTGCATATTTTGCACCTTGCTGATACAGCGTACTTGCAGCGGAGCCCGTATTGATCATTGAGTTGGTTGATTTACCAAAAATGATGCCGGGGCCACCTGTACACATGATGGTTGCATCGGAACGGAATGCTTGGATTTCATGGGATTTAATGTTTTGGGCAACGATACCCTTGCCAACATTTGCATCATCCAGGATGATTCCAAGGAATTCCCATCCTTCGTATTTTGTCACCAGTCCTTCAACTTCATAGCGGCGGACCTGTTCATCCAGTGCATAAAGCAATTGCTGACCGGTTGTAGCACCTGCATAAGCCGTACGGTGGACATCCGTACCTCCGAAGCGGCGGAAATCCAATAGTCCCTCCGGCGTACGGTTAAACATGACACCCATCCGGTCCATCAGGTTGATAATTTTAGGTGCTGCTTCACACATGGCAAGCACCGGCGGCTGGTTCGCCAGGAAATCTCCGCCATAAACCGTATCGTCAAAGTGTTTCCATGGTGAATCTCCTTCACCTTTCGTATTCACAGCGCCGTTAATACCGCCCTGTGCACATACAGAGTGGGAGCGCTTAACTGGTACAATTGAAAATAAATCTACATTCACGCCTGCTTCCGCACATTTGATTGTTGCAAACAGCCCTGCAAGACCGCCGCCAACAATTGCGACTTTACGTTTACTCATATTGAATGCTCACTCCCTTTTACTTGCTAGCCGATTATTGGCTAATCGGCTGAAAATCAAAATAAACTTATTTTAGGGCTATCCTCCATTTTGAACATGCAATTTAAATCATGCAAATGCAAAAATTGCCCTGATTCCGACATAGCTGACTACGACAAAAACGATCAACGTAACGTATGTAAATATTCTTTGGGATTTTGGTGATTGAAGAAAGCCCCAATGCACAAGAAATCCCCACAGACCGTTTGAAAAGTGGAAAGTAGTAGATATAAGTCCAATGATATAAACCCATATCATTACAGGACTTGCAAAAATATTTTCCATCAAACTAAAGTCCAGGCTGGCATTCCCAAGCATAACCTGTATGCGTGTCTCCCACACATGCCATACGATGAAGATGAACGTAATAACACCAGAAACTCTTTGTAACAGGAACAACCAGTTGCGTAAATAACCATAATTTTTCGGGTTGTTTCTCGCTGTAAACGCAATATAAACACCCAAGATGGCATGAAATAGTATTGGCAAGTAAATCACTAGAATTTCCAAAGCCACCAAAAACGGCAGGCTCTCCATGAATTCGGTTGCTCCATTAAATTTTTCTTCTCCATACACAGCAAAATAGTTCACGGTCAAGTGAACAAGCAGAAAGAGACCGACCGGAATCAATCCCGATAATGAATGTAACCTTTTCCAAAAAAATTCAGGATGCTTCGACAATGTGTTACCCCCCTCAGTTAAGTAATAATGCACCTCTGTACTTCTTCATTCAACGTGATACTGCCGCAGTAATACAAGTAAAAACGCTACCGTTTTTACCGCGTCGAAAATGTACAATTTGTGACATGTTTATTGTACTTCTTAAGGCCGATAGCGTCAAGAAAAGGGATATTATTTCAAAAGTTAACCAATGTGTCTGGGTAATTGCTTGCTGTATCAATATTTTTAACAATCACGCTTGCTATTTTAAGGACATTGGAATTAGCTCTATTTTAAAATTGATGGTTGCACATTCACTATTTTCAATAGATAATATATTAGTATCTTTATACTGAATCGTTTTGTTTAATTGTTAGGGTATACATAAGAAAGGATGACTTTCATGTCGAAAAAAAAGGAACTGCTGCAAGTCTCCTTGCTTGACCAGCTACAGTCACCCGGTGCGGGCTATGACATATTACGATATATCGGACTTCCCGAATTACTTGGGAACGAAAAGGACGCTTTGCTTTATTTTATGGGAAAAAAACTTGCAAGAAAATTTTCTATCAGTAGCTTGGATGATTTGGTAACCTTCTTTGCGGCAATGGGCTGGGGCAGTCTGGAATTAGTCAAGGAAAAGAGAAAAGAAGTAATATTTTATTTGCTGGCAGATGCTGTTGTGCAACGCATTGATGCAAAGATTCCAACAGAATTTCAGCTTGAATCGGGGTTTTTGGCAGAAGCACTGGAGTTAATCTATGAAAAAGTCTGCGAATGCTCATATGAAGTAAACAATAAAATTCATCAGGTAGAATTTCATGTGTATTTTACGGATCCCGTCTAGGAGAAAAGGGATGGTAACAAAGGCGCAAGCGCCCTTACAGGCTAAAAGCGCGACGTTCTGGGACTGCGATTACTGGTCCCACCCAAAACCATTTGGGACTGCGGTTACTCTCCCCACCCAAAACCTTTTGGGACTGCGGTTACTCGTCCCATCAAAAAGCTCTGCTAGTTGATGGGCGCTGGAGCCGGACGTGGCTGTCATAGCAAATGACATTAATACAGCCTAATTTTATACATTCTTCACCTGTAAAAAAGGGCATAAACAAGACTAACCACCTTGTTTATGCCCTTTTATTGCGGTATTAACCTGCTGTAAGACCGCTAATGAATGAAGTTTAACCTTACTTATTCCTGATTGCTCTTGACGCCGGCATCATGTACGGCGCCGTTTTCTTGTTTCGGCCTATTTAAATATGCAAGAATTTCTTCAGCGATGTTCTTAGGGATGCCCAACTTCCTAAAATCTTCAATACTTGCATTTCCTATCTCCTGTATCGAGGAAAAATGCTGCATTAACAATTTCCTTCGTTTTGTCCCTACACCCGGGATATTGTCCAATTCGGACCGTAGTAAATTTTTCCCGCGCAATTGGCGATGAAATGTAATCGCAAATCGGTGTACTTCATCTTGGATCCGTTGTACTAGATAAAATTCTTGTGATTTCCGCGAGAGGTTTACTACTGCTGGTGGGTCGCCATATAGCAGTTCACTCGTTCGGTGCTTATCATCCTTAGCCAATCCGCATAGCGGTATATCCAGCCCAAGTTCATTTTCCAGGACATCTATTGCAGCATGCATTTGTCCTTTTCCCCCATCAACAATAATCAGATCTGGCAGTGGCAAATTTTCTTTTAATACCCTTGTATAGCGTCGACGTATTACTTCACGCATTGTTTCATAGTCATCCGGCCCTTCGACATTGCGGATCTTGTATTTACGGTACTCTTTTTTGTCCGGTTTGCCATCCGAGAATACAACCATGGCAGAAACAGGATCCTTCCCCTGGATATTGGAGTTATCGAAAGTCTCAATCCGATGGGGCGTCTCAATTTGCAGGATTTCTCCCAATCTTTCCACTGCCATAATTGTCCGCTCTTCATCACGTTCGATCAACGAAAATTTTTGCACAAGCGAGGCTTTCGCATTTTCCATTGCCATTTCTACTAATTCTTTCTTTTTGCCTCTAAGCGGCGTTGTGACATGCGTGTCAAGCAACTTTTCCAACATTTCGGTATCTGTTCCTACAGGAAGCAATATTTGCTTCGGCTTTGGGTGGTTGCGATGCAAATAAAAGCGGCCAATAAAGGAAATAAATGTTTCCTCCGCTTCATCGAAAAATGGGAACAGGGATACATTGCGTTCAATCAGCTTCCCTTGCCGTACGAAAAATACTTGCACACACATCCAGCCTTTATCCACATGATAGCCAAAAATGTCACGGTCAGCATGATCATTGAGCATGATTTTTTGTTGTTCCATAACAATTTCAATGTTTCGAATCAGGTCCCGGTATTCCGATGCCCGCTCAAAATTCAAATCTTCACTGGCTTTATTCATTTTTTCAACAAGTGATTTTTTAATTTCTTTATACCCGCCATGGAGAAATGAAGTAATATTTTGGATTATTTCTTTGTATTCTTTCTCTGACGGCGGATTTTCGCTGCATGCAAGACATTGGCCCATATGATAATAAAGACAGTACCTGCCGGGCGGATTATTGCATTTGCGAAGCGGGTAAAGACGATCCAGAAGTTTTTTTGTATCCCTGGCAGCCAATACATTCGGATATGGACCAAAATATTTTCCTTTATCTTTTTTTACCTTACGCGTAATCAGTAACCTTGGATGCCGTTCGGAAGTGATTTTTAAATAGGGGTACGATTTATCGTCCTTCAACATGACATTGTATCTGGGATCATATTTTTTAATTAAATTCATTTCCAGTATCAATGCTTCCATTTCGGAAGAGGTTATGATGTATTCAAAATCCGCTATTTCCTGAACAAGCCGCTGCGTTTTTCGGTCATGTGCGCCGGTAAAATAAGACCTTACACGATTTTTCAGTTTTTTTGATTTACCAACGTAAATGATGGTTCCGTGTTTATCCTTCATCAAGTAACAACCCGGCTGGGCAGGAAGTATAGCCAGTTTTTCTTTTATTGTCTGATTCAATCGTTCTAACTCCCTTCCACAACGAGATTCGTACATTATTTGCCTCTTTGTCATTCATTATAACAAAAAAACAATCCCTTGCCATGCAGGGCAGGGGATTGTCACATCGGACCGGGAATCAATCAGGCATGTTTGTCGATTAAATCCTCCAATGCTTCTTTCGGTTGGAAACCAATGACTTGGTCAACAACATTGCCGTCTTTGAACAGGAGTAACGTCGGAATACTCATTACGCCAAAACGACCGGCAGTTTCCTGGTTTTCATCCACATCAAGCTTTGCGATTTTAACTTTATCGCTCATTTCGCTATCAATTTCTTCCAATACCGGTGCAATCATTTTACATGGTCCACACCATGGTGCCCAAAAGTCTACCAGTACAAGCCCTTCGGAAGTTTCTTCGTTAAAAGTCTGGTCAGTTACATGTACAATTGCCATCTATATTCCTCCTCTTACAATCAATGTAATTTCAAACATTAAAGCAAGTATACCATCAATAGTATTGCCTACCTAATACTTTGCTTATTCCCGCTGCATCCCCGTATACCTCCTAAAGAAAAACAATTCAGCAAGATTTCCTGCTGAATCGTTTTTTCGGCGTTTAGGCATTGATTTTCTTTATTTCTTTAATTTCTTCAATTAGCAACGGAATAACTTCAAACAAATCTCCGACAATACCATAATCGGCGACGTTGAAGATATTTGCCTCCGGATCTTTATTGATGGCGACAATGACTTTTGAATTGGACATTCCTGCCAAGTGCTGAATGGCCCCGGAAATCCCGACGGCAATATATAGATCCGGTGTCACCACTTTGCCTGTTTGACCAATTTGCAAAGAGTAATCACAATAATCAGCATCACAGGCACCTCGGGAGGCTCCTACTGCACCTCCAAGCACTTCGGCCAATTCATAAAGCGGTTTGAACCCATCGGCACTCTTCACTCCCCGACCGCCGGATACGATAACACTCGCTTCGGATAAGTCCACGCCTTCCGAAGCTTTCCGTATAACATCTTTTATCACTGTACGCAAATCCGTTATCTCCACATCTTCAACCAGCACATCACCAGTTCTGGATGAATCCGCTTTTAGAGCAGCTATATTGTTCGGTCGGATTGTAACAAATGTAATGCCGTCCGTAATCACTTTCTTCTCAAAAGCTTTTCCCGAATAAATCGGTCTGATAAATACAGGCTGATCACCGTCTGATTCAATTTCAGTCACATCGGAAATGAGTCCCGTACCAAGCTTGCTTGCAATTTTTGGTGTCAGATCCTTGCCGGCTGCCGTGTGCCCCATCACAATACCTGCTGGTGCTTCTTTTTCAATTACACGCATTAGTGCTTGGGAGTAACCTTCCGGGGTATATAATTTCAGCTTTTCATTTTTCAATGCAACTGCCCGATCGGCGCCATAATAAATCATTTCGGTTGCTTGCGCTTCCAAATCTTCATCACCTAAAACAACGCCCACTATTTCTGCTTGGTCATCTATCTTCTTTGCTGCAGCAATTGCCTCAAAAGAAACATTTCGTAACGTTCCGTCTCTCATTTCACCGATTACCAATATTTTGTCGCTCATTGCCTTTTCCCCTCTCTGTGCGAATTACAATACTTTCTTTTCATTTCTAAGTAATGATACAAGTTCTTTTACCTGGTCGGCGATTTCACCTTCCAACACACGTCCTGCTTCTTTTTCGGGAGGCAGGAAAATGTCAACCGTTTTCGTTTTCGGTTCCAGGTCATCCTCTTCCAAATCCAAGTCATCAATCTCCAATTCTTCCAGTGGTTTTTTCTTTGCCTTCATAATACCTGGCAAAGAAGGATAGCGCGGATCATTCAGTCCCTGCTGACAAGTAACCAGGAGTGGTAAATTCACTTCCAGTTTTTCTACATCCCCTTCAACATCCTTGTCAATCTTTGCAAGGTCACCATCTATTTCCAAACCTGTAATCGTCGTTACGCAAGCAATCCCGAGTCGTTCAGCCAAACGGGGGCCAACCTGCCCGCTCGCTTCATCAATAGCCACATTTCCGGCCAATATTAAATCGGCTTCTTTATCCTCCAAGTAAGCTTCCAATATTTTTGCAGTTGTAAATTGATCCCCATCTTCCAGATCATCTTCAGTATTGATGAGAACAGCTTTATCTGCACCCATTGCCAATGCAGTTCGCAGCTGTTTTTCACTATCCTCATCACCAACAGTAACGACGGTGACCTCACCACCGTGTGCATCTCGCTGTTTGATAGCCTCTTCCACTGCATATTCATCATAAGGGTTGATGATATACTCTACACCATCAGAATCGATTTCGCCGTTAGTGACAGCGATTTTCTCCTCGGTATCAAATGTTTTTTTGAGCAATACGTAAATGTTCATCTTGTTTTCCTCCCCTGAATCTATTTATCTGTAAAAATCGGCTTGCGCTTTTCCAAAAATGCTTGAATACCCTCTGTTGCATCATCAGATCCGAAAATTTCGCCAAATGCTTTCGCCTCGGCATTGGAACCGTCGGCAAAGGCTGTTGTGTTGGCATACGGGATAAGCTGCATGATTCGCTGAATGGCCGGTTTGCTTTTTTCCGCAATCATAGACGCCAGTTTTTCAGCCTCTGAAAACAGCACATCTTCTGTAAGCGCTTTATTGACAAGACCAAAAGCAACAGCCTCTTTTCCACTGATTGGCGCTCCGCTAAGTATCATTTCATATGCTTTGGCATTTCCCACATAACGTGGCAGCCGCTGTGAACCTGCAAACCCCGGTATAATCCCCAAATTCATTTCAGGAAGGCCAAGTTTTGCATTCTCACTCGCATACCGGATGTGGCATGCCATCGCCATTTCCAGACCGCCGCCCAGTGCCGCCCCATGTATGGCAGCAATGATTGGAACTGAAAAATTTTCCATGCGGTCAAAAAGCCTTTGACCTTGTTTGGATAATTCTTCAAAGTCGGATGCCTGCTGGAGGGCAGTAAATTCTTTTATGTCTGCCCCGGCACAAAAAAATCTGCCCTCTCCTTTAATCAATACCACCTTAATGGTTTGATCTTTTTCAATTTTATCCAATCTGTCAGCAAGCTCGTTCAGCATTGTGCTGGAAAGTGCATTGGCAGGCGGGTTATTTAATGTCAACCTTGCTATATGGTCCGTTTTTTCATAAGACAGCATAACCGCTTTCCCCCTTCATGCTTATTGTAACAGAATTCTGACCCTTTGTACCATTGACATTATTCCACTCAAGATTTTAACGCTTTGATTAGCAGTCGATGGACATCCGGTGCCTGCGCTACCAAATCATATTTTTCTTCTTTCATGACCCAGTTTGTTACCATTTCATCCAATGTACCAAAAATCATTTGTCTGACCAACCTCCGATTCAGACTTGCCTCATACAGTCCTTCTCCAATTCCTTGTTCAATGACTGCATCAATCACATCCAGGTATGGTTTCAGTACCCGGTTAATTTGCATACGCAAGCCTAAATTGGATTGACGCAATTCCAGCTGTGTAACAATTGCCAGGTGGTGGTTTGCTGCCAGCTGCTCAAAATGCATCTCAATCAAAGTAAGCAATTTCTCGTTTGCATTTGCCTTGCTTGTAATGGCCGCTTTGATTTCTTCGATAAACTGCCCCATTTTTTCTTCAAAAACGGAAACGAGAATATCCTCTTTGTTTTTAAAATACAGGTATATGGTGCCGTCAGCAACACCAGCCTTTTTGGCGATCTTGGAAACCTGTGAACCGTGATACCCATTTTCGGCAATTACCTCAACAGCCGCTTCAATTATCGTATTGTATTTAGGCTTGTTTTTCTTCATGACGTTCTCCTTTAACCTTCATAAAATGAATGAGTCATCATTCATTTTATATAATACCTATACAATTTATAATTGTCAACAAACAGCTTGTCACATTTTCTATAAGTTCGCTTTTGCTTCCTGACTGCCTCTTTGCCTTTCTTCGTCTACTAACTGTCTTCTCAATATTTTACCAACTGTGGTTTTCGGCAATTCTTGACGAAATTCATACTTTCGTGGAACCTTGTACGCGGCAAGATTTTTTCGACAAAATGTATTTAATTCTTCCTCCGTTACATGATGTCCCTCTTTTAAGACGATATACGCTTTAACCGTTTCTCCCCTATAGGCATCAGGTATTCCGACTACAGCTGCTTCCATTACAGCTTCATGTTCATATAGAACCTCTTCCACTTCACGCGGATAAATATTGTAGCCACCTGCAATGATGACATCCTTTTTACGATCGACAATATAAAAATAGCCATTTTCATCCATATAGCCTAAATCGCCGGTAAACAGCCAGCCATCCTTCAATACGTTTTCGGTTTCATCTGGCCTGTTCCAATATCCTTTCATTACTTGCGGCCCTTTTACAGCCAGTTCACCAACCTCACCGATTTTTGCTTCCTCCATCGTTTCCATGTCAACAATTTTCGCATCTGTATCAGGCCACGGTACACCGATGCTTCCATTGATACGTTTATCCCAGACAAAGTTGGCATGCGTAATCGGGGACGTTTCGGACAGTCCATAGCCCTCGACGAGTTTTCCTCCGGTTACTTCCTCAAATTTATCCTGTACCTCTCGTGGTAACGGTGCCGAACCACTAATGCAAGCCTCGATGGAAGATAGATCGTATTTATGCAAATTTGGATGATTTAAAAGTCCGACATAAATGGTAGGTGCACCCGGAAATATGGTCGGTTTTAATTTGTCAATTGTTTTCAGCATTTCTTGCGCATCAAATTTAGGCAGCAATATCATTTTGCTTCCAAACATGATAGATAAGTTCATTACGGCAGTCATCCCATACACATGGAAAAACGGCAAAATACCAAGGACAATTTCTTCACCCGGCTTCGATTTATATATCCAGGCCTGGATCATCTGCACATTTGCTACCAAATTATAATGCGTCAGTTTCACGCCTTTTGGATAGCCTGTTGTCCCTCCCGTATATTGTAACAGGGCCAAATCCTCTTTTGGGTCGATTGCGATTTCCTTGTATTCAGCAGAACTATTTTTCATAATTTCCTTCCAGCTGTGTGTGTCATCTGTTTCTTCCAAATCAATGACGACATTTGTTTGTTTCTTTTGGATAAACGGATAGATAACATTTTTGGGAAACGGAAGATAGTCCTTTACGCCGGTAACAATCAACTGCTTTAAGGATGTATCAGGGCGTACAGCAGTGACTGTTGGCAATAGCATATCCAGGCAAATAAGGACAACAGCACCGGAATCATTCAACTGGTATGCCAGTTCCCTTTCCTTATAAAGAGGATTCACTTGTACAACCGTAGCACCTGCCATCAAAGCGCCATAATAGCTAATAACGGATTGTGGACTATTAGGCAGCATGATTGCAACACGATCACCTTTTTGTACACCTACATATTGTAAAAAGTTTGCCATCTGTTTCGCTTGCTTGAAAACCTCTTCGAATGATAATTCCTTCCCCATGAAATGAAGCGCTTTCTTTTCCTTGTACATTAAAGCTGCTTCCTCTAAAAATGCATAGAGCGGCTTTTCATCGTATGAAATGGAAGCCGGTATTTCTTTTGGATAAAATTTCAACCAAGGTTTTTGATCGACCATTCTCTTTTCCTCCCTTTTTTATTGATTACATCCATTATACCGACTTATTGCTATTTTTTGAAACTTATTTTCTCATTTAGGGAAATTAAATCAAATAAACAATCCCAATGACAATAAATAAAAAGGCTACAACAATTAAAATTTTTGCTAATGTTTCCATTTGTGTTTGCTCCTATCCCGCAATAATACTTGCACCGATCACATACGACAGACCAACAGATATCATCATCGAAATAAATCCGACTGCAAGATTGCCATCACCAATTTCCTTATCAATTTTGAATGTAGGGGTTAAAAATTCAAACAGAAAATACCCGCCGAGAAGTAATAAAAAACCAAAACCGCCCCAACCAATACTTTGCAGCAGGGAATCATGATGCTCGATGGAATACCTAAAAATCGTCGCGATCCCAAAAATTTTACCCCCGGTAGCCAGGGCACAAGCCAGATTTCCCCTTCTGATTTCTTCCCAGTTTTTATAAGCTGTCACCAATTCAAATACTGCAAGAAACACAATGGAACATAAAATTACGACTGTGTACCTGGCAAATGTCGCCACATATAAATTTTCCCAAAAGCCTTCCATCACATTCTCCGCCTTTCATTCATGGCTGGGTTATCCTTTGTTTTGCTTCTTTTCGCACAAATTATTGCCATTTGATATAAATTACACGTAGCATTATTTGGATTTTTATTATTTTCCTGTTCCTATTAGGATAAGTGTGCATACGCTACGACAGAATATTTCGCCTTTCATGGGCACGGCTTCAGTTTCCTCGGAAGAAAAGCACTTCCTTGAAAAAGAAAACCACTTTTTCTGCGTGCGATGTAACGCTGCCGAAGCTTTCCTTGTCCTACGGGAAAAGAGGCTCACCAGCCGCCCGTGAAAAGCGAGTGTATTCCATTTGCGATGACATAAGAGCTTCACCAAGTTCCTTTTGTTATTGTTTTAAATAAGTAAGCCTGGTGATGGGGGTCAAGGGAAAGCAGCGCCAATAAGAACAGTAACTACTTTGGATTTTATTTCAACTAATATTTATATTCATCACCAGTGAAAAGCAACAATCGCTTAGAAGCAGCGTTGATTTTCGTCACCGCTATTATTTCAAATCAACAACGGTAACGCCGCTTCCGCCTTCACCTGCCGCGCCACTGCGAAATCCAGTTACGGCTCGATTATTTTTCAAATAATCCACCACGCCATTGCGCAAAGCACCCGTTCCCTTGCCATGTATAATCGAGACGCGTTGATAGCCGGCGAGCATGGCATCATCCAAATATTTTTCAAGTCGGTGCAATGCATCTTCGTATCGTTCACCTCTCAAATCAAGTTCCGGCCGAACATGATAGCCGGAGCCTTTTACCGTTGCAAGCGGTTCGGCATATTCCTGTTTTTTCTTTTTGAGCAATTGCATATCACTGCTTTTTACTTTCATTTTCATGATGCCAATTTGTACCAAATAGGTACTGTCGTTTACTTTTTCGACAATCGTACCTTGCTGATCCAGTGAAGTGAGTTTGACATCATCACCGGGCTGGAAACTGACTTCCTTTTTCCTTTTCGGATGTGCTTTTTCCGGCGTCTTTTCCGTCAATTGTGGCAATGCGTCATCCAATGACTTCTTTGCCTCAATCCATTTATGTTCTTTTAATTGGGCATCTATTTGCATGTCACGAATTTCTGCAACAATTTTCTCAGCCTGTTCACGTGCTTTATCGACAGCTTTCTTCGCTTTATCTTCCGCTTTTTTATACAAATTTTCTCGCTTGTCTTTGAATTTTTGCCACTCTCGCTGCAATTGTTCATGAAGCTGTTCGCTCTCCAAAAGAATTTCATGAGATTTTTCGTATTCCTTTTGGGCACCAATTTGCGCTTGTTCCAACGCCGCGATCATATTTTCAACACTTTTGGAATCTGTCCCGATCAATTTTTTTGCATGGGTGATAATATTGTTGCTTAAACCGAGTCGCTGGGATATTTCAAATGCATTACTTCGTCCCGGAATGCCAATCAGCAAGCGATATGTTGGCTGCAATGTATTGACATCAAATTCCATCGATGCATTGATTACATGTTGCCGATTGTACCCATATGCCTTCAGTTCGGGATAGTGGGTGGTTGCAATCACCCTTGCCCCGCGACCAATCGTTTCATCCAAAATTGCCATTGCGAGTGCAGCGCCTTCCTGTGGATCGGTGCCGGCACCGAGCTCATCGAATAGCACAAGCGATTTCTCATCTACCTTGTTAATAATTTGCACAATGTTGGTCATATGCGAAGAAAAAGTACTTAGGTTTTGTTCAATCGACTGTTCGTCGCCTATGTCTGCAAAAACTTGACGAAATACCGCAAGTTCACAGCCGTCAAGTGCCGGAACTTGTAAACCGGATTGTGCCATCAGTACACATAATCCGATCATTTTCAATGTCACGGTTTTTCCACCTGTATTCGGACCGGTAATGACAATAGAAGTATAATCCTTGCCAATTTCTACATCATTGGCTACTACCTTGTCCAGACTGATAAGCGGGTGGCGCGCCCGCTGCATACGGATATAGCCTCTGTTATTCATCATGGGCTTTGCAGCTTTCATTTTCATTGCCAATTTTCCACGGGCAGTAATGAAATCTATTTTCGTCAGAATTTCCATATTGGCATTTAGATCCGATTCATTTTTGGCAACATACCCGGTCAATTCACGCAGTATCTTATCTATTTCCCTTTTTTCCTCCAACGTTGCTTCCTGCAGTTGGTTATTCAATTCCACCACAGCCCGCGGTTCCATGAAAAGTGTTTGCCCGGAAGCGGACTGGTCGTGTACAATTCCACCGATAGTAGCTTTGTATTCTTGCTTAACAGGCAGGACATATCGATCATTTCGAATAGTAATAATTGCGTCGGAAAGCATTTTGCTTTTTGTCTTTGTATATTCATTCAGTTTATCACGAATACGGCTTTCATTTGTTCGAATGGTTGTACGTATACTACGCAGTTTCGCGGAAGCACTGTCCGTTACATGCCCGTGCTCGTCAATGCAACCTCTGATTTGCGTTTCCAAATCCCGTAAAGACACAATGTTTTCCGTCATACCTTTTAAAATCGGCAAATCTTGTTCAATATTCTCGAAAAAGAGCTTTACTTGCCTGCCTGCATAAACAGTACTGGCAATGTCCAGCAATTCGTGTATGCTCAGTGTTCCTCCGATTACGCTTCGCTTCACTCCGGGCCGAATATCAAAGATGCCTCCCAATGGGACTGCTTTGTTCAACCTTAGAATTTGTGCGGACTCATCCGTTTCATCTTGCATTTGGTTAATGCGTTCAATATCCTCAGACGGAGCTAACGAAGAAACCAAGTCTTTGCCCAGTTTCGTCTGTGCTTGTTCGCGCAATACTTCTATGACTTTTGGATATTCCAACACACGTAAAACCCGTTTATTCATCATTGTTGCCCCTTTGTCACGATATCAACTTACGGGCACTGCTTGCAAAAGGCTGTAATTTTTTCAAGCGGCCACGTATTCATTACCGTATCTTTTTCAATCCAGCCTTTCCTGGCTGTTGCAACGCCGTATTTCATGTCATCAAGCATGGAAAAACGGTGCGCATCTGTATTAATTGCCAGCAGCACGCCTTTTTCTTGCGCTTTTCTTGCCCAAGTAGCGCTAAGATCCAGCCGGTTTGGATTAGCGTTGATTTCTAGCGCTGTTTTCGTTTCCGCTGCATGTGCAATGAGTCCTTCCATATCAACAGCATACCCAGCTCTTTTGCCAATCAATCTCCCTGTTGGATGTGCAATTAGCGATACATACGGATTGTCCATTGCAGCATATAGCCTATTCATTATTTTGTCCTGTGATTGGCCAAAACTGGAATGAATCGCACCAATTACAAAGTCCAACTCTTGCAGGAATTCATTGGAGAAATCCAATGTCCCATCAGGAAGGATGTCCATCTCAACGCCAGCAAAAATTTGAAAATCATCATACTTCTCATTTAACCGCTCAATTTCTTCTCTTTGTTTGCGCAATCTTGACTCATCAAGTCCGTTTGCCACACGAAGAAATTTGGAATGGTCTGTAATGGCAATATACGCATAACCTTTGTCGCGGGCAGCCTGCACCATTTCTTCCAATGATTGCGCGCCATCACTCCAGGTTGTGTGCATATGCAAGTCCCCACGTATGTGTGACAAATCGAGCAATTCTTTGCTACTTTCACTTCCCGCAAATGCTTCTATCTCTCCTGTATCCTCTCTTAACTCAGGGGGGATAAATTGCAGGCCGAAGTGGTGATAAAAATCCTGTTCACTGGAAAAGGTAGCTATTTTTCCGCTTTTTTCGTTTTCCACACCATACTCGTTGATTTTTTCGCCCTGTGTTTTGGCAAGTTGCCGCATATGGACATTATGTTCGGCGGAACCGGTAAAATGATGAAGCGTTGTTGCAAATTCGTCGCTTGCAACCAAGCGAAAATCGACATTAATATCAAATTCCGCTTCCAGTACAACGGATGTTTTTGTTACTCCGCTGCCGATTATTTCTTTTACATTTTCCATTTGCAGTAATTTTTCCGCGACTACATCGGGTTCATCTGTAGCAATGATAAAATCTATATCCTTGACAGTCTCTTTCATTCTGCGTACACTGCCGGCAACAGAAAACCTTTTGATTTGCGGGATGGTTGCCAAATACGCTTCAATGTCTTGAACAATCGGCAGTACGAATGCAATGGGCAATCGTTCCGGACGCTTACCAATCTGGTGCAGCGCCGTGAGCAGTTTTTCCGCGGATTTTTTGCCGAATCCCGGCAAGTTCTCAACTTGTTTATTTTCCAATGCCTCTTTCAAAGAAGCTGCATCCGTAACCTGCAATTCCTGATAAAGCCGTGCCAGCTTTTTGCCGCCAAGTCCTGGTATTTGAAGTAGCGGAATCAAACCTTGTGGCACTTCCTCTTTGAGCTGTTGCAATGTTTCCGATTTTCCTTCTCGAATATATTGCTCGATAACGGTATTTGTTCCTTTTCCAATTCCCTTTATCTTCGTAAAATCATCTATTTCTGCCAAGGAACGATCATCGCGTTCCAAGGCTTGTGCAGCCCGGTTATACGCGGCAACTCTGAAACTATTTTCCCCTTTTAATTCCAGATACACCGCAATTTGTTCCAGTAATCTTATAACGTCTTTTTTATTGATAGCCATCTATATTCACCTATTTCCATTCTATGAAAAATAGACCAATTCTCACGGCGGTCAGCCTATTGTATGCCTAACCATGCGAATCAGTCCAATTATATTAGATGTGCATGATAGAATCGATTTTTGCAAACCACAGCTCCTGAATTTTCCCCGATAGGTATGGTGTGTCCTCAATAATGAACAATGCTACTGAAGAATTGTTTACCCAATGCTGGATAGAATCAACCGGTGTCAAAGCCAGAATAAATAGCACGATAAACAAAAGCAAGTAAACTTCCAAAAATCCGAATACGGCTCCAAGCAATTTATTTACCGAATGCAATATCGGTAGCGATGCAACAAAGTCAAGCATAGAGGCAATGATTTGCACGATAATTTTCACAGCGAAAAAGATAATTGCAAACGACACTGCATTGTAAAATGCCTGCTCAACAGGCGCTGATTGTAAAAATGCCGCCAATGAGCCCGGATCTGATGTATTCGGGTATGGTATCCACATCGACAGCTTGCTGGCGAGGTCGTCATAATACATCGCTGCCAAAACAAAGGAAATAATAAAGCCGATAAAATGGAGCATTTGCAATACGAGTCCTCTTTTCATCCCCATGAAGAACCCAAATAGCAGTAAAATAATTAAAAGCAAACTGACCATATGCTACTTATCCTCTTTCCCTTTCAGCGAACCTAGCAAGGTTGCATACTCTTCTTTTAGTTTCATATAATCGTTCACGGCATTGACAGCCGTTAAAACGGCAAGACTCGTCGTATCCAGGCTTTGATTCATCTGCTGGATTTCTTTCATTTTCTGGTCAACGAGACTGGCAACCAGCTTCACATGGCTTTCCGATTCCGTACCAACAACCGTATATGACCGATTATGTATATCTACTGTAATCCGTTTTTTTTCGCCGGACACAAGAATTCCTCCCATAAAAGTACAATTATTAAACGCTATGATTATTCATATTGGCATCAATTTCAATTGTGACACAAACAATGTCGAATGCTGTTATAAATCGTAATACATACTTATATTAACATGAAGACAGGCATTTAGGGAACTGTTCACTTTTTGCCATTTTGGATTCCATTTGTACCCACTTTTTGCTATAGTCATATCATAGATTGGAGAGATAGGTTTGGGACAATTTGTATTGCAATTATCTCAAGAAAAAATTCAGCAGATGAAAACATATTATGAACAAAAACTCGTTTCCGTTCCTCAAGGAGCAGTGTTTCGGGCAAAAACAAGCGGCGCAACAATTACCGCATACCGTTCGGGTAAGGTTTTGTTTCAGGGAAAATCACCTGAAACAGAGGTAGAAAAATGGACAGCAGCAGAAACTGGCGAGCTTTCCTACAAAACAGTTGCAAAGAAAAAAGGAGTGTTGCTTCCGCCGGACGATTTATTTTCAAATAGCCATATTGGAACAGACGAAGCAGGTACAGGTGATTATTTCGGACCAATTACGGTCGCCGCTGCCTATGTAAGCAAAGAAAATATTCCTTTGCTAAAGAAAATTGGCGTCAAGGATTCCAAAGCCCTTACAGACGATGCCATTAAACGGCTTGCCGCAGCAATCATCCGGATGAACGTCCCCAATCGCGTATTGATTCTGTCAAATGAAAAATACAACCAATTACAAAAGCAGGGCTGGTCACAAGGAAAAATGAAAGGGGTTTTGCATCAACAAGCCATTAACGAACTGGTTGAAGAAATTGGAGAATCGCAGCTGGACGGCATTCTTATCGACCAGTTTTGTGAGCCTGCCGTTTTTAAACGGTATATTGTATCGGAAAGTCTCTCATTGCAAAACAACACTTATTTCATGACAAAGGCAGAGAGTTATTCTATTGCGGTTGCCACTGGATCCATATTGGCCAGAAACGCATTTTTGCAGGAAATGGAGAAGCTTTCAGAGAAGGTTGGTATGCAACTGCCCAAAGGTGCCTCCAGCATGGTTGACGAAACGATCGCAAAAATCATTGCCGCTCATGGTGAAGCATATTTGGATGCTTGTGCAAAAGTTCACTTCGCAAATACGAAAAAAGGGAAGAGATTGTTGTAAAGCATGCTAAGACGAGGTTGAATGCGAATTTAATTCGGTAAAAATCATGAAAAGAACAAAAGCATGGTACCTGCCTTTTAGCGGATGTACCATGCTTTTTGATCACTCCTAGAGCATCCCAGTGTCTGTTATTTCTGCTGCTATCTATTACGAACGAATGGTTGCGGCAAATTTTTCCTCAACGGACTTGATGATTTTGTTAAAGTTCGCTTCCACTTCTTCGTCTTTCAGCGTTTTTTCCGGATCCTGGAAGGTAATATTGTACGCCAGTGATTTTTTGCCGGCATCCAGTTTTTCTCCCTTATACACATCAAATACGTGTATTTGCTTAACGAGTGGCTTGCCCGCTTCTTCTATAACTTTTTTGACATCGCCTGCCAGCACATCATCGGTTAGTACAAATGCAACGTCCCTTGTTACAGCCGGATATTTGCTGATTTCATGATAAACCGGTTCTTGATGATGCTGCGTAATGATTTCATCCAGATTTAGATCAAATACATAGGTTTCTTTTAGATCCTTTTCTTTAGCCAACTGTGGATGAATTTGGCCAATAAAACCGATTTCCTTCCCATTGCACTTCAATACAGCACATCGTCCCGGATGCATATCAGGAAGTGCTGCTGGAGAGAATTCCAAATCAAGCCTTAAATATTCAAACAGTCCCTCCACGATTCCTTTCACAACATAAAAGTCTGTTTTTTTGATCTCCTGCTGCCATTCATTTTGTACCCAGTTGCCACAAAGCGCACCGGAAAGGCGAACCTGCTCCAATGGCTGTTGTGTCAGCGTTTCTTCCTTCGTGATGAACACACTGCCCATTTCATAATAAGCCAGATTAACTTGTTTGCGTGCCAAATTATAGGAAATCGTCTCCAACAACTCGGGCAAAATGCTTAAGCGCAGATAGCGATGATCCTCTGTCATAGGAATGGCGACAGAAATCGGTTTGGGATCCTCAGAACGCACCTCAGGGCTTACCAGCTGTGTGACATTTTCCTCGTTAGTCAGTGAATACGTAACAGTCTCCATCAATCCGACACCTTGCAAATACCGTTTTATTTTGCGTTTCAATTGCTGCACAGCGGTCAGTGAACCTGCCTGAGATGCACCTTTTGGCAATGTATAAGGCAGATTGTCATATCCATAGATACGCGCAATTTCTTCCAGCATATCTTCATAAATATGCACATCCCCACGTCTGCTTGGCGCATATACTGTAAAATATTCCCCAGTGGTTTCAAAATCAAATTGCAAGCGTTGCAGGATCTTTTCAATTTTGGATTTTTCGATTGCTGTACCAAGCCGCTCATTTACTCCGGAAACATCCAATTCGATTTTAACCGGTTGTATTTCCAACTCGCCGGCTTCCACAATTCCGTCCATTACCTTGCCGTTTGCATATTGTTCCAGCAACTGGCAAGCCCTCAGACCAGCTTCTTTCACACGTGCCATGTCGACACCCTTTTCAAACCTTGTGCTTGATTCGCTTCTCAGCCCGGTTGCTTTTACAGTCGTGCGTACAGTTGATGGATCAAAATATGCTGCTTCCAGCAAAATGGTTCGCGTATCTTCTTGCACCTGGGTGTTTGCCCCGCCCATTACACCTGCAAGTGCGACAGGTTTGCTGCCATTTGTAATCAGAAGGTTTTCGCTGGTTAATGTTCTTTCCACATCATCTAGTGTCACAATCTTTTCCCCATCTTCTGCGCGGCGCACGAGAATCCGGTCGCTTTGCAGTCGGTCATAATCAAATGCATGAAGCGGCTGCCCATATTCAATCAGCACATAGTTCGTAATATCGACAACATTATTGATTGGACGGATACCTGCAGCTTGTAAATAATTTTGCATCCATAATGGAGAAGCCGTGATGTTTACATCTTTAATCACAAAAGCAGCATAGTATTTACATAGATCGTCGGCTTCAATGTCCACATGCACATCATCTGCTGCTTTTTCCGAGACCATATCCACTTTCGGTTCTGGCAGTTTAACAGGACGATCCAAAATAGCTGCTACTTCATAAGCAACTCCAATCATGCTTAAGCAATCTGACCGGTTTGCGGTTAAATCCAGATCCAAAATGGTGTCATTCAAATTTAATAAACGATCGACAGGGTCACCGATTTGGGTATCTTCCGGAAAAACATAAATGCCGTCTGCAAATTTTTTCGGAATAAACTTTTCATCCAAACCTAATTCTTGCAAAGAGCAAATCATGCCATTTGATATAATGCCACGCAGTTTTGCTTTTTTTATTTTCACACCGCCTGGCAACCTTGCTCCCGGCTTTGCAACCGCCACTTTTTGTCCTTGTGCAACGTTTGGAGCACCGCAAATAATTTGCAGATTTTCCGCTTCTCCTACATCGACCTCGCAAAGATTCAATTTATCCGCATTGGGATGTTTTTGACAAGAAACAACGTAGCCAACAACAACATTCGTATGCTTTTCTGCAACGTGTTCAATGTGATCCACTTCAATTCCCGATTTTGTGATTTTTTCTGCCAAATCTTCGGGCGAAATTCCTTCCAAATCCACATACTGGTTCAACCAGTTCAATGATACCAACAATGTTATTTCCTCCTCGTACTAAAATAAATATAGTTGATAAACAAGGGATTAACCCTTGGGATATCAATGATCTATTGCTCTTTGA